>CAYSQZ010000147.1:0-6319 GCA_964433035.1 uncultured Pirellulaceae bacterium | reverse complement strand
GGGTCGCCAGAATTTCCGACTAGTTTAGCCCAATGTTTATGTGCGTCGGTAGGCGAACTTTGCTCCCAAGGTTCTACGCCAAAGGCGTTAGATCAATAGCCCAAGGTTCTTGAACCTTGGGACAAAGTGCGCATTAACACACAATCCCGAAGGGATTGGATCGTTGAGGCAGGGATCACACCTCTTTGGGGGTTAGGGGATCGACTATCTTGACCCAGGGTTGAAGAACCCTTAGCTGTTGGTTAAACCCCGTTGGAGTTTGCTTTTTACGCCAACGGAGTTTGCAAAAAAAACGAGGAACCGATGAGAAAAACCAATACCTGTCCGAAGTGTGGCTCCAAAGAAATCGCTGCTGACATCGTGGTGCCCGATCACTACGAATATGGAAGAAAAGTTCCGCAACAGATCGCTGTCGCCAAGACCCCCCAAAATCTGATTTTCAGAGGTATCGAAGAGTTCCAGATCCGAGCCTGGATATGCACTGACTGCGGGTTTATCGAACAGTATCTTCGCACGCCAAAGGCATTTGCTCGCGCGTATCGTGAGGGTGAGTCGAATAAGACCTAGCCAGGCTCAGGAAGAAAGAACTGTCCTATTCCCTACAACCAGTTTTTTCTCTCTGGACCTTCTTTGGATCAAAAGGCTCTTGCCTTCAATTGTAGCCAATGCTACATTTCATCCGTAGCCTTGGCTACAGATATGGTTGAGTCCTGTGAAATTACGTGGAGAGAAAATGGATTCCAATGATACGCTTCGGTCACGAAGTGGTTTTACCCTGGTTGAATTGTTAGTCGTAATCGCAATCATCGGCATTCTTATCGGGATGCTGTTACCGGCCGTACAGCAGGTTCGCGAAGCGGCACGGCGCGTGACTTGTGCCAACAACATGCGTCAACTCGGACTGGCGATGCACAACTACGAGTCGGCGTTGGGGCATTTTCCACCGGGATTTACTTCGACGCCTAGTCGTGACGGGACTGCGCCTTCAGGAGTTCATATCGACCCGACAACCTGGAATGCAGCCCCTGGTTGGGGATGGGGAGCTCATTTGCTTCCGTTTATCGAGGGTAACAACATTCACGATCAAATCGACTTTGAGAGTCCAATTTGGGACAGCTCGCATCGCGATATCATCCAATCCCAGCTTCCGGTTCTCCTTTGCCCTTCGTCATCAGGTGACCAGGATCCCTTTACCGTTGTTGATGAATCCAATGCTCCTTATTCGCCCGATGGCGTAGCGTCGATTGTGCTTGGTCGTTCAAACTACGTTGCCAGTCACGGACAGGAGTCGGCTTGGGGCAGCGAAGCGGGTGCCGATCGAAGCGGCGAAGTATTTACCAATATCTATTCGTTTACAACCAAGAGCGTCAGTATCAATGGAGACGTTTCTCGAGTCGCTGATGGTCCGTTTTATCGAAATTCGAAAACGACGATGGCTGAGGTTGGAGACGGAACTACCAACAGTATCTTTCTTGGCGAACATTCATCTCGCTTAAGTGATAAAACCTGGGTTGGTGTTGTCCCGGGAGCAACAGTTCACCCGAAGTTTTCTTCACCCGAAAATGGACCAGACGGAGCTGCGACGCTTGTTCTTTACCACATGGGTCCATCTGGGGGAGAGTTGGACATCACGGGTTTCCCAATCATTCATCCCGTCAACTTTCCAACGTTTCATGTGGGCCAAATGTTTGCAGAGCATCCAGGTGGCGGAAACGTTTGCATGGGTGATGGATCGGTTCAGTTTATCTCCGAAACGGTCGGTTTACTTACCTGGGCCGAGCTGAGCAGTATCGATGAAGGTGAAGTCATAGGAGAGTGGCAATGAGTAGTAAGAGTCTATTGTTGGGATTGGTTGCCGCGGGCGGTATCTTGTTGGCCGTTAGTCTGGCTTGGAATCGGGGATACGGAGAAGTCAGCCCCGAGACTTATCAATATTCCAAAGCTCTTTACAGCGCTTGTTTGAACAGAAACAAAGAGCACCTGGAAAAGATTGAGACGTTGCTTTCGACTAGCGAAGACGTACCTCAGAACGAACGTGAATGGCTTGAGGCGATCGTCGCTCAAGCGCAAAGCGACGATTGGGTATCTGCTTCCAAAGACGCGCGACGAATGATGGAAGACCAGATCAAGTATTAAGCCCTGTTTGTTAAATGTGAGCGGCGTCCCTGCTCGTTTAACCGCGAGGGCATCGCCCCGCGCGTCATGCCGTAGTGACTTTAGGGACAAAGCCTAGTCAATCGTAGGCCATCAACAATCAATTCAGGCCGCGCCCAAAAAATTCGCTAACTCACGTACCAAACGGCCAGCCTTTCAAGCTCTCCGTTAAAACCAAGCATCGAAAGCTTCAATCGCTGTTGGAGACCGCAAAGCGGTTGGTACCCTTGGCTGCGATCAAGCGCGACGATCATATTGAGCATGGCTTCTACGGCCGGCTTTTGACCAGAGGCTTCCCAGCGAAGCAGCCACATGCCAATGGGAAACAGCAATGCCAGACCCCGAATGCTGTCCGTCACGGTCCAACCTTTTCGATTGGCCAGCGCATACAAAAACGTCGCTGAGTTTGTTTCAATGAGTCGAGTCAGCGGTAGATATACTTCTGGCGCCTGATTGCCGATGGGTTGCTCGAGCGATTCGAAGCTCGCTTTTGGGAGCGCGTCGTCAAAGACGGGCAACTGGCCCTTGCCTCGAAAACATTTCCAGGCGGTTTTGGCCAAGTCAAACCGTGTTGCCCAGTTCGATTCGTGCTTGCAGTACGGATGAAGCCGAACCACTGAAACGGCCATCAAGCGAAACATCGCTTTGGAAATTCCCTTGGGCGGTTTTCGATCATCAAAGAATGGCTTTGACTCTTGAGGAGCCAGTTCGGCTACGGCTTGCGTCAGATCTCTGACATCACTATCAGACATGCGCCGCGTTTTTGCTTTGTCGATGTTTCTGGCAAAACGAAGAGCATGAACCACGCGTCGAACTGGTGGGTATCTCTCATCGCGAAGCAGAGAGTCAACCGACTCCAGAACACTTCGAATCGTTTTCCAGTCTCTTTGTTCGCCGCTTTTGAGAAGCGGAGGCACGATCGGATCGGCTTTAAGACGATCGGCCTTCACCAGCTTTTTAATCCCCGGTATACGGTCTTTGACCTCCATCCCTTTGTCAGCAGCCGCCGACGGGCAGGCTCGCCGGTACGTCAGTACTGCGTGCTTGTCCTGAGGGACCAACTGCATCGGGAAGGTGCGGCAGATGGTTGGTTTGGCTTCCAGTCCCGACATCGAATGAATGAAACACAAACCATCGGGCTTTAGAAACACGCAAGAACCATCGGGCCGATGTGCCAGCCGAAGCTTACTCTCTGCGCCGCGATGCGGGACCATGATTTGAACATCTTCGTATCCCGGATGCTTTTCCCACTGCTGACTCCGAAGCCGTTGAGCGTCAGCTTTACTTAACGGTACCAAGCTTCCACGACAGCAAATGCCGCATTGGTGGCAGTCCCATTTTTCGTTCGTGTCCAGCGTTACGATGGGAAGTGACATAGGAAAGGCTTGGGTCTGTGTTGGCCGGCAACTTTGCAAAACCGGCAACTGATGAAAATAGTGAGCGGCACCACGCACAACGCTACGCGGTAACACGCTCGATTCTAAACAAATGCCATGGGTCGCTAAAGCCGCACAAGGCGACCTACTCACCAAACTCAAGCGAGAAATAATGCTCGTTTGTTTCCTGAGGCCATTCGACCAGATCAGGATTCACCTGATTGGCGACTTCTCCAATGATGGTGACCATCGGATTTGAGAATTTTAGTTGATCGATTTGATCGGCGATGCCGTAGAGGTTGCAATAGGTGACGCGCTGGTCAGGGAGTGTCGCGCGTTCGATACACACCACGGGAGTTTCGGGGTCACGTCCAGCTTTTATTAGTCCAGCCGTGATCGAGCGAAGGTTTTTGCGAGCCATCAGCAGCACGACCGTGTCGGTGTGAGCCATCGCTTGATAGTCGAGCGTGTGTTTCTCAAGCTCAGCTGCCGTCTGCCCGGTAACGACGGTGAACGAACGCGCGATGCCGCGAGAGGTAACCGGAACTCCGGCGGCACTGGGTCCGGCGATCGCACTGCTGACTCCCGGCACGACGTGGCAGGGAATATTGGCCAACCGGCAGGCTTCGACTTCTTCCTGCCCGCGACCAAACACAAACGGATCCCCACCTTTGAGTCGAACAACAATATCGCCCTGGCCAGCATGCTTGACAAGCAGTGCGTTGATTTCAGCTTGGGAGATTCGATGATGCTCAGGGTACTTGCCGACGTCGATGATCGTCGCCGATTGGCGGCAGTATTGAAGCAGTTCAATCGGGATCAACCGGTCGTGGACGATGGTGTCGGCTTGTTGCAGCAACTTCATTCCGCGCACCGTGATCAAATCAGGATCACCGATACCTGCACCAACTAAATAAACTGAACCATGACGACAAATCACTGGGCGACACCTCCTGAAGAAATCGGATGGTCGACTTGTTTGTCGTGCTGCTCAGGCGCGGGTAGTTCAAGCGGTGTTCCAGTGGCCAGCTCTTGATTGGCCAATTCGATGCAAAGCTCGTCCATCCCTTGGTACATCGCCAGCGGCGAGTCGTAAACACAGACCCCGTTGGACCGTAACTGAACTAGGGGAAATTTCAAATCCGGTCCAGCAGGAAGTCCAAACGCACTGGGAACATCGTCGGTGGTGTGCGGGCCGCGGCTGATCAGGAATGGGATGATGATCGTGTTAGGTGTCTCGATATTCTGAGCGACTGCTTCAGCTTCGGGGTCCTGGTCAAGGAAAGCTGTTTCAAATTTCAATTTAGAAAGCGAATCCGGGTACGCTTGATCAGCAACCTCACCCGACATTAATTCTCTCAGCCGATCGGTCAGTTGTAGCGTCGATGTTCCGCTATTCTTGTTGCGGCGGGTTCCGTGGCCGATGATGGCGACGGTAGTTTGATCAGTAGCCAATTGGTGTTGCTCAACCAGACCGGCGATCCGGTTTCCGATTCGCTGAGCGATCGATTGATGAACTCCAATCACTGGCGTCATGAAAACTCGATACTGACCGCAGCGCTGGTTCTCAGCGAATTTACCGGGAAGTTTTTTCAGATAGTAGCCTTGGCTGGTCATGACTGGCACGACCACAACGTCGCCAGCGGGCAGTTTAGTCCCGTCAGACAGTCCATCGAGAACGTTCGTCATTTCCGGTTGACCCATCAGAAACGCCGGCGTGACGACGTCGAAACAATGATGCTGCGCAATCGCTTCGGCCAAATCAAACAAAGGTTGATTTGAGTCGGCAGCGGCCGTTGAACCATGGGCCGCAAGAACTAGCGAACGTGCACTCATCAATCAAACACCAATCTGAACAAGTCTGGGTTGTACGGTTTTCTGGGTAGCCCTTCTTTACCCTTTACCCGGCGGCGGGTATCAGTACCTCGAGGACGCTGATAGAAGTCGCTAAGGCTTTTCTCTGGCTGGCGATTTTCAGCGTATTTGAACAACAATGGTTCAAGCGTCGTAACCGCTTCTTCGAGTTTACCATCTGGAGCGTAAAGATCAGCATCCGATCGCCGACCAGACGGCCACCGACAATTATGTACGGCTGCGTTTTTGATGAAGCGGTTTTTCACTCAATGCGTTTGATTTGAAACAGAGTCGTCAAACAACCTTTGTTTGTCTTTGGCGGTAGCTAAGAAGGCGTTGAAGGTTGAGTTGGGGTTGGGCTTACGCTTGGTTGGTCGCGGCAATTTGAAATTCAGCACAGTTTGGCACAGCTTGGTTTTGGCAGAAGAAGGTTCGACCTAATATCTGGTACCAATTTCGTCTCACACTGAGACAGCTGTCTCGAAGCGAGAAGGTTTTTCGGTTTCCTCGAAAAATGTACCGCATTTTGCCCGGTTTTTCGTTTTTTTTGTTGTTGGCACGGGGCTTGCCTAAGAGATTTATCGAAGTGAGCGGAGTCCATTATCTTTGATCTCCCGAAGCTATTGCCTCTCTTCGCTCACTTCAATATATACCTACCAAAGCTTCGCTTTTCTGGCTTAGCAAATTAAAGGCTAACACCCAACCGTCTCAAGGTTCCCACTGGGTAGTTAGCTTTTTTTTATGCGCGGTCGGATTGGAGTGGGATTCGAAGATTGTTTCGTCCATGATGGCTGTGTTGGCAGATGTCGCTGTTTTCAAACCAAAGTGAAATCAAATCGAGTATCATCAATTGAGGTTTGAAAATGGTTCTATTGGTGGTGGGCTCTTCATCGTTTTTAGTGGGTCACATCCAATACATCAAAGCCACCCTCCCT
>CAYSQZ010000146.1:0-11718 GCA_964433035.1 uncultured Pirellulaceae bacterium | reverse complement strand
CCCGCGCGTTTCCACTCTTCCCTGCCAAAGGTTCCGCGATACTTTCGCTGAGCAAAAGGCGACTGTGAGGGAATCGTTCTGCCACGAATCACACGAATAAACACGAATTCTATCGCGCCAATATTCGTGTTGATTCGTGTGATTCGTGGCGTGACTATCTCTTCTTCGATCGAAGACGGGTAGCGAAAAAAGCCTACGCCTGACGGCTTGGCGTTAAACAACATCGCATGTCATCCGTAGCTTTTGGTTACCCTCCAGTTTGGGCAATAACTTAAAGCAGGAGGGGACTACAGATTGATCACCAGTTCGACGGGACAATGATCTGAATGATGTGCGTCATGCATATGAGTGACCGACTCGATTCCATGCTCAATCGCGTCGCTGACCGACTGGTAATCCAATCGCCAGCCTTTGTTGGTCTTGCGGGCAAACTGTGTCGTCCGCCACCAAGTGTAACTCACTTCGTCAGGACTTAGCTTCCGAAATGCATCGACAAAACCTGATTCAAACCACTGAGTCATCCAAGCTCGCTCCTCAGGCTTGAATCCTGACGAATTTTTGTTGCGGACCGGATCGTTGATATCGATCTTTTGATGCGCAATATTGTAATCACCCACGACAATGATATTGGGACGCTCCTCGCGAAGGTTCTCGACCCAATAAAAAAAGTCGTCCAGAAACGTCATCTTGAACCGCTGTCGCTCGGGGCCCGATCCGCCATTGGGAAAGTAACAATTCAAAATCGTCAGATCGCCCAGATCAGTTCGAATCACCCGACCTTCATCATCGTATTTTTCGATTCCCATACCTTTGTAAACTTTGGTCGGTTTGGTTTTGGTGAACGTCGCGACACCGCTATAGCCCTTTCGCTTGGCCGAATGCCAGTGGTGGTGATACCCGAGGCTCTCAATCAACAGCACAGGCACACTGCCCGAGTGAGCTTTCGTTTCCTGCAGACAGACGACGTCAAATTGATTTTCATCGATCCAGTCGACAAGCCCTTTTTCGATCGCCGACCGCACGCCATTAACGTTGTAAGAAACGATTTTCATGCGATTTAAACTCTCACCAGCGCCGTTCCGCTAACACGCTTTACCAAACGGCGCATTTCCAGCACACTAATCGCTGACAATGCTCCCGATGCCGACAAACCAGTTTGCTCGATAATCAAATCGAACTCGGTCGCTTCGGATTTAATGGCGTTGAGAACCATCAACTCCTGGTCGTTCAGTTTAAGCTCCGCGGGATGACGTATTTCAGTTTCATCATCGATTCGAGTCGGTGCAGCTAATGGCCCGAGTTCTTCCAAAACATCTTCTACACTCTCAACGAGTTTGGCCCCGTCTTTGAGCAATCCGTGACAGCCGCGTGACACACGACTATCGATTGGCCCGGGAACCGCAAACACTTCTCTTCCTTGCTCCATCGCCAGCCGAGCAGAGATCAAAGCGCCGCTACGTTGGGCCGCCTCGACAACAATCAGACCAAGACTAAGTCCCGATACAATTCGATTGCGACGTGGAAACGAACCACTCTTGGGCGCACACTGGGGAGGCGACTCAGACAGGACTGCGCCTTGATTACAAATCTGCTGGGCCAGTTTAGTGTGCTCTGGTGGATAGAGGCGAAGATGTCCTCCGCCCAACACCGCCAAAGTGCGCCCGCCAGCAGTGATGGCGCCGTGGTGAGCTGCGGCATCAATGCCTCTGGCCAACCCAGAAACGACTGTGATTCCCGACGCCGCCAAGCCCTGCGCGAGCCGAGCCGCGGTTCGGATTCCGTAGTTGGTCGGATGCCGGGAGCCAACGATCGCGATCGCAAGGTTATCTGCGGGAGCTAACGTGCCTTTGGAGAACAAGACCGCAGGTGGGTCATAGATTTCTTTAAGAGAGACCGGGTACGCTGCTGAATCGCGGTCGATGATATCAATACCGTTGGCTTTGCACACAGAAATCTGTTTTTGCACATTGGTTGTATCTTCAGCGTTGACGATCGCGCTGACCAATTTGGCTCCCACGCCACCAACATTGCGTAGATCAGCCGGGGCAGCGGCAAGAACTTTGGCAGGCGAACCGAAAGCCTCGATCAAATCAGCATAGACACGTGGCCCAACCCCAGGAACAAGACTCAAACAAAGCGCCGCATCGGTTTGAGCTTTCCCGGAATCACGGCGTGTTTCGCTTTGATCGATTGATATTTCGTTCATCAGGACGCCTTAGTTGAATTGGTTTGGCTTCGACTGACTCGATTGGTAGTTTCCTTCGCAGGCAGATGAATCTGCTTCCGGGCAGTACCCATCACACCTCATTCAATCAGTCTGCAAAGATTTTAACAGCTCCGCATCTTCTGGACTGGGGACCTCTTTTACGTTTCCGATTTCAGTTGGAAGAATCAAAATTAGTTTGCCTCGGGAAACCTTTTTGTCATGCTTCATTGCGTCAACAAGCTCTTGATGCATCTCGTCGGGACATTCCGTAGGAAGACCAACCGCTTGAAACAACGCCGTCTGTCGATCTAAAAAAGCCTGATCGACCATGCCCATGTTGCGGGCCAAACGACCGGCACAAGTCATCCCAATCGAGATCGCTTGACCGTGCAAGAACCTACCGTAACCGAACACCGCTTCGATTGCGTGCCCAAACGTGTGACCGTAATTTAAAATCGCCCGACGTCCCGACGTCTCTGTTTCATCTTCCTCAACCACGGTCGCTTTGCACTGACAACACCAGGCAATCGTTTTGGTCAGCGTGTCAGGATCGCGATTGTTAAGCGGCTCAACCGAAGATTCAAGATATTCAAAAAATGGAAGATCCATGATCAAACCGTACTTGATCACCTCAGCCAGCCCGGCACGATAGTTAGCCTCATCGAGCGTATTGAGTACCAGCGGATCGATCAGGACGAATTGCGGCTGCCAGAACGCGCCGACCATATTTTTGGCTTGGGGCAAATTGATTCCGACTTTTCCACCAACACTACTGTCGACTTGAGCCAGCAACGTGGTCGGGATCTGAACAAACTTAAGCCCACGCCCATAAGTCGCGGCCAGAAAACCGGCCAGGTCACCGACGACTCCGCCACCCAGCGCGACGACGACTGATTTTCGATCGGTGTTGAACTCGACCATTTTTTGCCAGATCGTTTCGCACTGGCCAACCGACTTTGAAGGCTCGCCGCTGGGAACGATAACCGGATCGACTCGGCTGGCAAACTCCGCTATCGACGCCTTCACTTGGTCAAGATAAAGCGGAGCAACCACGTCGTCGGTAACCAACACGACATGCTCGCCCGAAAGGTATTTTTTTAAATCGTCGGCGAGGCAGTCACTCAAACGGCCCGCTCCAATCTGGATCGTATAAGAGCGATGGCCTAGTCCAACGTTGACTTGTTGCGATTTTGGTTGGGTCGAATCGGGCAATGAATTACTTTCTGTCGAACATGCTTGGAGTCTGTCCAAAACGCATAAACCGGCTGCAGCGCCTTGCCGTTCAATTGAACGATAGACAGTTTGTCCTGTTCTTCATTGTCGGCATGTCTCCTGGATTCACAAGTCGTCTAACCAACCCGGCAACCGGAATTCAATGCGCTCCTGAGAAACACCGGATCTCGATCGGCCATTTTTTGGGCCGACCTTTTTAAGTGACGAGAAATTGAAACGACTCAAAGCAATTTCGTGCTCAGGATCTCCCAATCGTTTTAAAGCCCACTCTGAAAATCAAACCAACTAACAGAACAATCAGGCTAATGAAAACAATTTTTGGCGTGATCCAAAACGCCAGCGAAAAACAACCGATCAGCCCGGTCCAGGAGATCCATGCCGGATAAAGTCGCGACTCCTTTTCGATCAAGATCGCGCAAAGATTGGTCAATGAATAGTACAGCAAAACGGTAAAAGCACTAAATGACCACGAGACTTTTACGTCACCCAGTAAAACCAAAAATCCAATAATCACGACCACAAAGATGGTGGCGATTCTGGGCACTCCTTTTTCATTGACGGTCGATAAACTTTGGGGCAGATCGTTTCGCCGGGCCATCGCCAGTGCAACGCGAGATAAACCCAGAATAAGATTCAGCACCACACCCAACATCGCCGTGATCGCCCCCAACAGCAAAACTGCATTGAGCCAGGGAGCGCCGAGACTTTGAGCAGCGTACAACAGTGGAGCAACGCTTGTCTTGGCCGAAAGCGCGAGCTTTTGCGGGCCGACCAGAGCGACCGCCACCAGACCGACGGTCAAGTAAAGCGCCATTGTTACGGCGAGAGTCATGATCATGGCTCGCGGGATCGTTCGGCGAGGCGATTTGACTTCTTCACCAAGCGTCGCAATCCGACCGTAGCCAGTATAGGCAACAAACATCAACGCCGTGGCTTGCAGCAGGTCCATCGAAGCCTGCTTATCGAACACCATCAGCCCAGCAAGATTTTTGTCGGCTCGCAAAATTGCCGAAGGGAATCCAAACCATACCAAGAGCAAGAGCGAAACCAAGGTCGTAGTAACAATCAAACTATTGACCACATTGGTTCGCTTAATACCAACCAGCGTCAATATCGTCAGCAGCGAAAGCATCGCCAGCGCCAACACGATCAACAATAAACTGCCTCCACATTCCGAGCCCAACGTGGCGGTGCAAAGATAGCCTGCCAAACCCAGCAGCGCGGTCGCAGCGGAGGCGGATTTTGCGCACATGAAAAGCCAGCCTGCTGAAAAACCCAGCGTCGGCGTCAACCAGCGATAACCGTATTCATAAGTCCCGCCGCTAACGGGGTGGCTGGCAGCCAATTGAGCGCTACTGAGACCGTTACAGATCGCCAACAGGGAAGCCAGAAAAATTGCCGGCAACACATTGGCCCCGGCAACGCCAGCGGCGATTCCAATGCTGACAAAAACGCCGGTGCCCACGATCGACCCGAGCCCCATCAGGATCGCGCCCGCCAATCCGATCTCACGCTTCATTGAGTTGGGCATCGAATCTACTTTGCTTGAAACTCAATCACTGTTCGGTAATCGGCTCGATATCTTCTATCGGGTCGTCAGAGGTTTTGCCAGCAGCTGGTCCATCTTGCTTGACATCTGCGCCGCCTGCTCCATCTTCGAGTTGCTCTGCTTGCTCTTTGGCAGGGACGGCCTCAAGGACAGCTCGAGTTTTGGCCACCAAAGCCCGGCCCTCGTCGGATTCTGGAAGCTCGCCCCAATCGATGTCACCGTATAGCTGGAGAACCGATTCATAAATCTCAATGGCGCTATTGGGATCGGTGCGCTTGCCGGCTTCGTCCAGCGCGGTCTTAATTTCTTTCACGTTTTGCAGGATTTTCGAGCGAGTGTCATTGAGCAGCTTGATCTCGTAGCTCTTGGCGGCATCAACACATTTCTGATCACCGGGATCAAGCTCGGATGGCTCATGGATATTCACAAAGGCCGACATCTTCGCTTTGGCCAACGACGGATCTTCTTTCGAAAGCTCAACGATATTGAGGAACTGCTCTTCAATTTTGGACAATCGGTTCTCGCCCTTGATCCCACTGCGAACGGTAAGCGTATTACAAAGTGAGTTGTAAAGCCGAACTGAGTTTCCAATGCTTTGTAATTCTTTGACCTTGGGGGCTTGCTCTTGGTCAGGGTAGTGTTCGAGAAACAAATCGATCTCTTCAAGTACCGTATTGGGCCGGGCTGAGTTTTCTTCAATCGTCGCTATCAACGCCTCGGCACTGGGTGGTTTGCTGGCTTGGTAGACTCCAAACGCCCCCAAAAGTAAAACGCCGACCAAGGCCAATGCAAGCGGAAGAATTCCACGCTTGCCTGCGGCATGCTCAACCGAGGCTTGTTGCTTTCGTGCCTGATCGTCAACAGTGTTGAAATAGTCAACTTTTGCGGACGGATCGATAACTCGTTCGTTACCGCCCACAGTTTTTGGTTCTCCGTCTATCGTCTTGGCCCTCGACTCGTCGGATTTGCGAATCGACGTTTTGGCTTCGGTACGCGGCGCAGACAAATCAAACGTGTCTTTGGAATCTGGATTGACGGTTTGGGCCTCGCTATAATCACGAAGCTTGGCTTCGACTTCGTCGATTTGATGAAACAACGCTTGAGCCGTAGGAATCCGTTTGTCCGGTTGCTTGGCCATCAAACGACAAAGCAATTTGTCCAGTTCCTCTGGGACACCGGGAACCATTCTGCCGACACTCGGTGCCGGAACCTGCGTCAAATTCCGCAACGACTCTTCGACTGAATTAGCGGTGAATGGCGGGCGGCCCGAAAGCAAGGTAAACAGCACAGTCCCGAGGCTGTACAGGTCGCTTTTGAAAGTCACCGGCTCGCCTTTGGCTTGTTCAGGGCTCATGAAGTCCATCGTTCCCAGCACATTTTCGCCAGTATTGAGAGACGAGCCAAACTGTTTTGCAATTCCAAAGTCAGTAATCTTGACAATACCTGACTCACCCTCGGCCGAATCAGCCATCAACAAGTTTCCGGGCTTAAGATCTCGATGAATGATACCTCGATCGTGAGCATGCCGGAGCCCCATGCTGACATCGCGGGCAATCTTTAGAATCTGTCGCCAATCGAAATGGTGGCCGTTCTTCTGCATGTGGAACAGGCTATTGCCTTCAACGAGCTCCATCGAAAAAAAGAGCATCCCGTCCTCCTGTCCGTGGCTGAGCAAACGAACGATATTGGGATGGTTAAGCTGAATCAAAGCTTTGATCTCTGATTCGAACCGACCTCGGAAATGCGAATCGTGCGCGTAAGTCGGAGCAAGAACTTTGACCGCGTGAAGCTCGCCTGTATCGTTGTGGCTTCCGCGATAAACGGTGCCCATTCCGCCGCGACCAAGGATTCCCTTAAACTGATATGGGCCGATAGAATCGAGTGCCATGGAATGAAGAGCTTTCGTAGAAACGCAAGTGAGTGAGAGCCCCTATCTTATACTCAAAGAATCCAAACAGAAAGCAATGCAAGATAGATACTCAAGCCGAGAGATTTGGAAAGGAAGAAATAATCGCGCAGAGCCGCTGAGACACAGAGGAGGAAATCATTTGAATCTGTTCGGCTCTGCGTAAGACTTAGAGCCTATCCCAGAACATCAAAACCCGAAGCGTGAGCGAGGGACGACCCCACGAATTCCCTCGCTCACGCGTCGAGTTAGGATTTTACGCCGAAGGCTTTAGGATAGGCTCTTAGTTACGTGAGAAAATAAAACAACAAAACTGAGCAATCTGTTCCAGGACATTCTGGATTCTTGCTAATCCAGCTACTTAAAAAATTCTGCTTCCGTAAATTGTACCGAACACTCGAGAACGATAGTTTTGAATCACCCAGTCCATCCAGTTGAGTTGCCGATCGACGAACTGCTAAAGTCCTGTAGCGTCAAGCGAACGCGCGGAAGTGGCCCTGGTGGGCAACATCGAAACAAAGTTGAAACTGCAATTGTGATCACACATCTCCAAACGGGTGTGGCGGGACAAGCGAGTGAAAAGCGAAGCCAACATCGCAATCACGATGTTGCGGTCGAGCGATTGCGGGTCAATTTGGCGCTGGCAATTCGAACGGCTCCCGAGAGCACTCAATCGCCAAGCCCGTTGTGGCGAAGTCGTGTGAGGGCAAAAAAGGTTGTCGTCAATCCCGCGCACGAGGACTTTCCGAGATTGCTTTGCGAAGCCATCGACGTCCTCTTGGCTCAAGAGTTCGATGTCGGCAACGCGGCTCAGACGCTGGGCGTTTCCAATTCCCAACTGGTCAAGTTTCTTAAGCTTGCTCCTGCCGCATTTGAATTACTTAATCGAGAGAGGGAGAGTCGGTCATTGAGAAAGCTAAATTAACAAAGCACCTCAGGCCGGTAGTTGGGTCGCCAGGATTCGCAGCCCTTTCTGTTTGGCACAGCGGCAGGCTACTCGTGGGCCGGAGTTGAAGCCATAATATCGCACTGAAGTTTCGCCAGAATAAAATCGAATCGAACAACATGCCCAACTCAGATGAAAACTCGCAACCCAACTCGTTACCTTTAAGCGAATCTTCCGCCAGCGTGCCAACCTTCACCTGCCTGGTTTACCTGTCGCAAGATGAATCAGGGGCGACAATCGCGCGCGTGGCGAATCTGGATTCCTTGCAAGCCACTGCTGCCACGCCCCGTGACGCGATGGCACGCGTCTGCCGCGAGTTTAAAGAACGTGTGCGAACCGCCTATGCCGCAGGAGAACCGATCGCCTGGATCGATCCACCAGAGGATCCAAAGCCAGGCGAGCAAGTCCGCTCGATTCCCGTCCACTTGTAATCGCCGGACTGTAGCACATTGAATATAATCCTGCTTGATCAACATGAAATTGATTCGCCGCTGCCCCGTGACGACCTGCGGGTCATTCATATTTTGGATGTCTTGCGGCGACAGGTCGGCGACGCAACGGATGTGGGATTGCTCAACGGCCCACGCGGCAAAGCGATTTTAAAGTCAGTTGATCCGCAGGAAGTGGTCTTCGAATTCGTTTGGAGCCAGCCACCGGCTCCGCTCTTGCCCATCGATTTAATCGTTGGACTATCTCGACCACAAACCAGCCGAAAAATTCTCCAAGAAGCAACCAGCCTGGGTGTCCGAAGAATCTTCTTCGTCAACACCGATCGTGGCGAGCCATCGTATGCGACTTCGAAACTTTGGACGACCGACCAATGGCAACGCTTGGTACGCCTGGGTGTGGAACAGGCGTTTTCAACTTGGACGCCGGAAGTTCAAGTGGGCATTGAATTGACAGACGCGTTTAACGCCTTGGCTGCTGCCCCAGTCGAGCGCGGGAACGCCCTGCCATCCACCCAAGCTCGTATTTGTCTTGACAACTACGAAGCCACGATCGGATTGTTAGACGCAGTCGGCTCAGCCAGCTCAGTTGCATTGGCTATCGGATCCGAACGCGGCTGGACCGAAGGTGAACGCGATCAATTTCGAGATCATGGCTTCACCTTGGCCCAAATAGGCGATCGACCGCTAAGAACCGAAACAGCGACGATCGCGGCGATTGGGATCGCGATTGCAGGCATGCTAGAGTAAGTTCGCGGGATGTTTCTACTGCGAGAGGGTTACGATGAACGGACTGATATCGAAGAAGTCGACAAATCCGTCTCCGTTAATGTCGGCTTCGGCTTGAAATTGCCCCGAGGACAGCAACTCAATAAACGGGCTGATATCAAAAAAGTTAACAGCCTCGTTTAGGTCAACATCTCCCAGCAAAATTTCGACTGGCTCAGGTACCGTGGAAATTTCAATGTCATCAAAAGCAACGTTTCCGCTCTCTGAACGCAATCGAAATGAGACTCCATAGCCTGCGGGTAAAGAAGACATGTCGAGCGTCGCTTCTTCGACACCATAAGCTTTTGTAAAGCCTTCGATCCTGGAATACTCTTCGGAAACCGGTTGCCACTCAGTCCATACATCAATCTGGCCATCACCATCAACGTCAACACCTGCCTGGGCTTCAATTCCTTCTGCCCAAGGACCGGAGCTAAGGAGGTCATTTCCAAAAATGGCGTCGTTGTCATTTCCTTGCATCATTATCAAGAAATTTCCTTCGGCAAAACCAGCACCTGGATCAGGATGAATGCCGTCTACTAATCGACCTCCATAGGTAAATTCTTCGTTGAGACTATCACCGTACCAGTAACCCAAGCCAATACCTTCAGAAGGGGAGTCGTCGTCGACAAACAAGTAGTAGGTTTCGCCTACTTTGATCATCGAGTAGTCGCCCCAAGCATGAAGCTGATCGGTCAGGCGAAACAAGTGAAAGCGTTCAGGGTGATAGCCAACAAAGTACTCGATGCCATTGAGTTCGATTGTTTCTACATTGCCGTTAAGTTGCGTGAAGGAATTTGTATCGGTCGCTTCCTCTTGCGTGATGTAATTTCCCGGTAAGAAGATCGGGCGAGGTGCTTCGCCAAAGACGAAACCGTTGATACCGTCTGGGCTGACCGCATGACCAGCAATGTTGGAATCCCACCTGTAACGCTGGGCGTTATGATGAGACCAATCTTCGTGAATCATATGAAACTGCCCGTCGGCAGGGTCCCGGAAAACAGTATTGTCCGAGCCGCCGGCAAGAGAATAGGTCGTTCCATTGATCGTGACTTCGGGTTTACCAAGCACAACACCGAAGTCAGTAATCGCAATAATGTCACCGGAGCTGTCGGTTGGATTGCCCGAAGAGTCTAGTACCACGCCTGAGCCAGCAACATAGTCAATCGTTGCCAAAGACGGATCATGATCGTTCGGCCTATCGGTATAGATAAAAATCTTACCGTCATGGTACTCAGCAGTCGTTACCCATCGAAACCCATTTTCCTCCGGATCATTGCCGATCCTTCCTTTGTCTACCCAGTTGATCATATCGGTGCTGTGATAACCGTGGTACCGGTTGTCGCCCCCGCGATCGAATACCCAATAGTCACCGTCTTGAGGTGACAGAAAGACCGGGGCGTCCCTGTCGCCCGTGCTGGAATTGGAGGGGCCAACGTCGTTATCGTCGTAGATGGACGGATCAACGACAGAAGGGCCTTGCCATTGGTCGGCAGTCCACTCTTTGGATTGATGAATAACCATCTGCTGAAACGTTTGTTTTGTTGTGAAGGCCTGAACACGGCTTTGGAAAACGCTGTTGTCTGTCAAAGAAGTCGCAAAACCATCCGCGACTTGAAACGCACTGTTATCTTGATCAACTGCCACCGCCCATTCGTCAGTGCTATCGACGATCCAATTTGGACCAGCGATAGGATTGATAGGCTCTTGGGGAATCGGAACGACGCTGCTTAAAACCAACGCGTTAATGTGAATGTTACCAAAGCCACTTGTCCGCATTGAAAGCCGTTGACTTTGCGCGGTTGCAACAAAACTGCCGACAACATTTTCTCCAAAGTCCCTTCTGTCTGCGGCAAGCGAAACTTCGCCGTTGGATGCGCCATCGTCACCGAAAATCATCGAGCGATTATTCCCAGCGTTGCGTTGGTCACTAAACCAAAGCTGAATTTGATATTGGGTCCCAATATCCAGACCGCTGAATTCAATGACTCCAGATTGAAATCCCGAGGTCGTGTAAGCCATGTTGTTCAACAGCGAGTCGTACGCTGCGCTTCCACTGGACTCCGAAAGACCCGCTGCAGCGGTATCTGCTGAAAGACCAGCTGATGGTGAAAATGACATTCCGGTCGGGAGACTGTCAAAGGTCCCACCCAAAAATTCAATTCCGACTATTGAGAGGGTGTTACCACCATTGAACGCATACAAGACCTCGCTGTTGGGCGCGGCTGCTCGAATGTCTCCAGTGTTGGAAGTCGAAGCAGGTTGCTCCCAAGTGATGACTGACTGAGCTTCCACGCAACGAACTGCGCCGACTCCGGCGATTAGGAAGGATACAGCAAGAACCAAGCGCAAATTGCGTCCGTTGAAGACATAGGAGAGAGCCATAAGAAATCTCGTATGAACTGAAGGGAAAAGGAAAAGAGAATCGCAAGAACACAAGCAGCCGCGGTCTCGACTACCAACATAAGTATATGCTGTAATCATTCGACAGCCTTTTGTAACCTCGGGTAATGCTAATCGATTTTTTGCTGGAATCCTGAAAATCTAACTGCTTTTAACTGTTGAGTGTTTTTTCTCACTAAGTGTTTTATTACTGAGGTCAACGTCTGCGGCTGTGATTCTGAAATGGCCAACAAAGCCACGGATATTGGCGGATCATCGTCT
>CAYSQZ010000145.1:0-11807 GCA_964433035.1 uncultured Pirellulaceae bacterium | reverse complement strand
GGGAGGGTGGCTTGGATGTATTGGATGTCGGCAAAACCAGCGACAAAGTTTCGAGTGATCGGATCGCGAAACAACACTTACCCACTAAAAACGACCAAGGGCCCTCAGAGGGAGGGTGACTTGCTTTCAGTTAGATCGAGCCACAAATTGACGAAGAAACTCAGATGACCCAGAACTTGGCGATCCTAGCTACAGCACAACACAGCAGAATTCATTAGTGAGAATATCATCAGCCCTGCGGGCTGCTTGCAAAACTAAGGCAAGAGTCGCCCTCCAAGGGCCCAAGGTTGAGCGAATTTCAATCTGAACAGGAGGTTCAAAATGAAACCGATGGCGGAATCCAAGGTCTTAGACCAATTTCTTTGTGGTGATGCGATCGAAGTTGCCCGACGACTGCCCGAGGGTTGTGCCGACACGATCGTGACCAGTCCGCCATACTATCAGCAGCGCGATTACGGCTCCAAGCTCCAGATTGGCCAGGAGGTTTCTCCGGCGGCTTACGTCGAGCGAATGGCGGAGCTGTTTCTTGAGCTCAAGCGTGTCGTCAAGCCAGAAGGATCGGCTTGGGTTGTGATCGGTGACAAGTACATCAAAGGCGAGTTGTTGGGGATGCCCTGGCGCGTCTGCTTGGCTTTGAAAGAGGTTGGCTGGGTGCTGCGTAGCGATTGCATCTGGCACAAACCCAATGCGATGCCCTCAAGCGTTAAGACCCGCCCCACAACGGACCACGAGTATATTTTCTTTTTCAGCAATTCGAAGAAAAAATACTACTACGACGCCGACGCCATCCGTGAACCGCACGTGACGTTTTCAGATAAGTCCAAAATGAAGGGTGGCCGAGGGCACTTTGGCAAACGTGGTGGCACGCCGGAGAAAGGCAAGAACGGTGGCGACAACAACCTGCATGATGGCCGTTGGGATCAAGCCTTCCATCCCAAGGGACGAAACAAGCGAACTGTTTGGTCGATCTCGCTCTCCAAGTTTCGTGAAGCCCACTTCGCTGTATTTCCCGAAGCGCTGGTTTCGACTTGCGTCAACGCGAGCTGCCCTGCCGGAGGAGTCGTTTTGGATCCGTTTTCAGGAGCCGGGACCACCGCGATGGTTGCCAGGAAGACTAAGCGAAAGTTCATCGCGATTGATTGCAACGCCGACTACATCGAAATTGCCAAGCAACGTTTGGCGAGCTGTTGAGGCCAGCAAAGGCCCGGCTGTCACGAGTCGTCTACACCAATTGCACGCGGTAGACCTCCGTCGCGTACCGCCGAGCTGGTGGCGACGCCCGCCGATCGCTTATTCCTGTTCACTGAGAATCTGAATAAATGGCTGGATGTCGAAGAAAGAAATCATGCCGTCTTCATTACAATCCGCTTGAGGTAGAAAAGTCGGGGATGCCAGGGCACTGATAAACGGAGTGATATCAAAAAAGTCCACCACACCATCGAGGTTACAATCGCCAAGCAAAACGTCACTCCCAACATTGAAGCTGTAGAAGTCAATAGCTGCTGGGCCCAAGGTCCCGCTTGTCGTAGAGCCGTTGTAGTTCAGGACGTAGGGACCTGTTTGCACTGATGCGCTGTTGGCAAAAAAACCAACGTTAAAAATAGAATTGAACCCCCCAACAGCGAGAAAGTAGGTCCCCTCAGGCAGCCCAACAAAAAGGTCAAGCTCGCTTTGAGTGATACCTCCAAAAAAATCAGCATCATCATTTGTAATGATCGGATTTCCATTTTCATCCCAAAGAGTCAGTTCGGTGTCTGCGACAGACGAGCCAAATGTATCAATGGTGAATGGGACATCCGCTGAAGCAATTTCGCCCAAGTCGATTGCTGGTGGCGCGGAAGGAGCAGCCTCCAAGGTTATTTGAATATCATACGTCGCGTCACCAGGAGTGATCGCACCATCAAATCCCAAAAACGAAGAAGCTGCGAGATAGTAGGTGCCGGGAGTGATCACAAAAGGGAAGCCTTCCTGTGGTGGTGGATTATCCAGGAAAAAGGACGCCAGTGTATCTTGGCCAAAGTCTTTTCCAGCGGAGTCTGTCCCTATCGTAAGCCCATCCAAGAGGAAAAAGTCCGGGTTTCCTGTGATGCCAACGGAGCTCACATTGAATATTACCGTCTGAGTGACAGAAAATTGGAATATGTTCTCATTGCCAAAATTAATCGTTGGATCGTCACCGAAGTAATAGTCCACTTGGTTGGAACCGGTGGCTGTATCACCGGAGACAGCCGTAGTTCCTAAACTGAGGGACCCTAAGTCGCTATCAACCGTCAGTTGGGCGTTAACGTTTACAGATGCTAACAAAATCAGGCAAACGCAAACAGGAAAAAAGAAGACTCGACGCATTTTAAATCTCGTTCATAACAAACTGATTAACTTAAATAACCAAGCACAGGAACCGCCCAACTAAAATATTTGGCGTGATTGGAGAATTATTTCGGTTTAGCTATTTTATACGAAAACAAAATCTTCGCTCAACCATTTCCTCGCCGTGCGCCAAGTCTACCCACAGATGTATCTGTGGGCGATATCTAAAAGAAAAATATTGTGGGTAACCCGAAGCGTTAAAAGGGATTTCATCTATTTGGTAACCGAAGCTCGAACGAGGCTCAGTCACTAACTTACGTTTCGGGTCTCCATTAGCGCAGTAATATCTCGCACTGATCCATGCATTCCAGTTAGCCACGCAGACGCGTCATCTGACTGCGCCCTCGCTAATGCATCGAGTTCCTACCACCACGCTATCAATTCACCACGTTAATCGGCTCGCCTTTTTGAAACGCCGCGATATTGTCGGCCGTTGTTTGCATCAGACGCTTTCTGGCCTCGATCGTTGACCAAGCGATATGTGGAGTAATCAAAATGTTCTTTGCAGTTGGCAACGGGTTGCTGCCAAGAATTGGCTCGGCAGAAACAACGTCCAGAATCGCACCGGCGATTTTCTCGCTGTTGAGCACTGCGGTAAGATCAGCCTCGTTGATCAGTCCTCCTCGCGACATGTTGACCAGGATTGAAGTCGGTTTCATCTTCGCAAGCAAATCAGCGTTAACCAGTCCGGTTGTTTCAGGAGTCTGGGGGCAGTGAAGACTCACAACATCCGACTGAGCAAATAATTCTTCCATGCTCAGCCATTGGAATCCTGGAGTATCCAGCGGATCAATTTGCCGGCGGCTATGGGCAACAACTTTCATTCCAAATGCTGCGGCAAGCCGCGCCGTAGCTCGGCCAATTCGTCCCAATCCAACCACACCGAACGTTTGGCCCGCCAACTCCCGAAGTGGCGAAATCCAGAAAGCGAAATCTTCGCATCTCTCCCACTGGCCATTCAAAACCGCTTCGTGGTGCAACTGTGGTCTATGAATAAAGCTTAAAAGGCAAGCGAAAACGTGCTGAGCGACCGAATCGGTACTGTAGACCGGCACGTTGGAAACCGCAATATTGCGGGAACGTGCGTACTCAACATCAACCACATTGTAGCCAGTCGCGGTAACGCCGATGAACTTGAGGTCGGGAAGCTGCGAAAGGACTGCTTCGTTAAGAACGACCTTGTTGGTCAACACAACATCGGCTCCCGCAAGTCGCTCAACTGTTTGATCTGGAGATGTTCGCTGATGAACCGTCAGTTCGCCAAGCGATTCTACTGGAGTCCATGGGTTATCACCGGGCGCTAGAAGTTGTCCGTCAACTGCAACGATTTTCATTTAAATAGCCTGAACGTCTGAAAGTGTATTTGAGTCTATCTGCTGTTCGTTTAAGCCAGAACAATGTAGGCGATGTAAGCCAGATAGACGAGCCAGCCGATGAACGCGGCTAGAGAAATCTTGAACAGCAGTGGCCGGCGCGTGACTGGAGCCAATGGAAGCGAGGGCTCGCCGTTGTCGCCAGTGGCTGGCGGTGGGTCAGACTGCTGGCCAACGTTTGCCGAATCAAAATCGTTTGATGAATTGGTGATAGGCTTCGACGATTTCTGTTTTCGACGCGCCGGTTTATGCTTTGATTTTGCCACTTGGTATTTTTGCCACTTGGTATTCGTCAATCAACTAGTGGTCCTTCAATCCTGAAATGAATAGCAAAACAGGTGCTATGCTTCACGCTTGCGTGAGCATGCTTACGCGAGCGTAAACATGGCACCCGTCAATTCAGATCTGACAGACCACTAGAGCAATTTAATATAGCCCGCAGCATAACGATCGACTCTCAGAATTTCCATCGTAGACTCGTGAATTCTAAGGCACGCTTCAAACGTTCAGAGCCAGGCATGCGCTTCGGCGGCGCCTAAGTCTTTCTAAAACGGAACCCAGTTGCATAGAAAGCAGCCAGAACAGTCACCAATCCAATTGCCATCGAACCAGAGTACACGATCGAGTTGAAAATAGTATCGCCCAAATAGTTCTGAAACGGACCAAAAGAACATAAAATAAGGCTTGCGACAACCGAGCCGATCGCGACGGCAGCAATTAACAATATGAAATTGAGACGGCGGCGCTTTCCATCAAAAATCGCTGCCAAGGATAGAAGACAGATCAGGCAGCTGAGCAGCATGTAGATTGCTAGGAACCTAAGGAAGTCCAGCCATGGCGCACCGCCTTCAAAATTTGCTTTAGGAAACGCATTTTGAGCCAGAACAACCAAAACCGCCGCTACCGCAGTGACCGTTAGCAGGTGTCGAATTCCAAATTGACTGGTCTCAATATCCTGTTCAATAACCTTACGGCTTACGACACATTTTGAACGCCAGCGGATCAGTCCAAGCGGAAAACAAGTCAGTCCAACTAATACGAACGGGATTCCCAAAATGATCAATTGGACTTCACCGGGCATTCTGCTCTTGTTAAAGCTATGAACACCGACCAGGTACAGGCAGGTCAAGGCAAACATTGCCCCAAGTGAAAGACAAACCCGCAGTAACAAAGTCTGGCTACCCAGCGCCACCCAGATACCGAATAAACATATCTCTGCCGCCAAAAGTCCAACAGCAGAGCTCATTAGTGACTCTTCCCAATGATCCCACAACAACCAAGTGCCAATGAAGTTGCCCTGTGCCGCAATCACCAGCAAGCCGCAAATCAACCAGAACCCGGGCGACTGCCAGAACGGTTCAGCCGGAGCATCACGCTCGATAGCGTTCGACTTCAATTCATCATTCAACTCGCATGTCTCCCATTAGCGAGTGTGATTGGATCGCTCAAGAACGGCGATGAGCCATCGAATCGCAGATCTCGAATTTCGCACCAAAGACGTCGTCGAACGAGTAGACATTGTCAAAGTGCGAACGCTTGTCGCGACTGGACTTTTTCATGATCCCCTGATCAATCATGTTGTAAACAATGTCACCGAAGCAACCAGTCGAATCAATGTTCCAGTTTTTGAGTACGACTCTTGCCATATAGCCGTATTGGTGAAGAGCGAAGGTGCGGATTGACTCGCATAGTTGCTGTCCCGTCAAATGCCGCTCGCGGCGGGCTTGATGAACCTCAGCATCGATCTCAAGCTCCGTATCAAAATGATCATTTGAACCGAGCTCCATCGTATCGGCAGCATACGCCAACGCTTCTCTGACAAATTGATAGGCTTCGATCGGATATCGAGGATCCTGACTGACCAATTGAAAAAGCGAAAATGATTCGTCCGTCATCGTTCAATCCAAACTTAGGGCAATACGTTTGAGGTGTGGAATTGCGCGTTGAGCATATCCGTTTTGCTCACGCAGATTAAATAAAGAGTGTCTGAGCCATCTTTAGGGTTTGGTGAGTCGAACCTGGCACGCTGACTCAGTCTGCACCATCACAAACGAAATGAACTGCCAATCCAGTTGTGTCAGCACAAGAATTCTCAGATTCAGCTCGATGAAACTGTACTCGAGATCACAGATCCGGGGAAACAGCAAGCCATCGAAAACCACATTCTCATTTGACAATATTCTAGCCAATGGGCACCTAAAGCCAATTAGCAATTCCTACTTCTTTTTGTTCCGGCGAGGCTTAGGTTTTCGGCTGGATTTTTGAGGCTGGTCTGAAGAAGGCGATTCGGCTGTTGTTTCTTTCGGCTTTTTGGAACCTTGACTTTTGCTACCGCCATGGGATTTACCCGATTCCTGCGATTTTGACTTTGCCTTGGATTTTGATTTTTCTTTGTTTCCGGAGGTAGACTTTTTGATAACCGACAGGACTTCGCTGGCATCGATCAGAATCCGGCGATGGTCTTCGGTCTCAACCAAAAGCTGCTCCGCAATAATCTGCTGTTTGAGCACCTTGGCCTTGCCGTTTCGAGTCACCACCATCGAACCGACCCGGGGAAGCTGTTTGGAAATCTCCTCGTAAGTATCGAATTCGTACCTCAAGCAACATTTTAAACGACCGCAGCGGCCCGAAATCTTGGTCGGATCAAGCGTCGCCTTTTGGAGCTTTGCCATCTTCATCGAGACCGGCGGCATCGTTACCAAGTGGTTGTTGCAGCAAACTGGTTTGCCACAATCACCGTAATCCGCCAGAAGCTTGGCTTCGTCTCGGACTCCGATTTGCTTCATTTCAATTCGAGTTTGATACTCACTGGCAAGCAGTTTAACCAACTCACGAAAATCGACTCGCTGATCCGAAAGATAGAACACTACCAGTCGCTCGCCACCAAAGAGCGACTCAACATCGACCAGTTTCATATCCAGCCCAAGCGAATCGATGTGTTTTTGGCAGGTTTGAAGCTTTTTCTGCCGAGCGCCGTCGATATCGTCAATCGCCTTGAGGTCCTCGTCCATCACTTGTCGAACAACTTGACCTGTCGGCGGCTGATCGAGATGGGAAAGCGCATCATCGGTGGCTTCGCAAAGCACCTGCCCGATCTCCACTCCTCTTTCAGTACGAACGACAACTTCCATCCCGCGCCGGTATTCTTTTTCGTTGCGCGAACCCATCACCCCGATGCTTCTCATCATACCGTATCGGACAATGTATTTCGGCAACGTCTACTCCGACGTTAAAGTGGTGCGTAATGTGGAAGGTATCTCGATTACCATTCTAATCGTAGGCGAAACGGCTTCTAGTCGGGAATGTAAAGTCCTGACTCTGAATCGCTTGACGCTTGTTGGGGTGAATCTTTGGCTTGAGGTGGTGCCGCTGATCCTTGATCGGGCGTCCAAATCGCTCCGCCAGCAGCTGGAGCCGCACCGGCAGGCTGAGTGTTGGGCGGTGTTTGACCGGGTGGTCCGCGTAGCGGACCTCGATCGGGCCCGATACCAAATCGATCCAGCACTCGAACCAACTGGTACTCAACGTCGGGATCATCGAGGTGGCCCTGCTGAATCCGGCTCAGCAAGTCCGGTAGACCATCGGTCAAACCGCGCGAAAGCCGGAACTCAAACTCCTGGACTAAATACAAACCGATCGGACGACCTGCTTTGGTGGCTTCTTCGCAAGCTTTGTTGATGTAGTCGAGACTCTGTTCGTCGTCATCCCCAAAGTGAGCCATCATCGAGTAACACATGTCACGCGTGGCACCTTCAAAATCAGGCCGAGCAAGCGCTTCGGCGATAACTTTTCTCAGCACCCGCACGTTGCCGATCTGCATCGCGTCGGCTTGAATCTGCATCAACTGGCCATCCGAGAGCTTTTTATAGTCAAGGTATTGTTGTTCAATGGGAGAGCTGACCCGTTGTTCGGTGTCGACTTCGAAAGTCTGATAGTCGGACAAGCCGAGTTTCTTGCGCAGTCTTTCGCCCAGCTGATCGTTGAAAAACTGACCCTGGGACGCATTCTCCAGCATCAATATCAAGGCCCGTAGCGGCACCTCCAAAGCAGGATCTTTGGACGCCTCTTCTGGCGATTGATCCTCAAGCACAACGAACGGCAGTTGAGTCCATTTATCCAGGATGACAGTTTCCCGTTGGTCCTTCACCATTTGGGCGTGCTGTGTCCGGGTAACGCCTTCGGGCAAGTGCCAGCGCCATTCAAGCAGCTCGCTCATCGCAGTTGACTCACCAATCGAAGCCGATTTTGGCTCGCCTACTACGAATTCACCGAAATTCTCGTCAATCAACTTCTTCAACGCGTCGTAACGATCGTCTTTGGCTGTAATGCATTCGAATCTTGCAGGCCGATCGGTTTGTTTACCGTAAATCAAAAGTTCCGAGATCACCGAAGGCACATTCTCAAGCGTCAAGTCATCAGCAGACGAAACTCGATCCCGATCCAGGATCACAAACGCGTGACGCGGTGGCGGTCCCTCTTCGAACGGGTCCGAATCAATTTTGCCCGAACTGGACATGCGTTTGTTCGACAACGCCAACTCGGAAACCTTTTCTGTTTCTGATAGCTCAAATGTAACTCGCTCGACCGGAACCACGGCTGAAAGCGATTTTCCGTCAAACAATTGGGCGATCGCCTCGGCTTCGACAGCCTGTATCATCTTGGTTGCTTCGAGGTAGGAAAACCGGCGCAGGCCAGCCACCATTTCATCGATTCGCCCCAGGTAACCGTTCACAATCGCGATCGCCCGCACAACGATTGGCTGATCGGGAAAGTTACCATCGATCTTGCCTAGAAACTTTAACGCCTTGCGAAACTGCCCGCGGTCCATCGCCCGACCGACGTTGACAAATTTGCTTTCCCACTCAACTTGAGCAGGGGCCTTCCCGATCGCAAAATCCTGTTTGAGAATCAGCGGGGTCGATGGGGCCGAAACGATCTCGTGCAAAATCTGTTGAAGCTCGGGGTCCTGATCATTTTTGAGAGCCGAGGCATAAACCAAGTGAGCTCGCGCGGCGATCAACTTACCCTGTGCATAAAGCCCCAATCCCACCATCCGAAATGCGTTGGACAGCGAGATCGGAATCTCATTGCCTTTGATCGAGTCCATCGCGTCCTGGAGGGCTTCGACCGACTCGTCCATTTTGCCTTCGGCCAGCAGAATCAACGCGCGGTGATGCAGGCCGGTAGAGTGGTCAGGATTGGTCGAAAGGAATAAACTGTTGGTTTCTTTGGCCAGTTCGATCTCGCCGGCAGTGATCAGGATATGAGTCTTGATCGTCAGTAGACAATCTTTAGGGCCCAGGTTTTTGATCGCGCGATCCAGCTGATCCAATGCGGCTTGTGATTGACCCGACTTGTTTTTGGCGAGAACTTGATTCAAGTCGCCCAATATGTCTTTGCCGCAGCAAAATTTGATTTTCTTGTCGACATGACAAGGGCACTGCTGGTAAACATCAATGTCCATATAGCTGGTTCCAATTGTTAGCGATTTAGACCAGAATCAAATCGATTCAGGTACGCTCTGTTTAATCAAACGTGTTCGACGACCAGTCAAACTTCGTTCGGGTTGTTAATTGATTCTGTTGTTGCTCTAACGTTGTAAGTTTATCGTTAGTCGCCTTTGGCTCCGAGGCCTGATTTTATTGGTAACCCGACGCGTAATAGGATTTTGCATCAAACTGAATGTGATGTTCGTAGTACCGCCTTTAGGGGAGTAGTATCCAGCCGGCTAAAGTCGGTACTACAAACGGTTTGTACGATTGATGCAAAACACTAGTAAGCGAGGAAAATGGAGATCCTCGCTGACGCGTCGGGTTACCATTTGCACTTATTGTTCCAAGCGTTTGAAACGACGACCACTACCTTAAAGCAATCGGTTGCACCAAGAAACCCTCACGTTGACAATAAACTGGGCTTTGTGCCTAACTAAACTGTAGCCGAACCGGAAACTGTAGCCGAACCGGAAACAGCCCAGAATTTTTGCGAATCGCGATACTGAAAAACTGGCACTGACTTTGGGGGCAAGCCTGTCACTGGCCACCAATTTGAGCCTTAATTTGACACTGAAATTCGACGAAGTTTCGCTTGGAGAAAAAGAAAAATCGATGCAACCTTGGACTTTGGATTCCGTTGAAAATATCGGCCATGCTTTGACGCTGACGGCTGAGCGATTGCCCGATTCGGTGGCCGTGGCTTGTCCAGCCAAAAACCAACCCAAACAGCTTCCCTCGGGATCGAAGTTTCAATACGACACGATCACCTTTGCTCAACTGGAATACAAAAGTAACCAGATCGCGCGCGGAATTATGGAGATGGGCATGGCCCGAGGATCTCGTGTCGCGCTGATGGTTCCGCCGGGTATTGATTTTGTGGCCAATGTATTCGGTCTGTTTAAAGCCGGTGTGGTCATTATCCTGATCGATCCCGGGATGGGGCGAAAAAACATGGTTCAATGTTTGGCAGAATCCAAGCCGCTAGGGATGGTCGGAGTCAGGTTGGCGCAAGTTGCCCGGACGATCTATCGAAGCAAGTTTCCCAAGTGTAAAAAGAATGTCTCGGTCGGCGGTTTTTTTCCTGGCTGCAAATCACAGTCCGGGTTTTATAAGCTTCCGACGGATTTTGGTCAGCTCAGTATGTCGCGGGAGGAAGAAGCCGCGATCATTTTCACGACCGGCAGTACCGGGCCACCCAAAGGCGTTTTGTATCGGCATCGGAATTTTCTGCAGCAGTGCGAGCAGATTCGTGACTACTTTCAAATTGCTCCCGGTAGCACTGACGTTTCTGGATTTCCTTTGTTCGCTTTGTTTAACACCGCGATGGGAACGACGACTGTTTTTCCCGAGATGGACCCAACGCGGCCGGCCGAAGTCTATCCTCCCAACATCATCGATGCGGTGAATCAGTTTTCGGCTGATCAATCGTTCGGGTCCCCTGCCCTCTGGAATACCGTTTCCAATTATTGTGAGTCCAACTCGGTCAAGTTACCAAGCATCAAACGTATTCTGTCCGCCGGCGCGCCCGTTCCGGCTTCGGTGCTCGGGCGGATCAAGCAAGTCATAGCGCCCGATGGCGATGCGTTTACGCCCTACGGGGCGACCGAAGCGCTGCCCGTGGCCTGTAACTCGGCGACCGTTGTTTTGGAGGAAACGTCAACCAGAACCAACAACGGAGCCGGCACTTGCGTGGGCAACCGTTTCTCTGGGATCAGTTGGCGGGTCATTGAGATCTCGGATCAACCGATCGAAACGATCCAGGAAACCAAAGAAGTTACTCCCGGCGAGCTTGGTGAGTTGATCGTGCAAGGGCAGGTGGTAACCGATCAATATGTCACTCGAACCGATGCCAATGCGTTTCATAAAATCGCTGATGGAGATAAGTTCTGGCATCGCATGGGGGATGTCGGCTATCTCGATGATCAGGATCGGTTTTGGTTTTGCGGCCGCAAGTCCCACCGGCTGCTCACGCCCGACGGGCCGATGTTTACGATCCCCTGCGAAGCGATTATCAACACGCACGAGAAAATTTACCGAAGTGCACTGGTGGGAATCGGAAAAGCCGATGCTCAAACTCCAGTTTTGATTGCCGAGCCGTTGCCTGAACACTGGCCGCAAAACGATTCTCAGCGCAGTGAGTTAATTGAACACCTAAAAGAAATCGCCAAAACTCATTGGCAGACCGACGGTATAGAGCACTTTTTGTTGCACCGTTCGCTACCAGTCGACATTCGTCACAATTCGAAGATCTTTCGAGAGCAGTTGCGAGGCTGGGCGGCGGAGAGGGTCGAGGGATAGCGTCTTGCGGGTGTCGCGAGTGCCAGATCTAAAGTTTAGATCTGGTTCGTTTTTTGTAGTCGGCCCCGGTTGTCGGACTGAGGCGACCAATTGGACCTAACAGGCCCAACCCAGTACATGATATTGAGCTGCGTCCTTTCTTTCCTCGGAATTCATTGCCCTGAGCAACTTTTTCCAGCCAGTCTGCCGGCTCAGCCTTCTTCAAGAAGATTTTCTTAGCGCGCTTCCAAGATCATGTCGGTTTCGAGTCCCGTCAGGCGTTTGAGTCCAGTCACGA
>CAYSQZ010000144.1:0-11886 GCA_964433035.1 uncultured Pirellulaceae bacterium | reverse complement strand
TTTCGGGTTACCATAAGCGCTGTAACAACCTGCAGCGATCCGTGAAATTTCCTATCACGCTTCGGGTTTCCATTTGAGTTCTGGCTGAAAATTGAGCTGCGATGAACTAGCCTTGATCGACACAATTTGTGTCTAATTGCTCTGAATCATTCTGCCTGACAAACTGGTCAGGCGTCCAGATAAAAATCCAAGTGCCCGGCAAAGCGATCTGTCATGCGTCAAACTCTGTTCTTTATTCCTCACTGGCTCTTTGAGGGACCGTTATTGATTGCCTGGCTGGTCATTGGTGTCGTAATTGTGACGTACCTGTTTGCCAAGCACGGCAACTCGAACGAAGTTTGGAGTTTCCTGCCTGTCTTTGGGATCGTGGCGTTGGGGCTTTACTTTCTCCCACCCCAACTGGAAGTTTCCGGGATCAACCCTGCCGATCCGATGGGGCCGGATATCGTTCAAGGTATCGCGGTTAGAGGCTACGGAGTGTTTTTGTTGCTGGGAATCGTCAGCGGTGTGGCGATTACATTGTCGCGTTGTCGGAGCGTTGGAGTCTCGCCGGACGATATCATTGGGCTTGGTTTTTGGATGATGACGTGCGGGATTATCGGTGCCCGATTGTTTTACGTGATTCAAAAGCGAGATGAGTTTTTTGATGGGGCTCCGCTGCAGGATGTAATCTTGAGCATGGTTAATATGACCAAGGGCGGACTGGTGGTTTATGGAAGTCTGATCGGAGGGTCGATCGCCGCATTTGTATTTCTAAAGATCAACAAGCTGCCAATCCTCAAGATCGCAGATTTGATGGCCCCGGGAATGGTGTTGGGTTTGGCGATCGGACGACTGGGATGCCTGATGAACGGTTGTTGTTTCGGTGGCGTTTGCGATGCGCCCTTGCCCAGCGTTTCGTTTCCGCCCGGTTCGGCTCCTTATATGCAACAGTTGAGCCAAGGGGACTTAATCGGAATTAAGACTTCTGCAATTACAGATCCTGCATCTGATTTCGATTTGAAAGTAGATTCGGTTTTGGAGGGTTCGATTGCCGCAGAACTTGGCTTGGAAGACGGAGACGAGATAAGCCTGCAGTTTCCACGCTCCAGCCAGATCGAATTTCAGCTTAACTATCCAGAGGTCGAATTCGAGTCGGGCAAGCAGCTTGCGATTTTGATTGACAGTAAACAGAGAGGCCGTTTGGTTTTGCCAGTCGAACAATTGCCCGCTCGCTCTCGTGGCACTCATCCGACGCAAATCTACAGCTCGATCAACGCGGGCTTGCTTTGCCTGCTGCTGTGGTTTTACTGGACGGTCAAACGGTTTGACGGGGAGGTGTTTGCGCTGATGCTGATTTGCTACTCCATTGGAAGATTTTTAATGGAGCTGATTCGACAAGACGAACTGGGGCAGTTTGGAACACAACTTACGATTTCCCAATGGGTTAGTGTTGTGGCAATTCTGGTTGGGCTTTCCTTCTTTGCGATGGCGCGAGCGTGGGGCACGGATAATTCAAAGCTGGCTGAGCCAACGACCATTTAATCGCCGCTCTGCCGCTCAATGGCGTGGGCGGATTTTGCTTCTCTACAGACTGTCTGCTTCAAAACATTCATGCCCAGGTTGTGTGAAATAGCGATCATTCAGGTGAGAATTTGGTTCCAATCGGATTTGCCAGAGCGTTTCAAAATGGAAGCGGCACACTCTGGCGCTACAATGGAGGTCTGAAGCTTAGGTACTCTTGGCATGGCTCTCTCACTCTTCCACCCGGCCAACAATACCGGTCTTTGTCCTTATTGGTACGGACTGGCAACCTAAGCTCACGAATTTTGGTCCGAACGAGTCATCGTCTGCCTGAATGAAGTTAAACCCCGTTAATGAGAGCCTGCGCTGCACTACCACTATGAGCCACGCCAAGCCCAATCAAACCGATCTGCAAATTATTCGATGTGCTCTAGCGGGTGACAAAGAGATGTTTGGTTTGTTGGTACACAAGTATCAAAACCGGCTGTTCAACAGCATGGTTCAAATCACCAGAAACGAACCAGAGGCCGAAGACGTTGTTCAGGAAGCGTATGTTCTGGCGTTCAGCAAACTTGCTTCTTACAAAGGCAACAGTGCCTTTTTTACCTGGCTCTACCGAATCGCGTTCAATGTCGCGATTTCTCGCATGCGACGAAAACGCCCCACCGTTTCACTGCAGGGTAAAGATGAGAGGTCGCGTTTTGATATCCTCGATCACGGTCCGGCTCCCGATGCAAACATAAAACGCGATGAGGAAGCACTTGAACTCCAAGCCGCTTTGGGCCGCTTGTCAGATGAACACCGAATCATTCTGGTCCTCAGGGAGATGGATGAGCTCGACTACGACGCGATTTCCGAAATTCTGGAGCTGCCAATCGGTACCGTCAGAAGCCGCTTGCATCGCGCTCGGGGACGCTTGGGAGAACTTCTTCAATCAAATGCTGATTAATAAATAGTTAATCAGTAATTTGTTTCATGTCGTCGCGTCAAACTGTATTGGACAATGTCCGCGGGAATCAAATACGGCGTCGGCAATGAATAAATTCAATACAGATCTCAGGATTCAGGAGCGGTTGTCGGCTTACCTTGACGGTGAGTTGGATGCTGCGGACCGCGGCGCGGTCGACGCCCTGTTGAGCGAGAATCCTCACTATGCTGAGCTGTTGGAAAGATGGCGCCAAAATAGCATCAAATTTCGGGCGCTGCCCAAAGTTCAGCTTGATGATGGATTTGCTGATCGCGTCCTTGAGCAGGTCGGCTAAAGCCCTTTTCAAACCAGAACCTGAATTCTGGCATTCCCACTTCCAGCCATATGGTTCTGGGACAGATTCTACAGCCGTTGGTGATCGGTTTGAGGCGTTTCCTTTATTCAGCGCGCCCTGATAGCAAGTCTTGAACAAGTTTTCCACGCGAAAATGGATTCGGTTCAATCCGCAAATCCAGTTCTCTTTAACAATCGCTGTTGTCGCCCAGTCCGCTGGGCTAAGTTTCTTTCGAGTAAACCGCGTTTGCTTGCCCTCTATTTCAGCTCGCGCAGCTTCATCGTCTGAAAAAATCTTTTTGGGTTCTCAGTCTTCGTGTCAGCGTTAACTTTGTTGGTTCGACACCGGTCGACAAGGATGCCAAAAATTAACCAACCGAAAATCGAAAATATGCCAGAACAAGACTCCAGTGAATCAATTGTCGTCGCCAACAACAAAGAACAGAAAACGGACGCTGATATCACGATCAGCCCGGAGACAGTAACCCAATCCAAACCGTTCATTGGCCAATGGAATGAGCTTGTATCGACAACAAACTGGGACAAAGGCGAAATCATCTGTCAGTGGCGAGAGTCGCTTAAGGAGAAAAAAGCCTCGGCTTCCGAATCGTCCGACGAAGCCTGGAGTCAGCTCGTTGGTGGTGTAACGCCACAGCACGTGGGACGATTGCGTCGGACGTTCGAGAGGTTCGGTCATACCTACAAAGAGTATCAGGGCGTCTACTGGAGTCATTTTTATGCGGCCCTTGATTGGGATGATGCTGAGATGTGGCTTGAAGGCGCGGTGCAGAGCAAGTGGTCGGTTTCAGGCATGCGACAACAGCGCTGGGAAACGCTTGGCAAAGTTGGCCAGGCGCCCGATGCGGCCGATATCGTGGCTACCGAGGCAGCCGAAGAAACCCAGTCGCTGGCGTTGTCAGAAAATACGCGCAACAACGATCGTGACTATATCGAGGGTCCAGTTCATGAGGGCCCCGATTGGGGGGACGAAGAAAAGCCAAGCGGCAAGTCTTCCACAAAGGATGGCGGCTCGGACGATCGAGTCGAGGAGGACGAACCCGCAACCAAGCCGCACGCGATCCGGCCCTTTGAGTCGTTTTCAGATCTCCCTGAAGATGTTGAACAAGCCGCCAATGCGTTTAAAGTTGCGATCATTAGTCACAAAGCGCAGGAGTGGGACGAAATTTCTCAAGAGGATATCGTCGGATTACTCGACGCATTGAAGCAGCTTGTCGAACTGGCGCCGGTTTAGTCGCTCGCTGTCGTGGACGAGGTTGTCCCATCGCCACAAGTAATGCCGCAGCACTCGTAAACCACCAAAGTGCCAAGCGATCGCCTTTGCGCCGAGCCTTTTTGTGGGAATATTTCTGAGTAGCAACTATGATCGTGAGGGTTGTTGTGGCCGATGGTGAAATTGCACAATGAATCTGTTACAAAACCACTTCGATTATTTTTGTTTGTATTGTTCTGGCGTAGCCAGTTGAGTTTCAGAAAGAGAAAAATCTATGCCGACTAAAGTCGCAGTCATCGGCGCCGGTGGAATGCTCCAGTATCACGCAGGAGGTTTTCAGCAAGCGGGCGCCCAAATTGTCGCTTTGGCTGACATGAATCAAGCAGCTGCCGAGAAGGCTGCCAAGGAGTGGAAGATCCCCAATGTCTACTCCGATGTTGAGACAATGTTATCCGAGACCGATGCTGACGCGATCAGCATCATCGTCCCTAATAAATTTCACGCGCCGCTTTCAATTCAATGCCTCAATGCGGGCAAGCACGTTTTTTGCGAAAAGCCACCGGCTCTGAGTGCAGCCGAAGTCGAATCAATGATTTCGGCGGCTGAAAAAGCAGGTAAGCGTTTGATGTTCAATTTTAACAATCGCGCCCGGCCAGAGTCTTACGCGATGATGGAAAGTCTTGCCGACGGTACTGTCGGGACGATCAATTCGGCACAAGCCAAATGGATCCGGCGAACTGGAATCCCTGGATTCGGCGGCTGGTTCACCAACAAATCGCTTTCAGGTGGTGGAGCGGTGATTGATCTGCTCCACATGGTTGACTTAGCGATGTACTTCATGGGCTACCCCGAGCCTGCCCATGTGCTTGCCAACACGTTCGACGACTTTATTACCAACCCGCAGTTTAAAGGGCCGTGGGGAATTCCGGACAAAGCAGACGGAGTTAACGATGTTGAATCGGCTGCTCACGGATTTGTTACCTTCAAGACTGGTCAAGTCCTGTCGTTGCAGGTTTCCTGGGCTGAGATGATCAAGCGTGAAGAGGTTTCGGTTGTGTTTCAGGGTACCAAGGGTGGCGGGAAAGTCGAACGTCTGTTCGGATCTGATGGCCTTGATGATACCGCGATCGATACCTGCGAACTTTATGTTCAGCAAGATGGCAAGTCGGTTAACCAGACGATTGAAGTTGCTCAGTGCGAGGACATGGGTCGCAAACGCTCTGCGGAAAATTTTATCGCTACAATCGAAGGTACCGAGGAACCGCTTAATACACCGGATCAGGCGTTGGTTCTGATGAAAGTTATTGACGCAATTTACGAGTCGGCCAAGTCAGGTGACCCGGTCGGGATTTAAATCGAGCTTCGAGGGGCGTTGCTTTGGATCATTGACGGCTCAAGTCGTTTCCAGGCACTTTGTTCCTAACCAAAAATGAAATAGAGAGAATATTGACGATGGCATTGAATCGAAAAATCCGTATGGGAATGGTTGGCGGCGGACGCGGAGCATTTATTGGCGCGGTGCATCGGATGGCGGCAGCTTTGGATGGGAAGATTACCCTGGTAGCCGGTGCGTTTTCCTCCAGCGCTGAAAAGAGCGCCGCCTCGGGTGAAGATTTCAAGCTCGATCCCTCGCGAGTTTACGGCAACTATCAGGAGATGGCGGAGAAAGAAGCCGCTTTGCCCGATGACCAGCGGATTGATTTTGTTTCGATCGTCGCCCGCAACGATATGCACTTTGACGTTGCCAAGACGTTTCTCCAAGCCGGCATCAATGTGGTTTGTGAAAAGCCGTTGGCTTTCTCGCTTGAGCAGGGCAAGGAACTGCAGAAAATCGTTAAAGACTCTGGCAAAGTTTTCGCACTGACGCATAACTACACCGGCTATCCGATGGTCAAAGAAGCCAAGGCCATGGTGGCCGATGGAAAGCTCGGTCGGATCCTCAAAATCGTGGCCGAGTATCCCCAGGGTTATGCGATTACCGCGATGAACGAACAGGAAGATGGCGCGATTTCCAATTGGCGAATGGATCCCAATGTCTCGGGCGTTTCAAACTGCATTGGCGACATCGGTTCGCACGCCGAGAATCTGGCCAAGTACATCACCGGACTTGAAATTGACGAATTGGCTGCCGAGCTAACAACCTTTATTCCTGGTCGTCCACTGGACGACGACGGTAACATTTTGATTCGTTACAAGGGTGGAGCCAAAGGCGTCTTGTATGCTTCGCAAATTTCAACAGGTGACGAGAACAATTTGAATATTCGAATTTATGGCACCGAGGCTTCGTTGGAATGGCATCAAGAGCATCCCAACGAGCTGATCCTGAAATTCGCTGAAGCGCCTCGCCAAATTCATCGTCGTGGAAACAGCTACAACGGAGAGGCTTGCGCCAAATACACGCGTCTGCCATTTGGCCACCCTGAAGCGTTTATTGAAGCATTTGCCAACGTCTATCTGGCTGCTGCCGAAGCGATTGAGGATGAAGTTCAAGGCAACTACAAGGGGGCCGGCGGTTACGATTTCCCAACCGTTGACGACGGTGTTGAGGGAATGGCGTTCATCGAGGCAGCCGTCAAATCTTCCCAGAACAATACGGCTTGGACCAAACTCGACGTCTAGTCAGTTTCGGACATACCCGTAGCAGCTGGGGCGGCGGCTGACCTCCAAAAGAAAACGGGCTTACGACGCAACACAACGACGGACGCCGCGCATAAAACCGGGCACACCTCAGCACGGCGGACATCGCTCATGAACGACAATCCGTATTCCGCCCCGCAGGCTGAAATTCAAGTTGAGGTCGCGACCGAGATTACCCGTAAGCGACCACTTGCAACTCGCTGGCAACGGTTTGCAGGAAGCCTGATCGATGCCTTCGTCTTGTATGCCGGCTATATGTTTTTCGGGACGTTAACTATTGAACTACTTGACTTGTTCTATCCCGAGTATTTTGAAATGGCTGGGAACCCTGTTGTTTCGATTGTTGAGAGTTTAGTTGCCCTGGCAATTTTGGCGCTGTTCTTTTTAGCAGTCAATGGATACTTGCTCTCAACGCGTGGGCAGACGCTGGGCAAGCTGGCCGTTAAAACACAAATCGTGTCAGACAGAGATGAGTTGGTCCCGCTTACGAAGATTTTCTTGGCGCGCTATTTGGCTTTTTGGTGTTTCGGAATGATTCCTGTTTTTGGTAGTTTTTTGTCTTTGGCCGATGCGACGATGATATTTCGGAACAACCACAAATGTTTACACGATGAATTCGCGGGCACTAAAGTTGTCATGCTCACCACGCCGGCACATCATCGCCAGTTGCCCGACAAACTCGATTTGCCGGAACAAGAGTAAGAGGTCAGCTCTCTTTGGCTCTTAGACTGTCGCGAACCAAGTCGTTATAATTATCAGCCAGCTTGCCACTCATTGGCATGGTCCGGGAACCGTTCAAGAAAAGTAACCATGATAAGAATTCTGCTTGTGCTTACTGGACTGTGGCTGGCAATCGGCAACACGGCGATCGGACAGGAAGCTCCAAGCCGTCAATGGGCCGACCGGCTGGAATATGTTGGCATTGCGGTTGATGAACCCGGCTATCACGTCTGGGGCTCCAGTCCGGTGATCGGTCCAGAGGGAAAGACACATCTTTTTGTTGCTCGCTGGTTGATTGAGAAAAAATTCAAAGCCTGGTTAACCGACTGCGAAATCGCCCGCTACGTAAGCGACCAACCCGAAGGCCCGTTTGTATTTCAGAATGTCGTCGTCCAGGGAAGCGGTAAGCAAGGCAGCTGGGACTTCCAGTCTCCTCACAATCCCAGCGTTCAAAAAGTCGGCGATCGCTACGTGCTGACGTACATCGCCAATGCTGGCGGAACAAAACCAGAGTGCGTCGCTTCGCAGCGAATCGGTATGATGATTGCGGACAAACCGGAAGGTCCGTGGAGGAAGGTTGTCGAAAACGGGCCACTGCTTGCGCCGCCGACGGATCCTGCCAATTGGAGTTTTCAGTCGTCGGTGGGTGTTAATAACCCGGCTCTTCTCGCGCATCCTGACGGTCGATTTTTCCTCTACTACAAAGCTATGAAAAAGGGCGGCATTCGTCGCATGGGGGTAGCGATTGCAGATCAAATTGAAGGCCCCTACGTATTCCGCCCAGAAGCACTCACCAGTAACAAAACAACGATCGAAGATGGATACGCGTTCAGCGAAAACGGAAAAGTGTTTCTCTTAACGACACACAACCGCGAGGGTGCTGGTTATCTTTGGACATCCGACGACGGTATTCATTTCGGTGATCCCATCGCAGGATTCGACAAGATGGATCGCTATCTGGACACAAAATCCATTCCCAAGAACAGCGTGTTTCGAGGTAAGAAATTTGAACGTCCACAAGTCCTCATGCAGGACGGCCATCCGACTCATCTCTATGTTGCATCAGGTGCCCATATAAACGGTGGCAAAGGAACCCATTCTTGCGTACTCCGCATCAAAGCCCCCAAGTCAGCTGGCTCGGATTCGAAACGGTAGTCGAGCGATCTGCTGAAGCCAGCGGGATCATTCAGATCGCTCAAAGTCATTTTGAAAAATTTTCTGCCCACCCGTACATCGCTTGGCGGAATGCCCTAGAATAATGCTCGTTGGACGCCCTTTTCGTCGTTCCGTTGCTTTCAAACCAAACAGCCAAGAGATAGCAAATGTACTTACTCGCTCAAGAACCAATCTCTCCGCTTCACATGATAATGATTGCGGTCATTCTCATCGTTTTGTTCGCGATGTTTGTGATGTTCGCAATCTTCTTGTCATATTTTCGTTGGTGGATCCAATCGTTCTTTACCGGTGCCAAAATTACGTTTTGGGATTTGGTTGGAATGTCGTTTCGAAAGGTCAAACCCAGCGTCATTGTTCCGGCAAAAATTATGGCGGTCCAAGCTCGCTTGCAAGAGCCCGAAATGACGACCAAAGCCCTGGAGGCCCACTACCTGGCCGGTGGAAATGTTCCGATGGTTGTCCGAGCGATGATTGCTGCCAACAAAGCCAAAACGATCAAGCTGAGTTTTCGCGAAGCAACCGCGATCGACTTGGCGGGTCGAAACGTTCTCGAAGCCGTCCAGACCAGTGTTTACCCCCGAGTCATTGACTGCCCAGCTCGTGGTTCAGCCCGTCGCTCGCTGGACGCCGTTGCCAAGGATGGAATTCAGCTTAAAGTTCGTGCTCGGGTAACGGTGCGGTCAAACCTGCAACAGCTGATTGGTGGCGCCACTGAAGAAACCATCATCGCCCGGGTTGGTGAAGGTATCGTCAGCGCGATCGGTTCGGCTGAAACGCACAATAAGGTGCTGGAGAATCCGGATATGATCTCAAAAGCGGTTTTGGCTCGCCGACTTGACTCTCAGACCGCGTTTGAAATCGTTTCAATTGATATTGCCGATATCGATGTTGGCGACAACATTGGTGCTCGACTCAAGGCCGACCAGGCCGAAGCCGACACGCGGGTTGCCCGGGCTCGTGCCGAAGGCAAGCGTGCGATGGCGGTCGCTCAGGAGCAGGAGAATACGGCTTCGATCGAGCAGAGTCGGGCCGTATTGGTTGCCGCTGAATCAGAGGTCCCCAAAGCAATGGCTGACAGTTTTCGTTCAGGCAAGCTTGGGATTCTTGACTATTATAAATTGCGAAACGTTCAGGCAGATACCAATATGCGTAAGTCGATCTCCGGAGGCGGGAGTTAAAACTTTTTTTCAACTCCCAGGACGCGAAAGTCGAAATCGTCTAAATGTTTAACAAGTTCTGTCGCTGACACTTAATGCCGGTGTTGGTAACTTCTGTGAGGTTGGTGCTCATGGCCCGAGATATTGAAGAGTTTTTGAGACGCGCCGCTGAGCGACGACAGCAGCAAAAGCAGGGCGGACCTCCAAAACAAACTCCGCGCCAGCAACCGCCACGCCAGCGCCAACAACCTCCGCGTCAGCGACAACAGCCGCCACCAGTAGAAGCCGAGATCGTCGAATCCGTCCCGCTGTCTCGGCGACGGCAGAATCCCAAACCAAAAAAGCCAAGTAAAAAGCCGATTCGTGAGCAACGAGTCGCCAAGCATGTCAGAGATAGCATTGATGTTTCCGACGTTTCGGCCAAAGCCAATAAACTCGGTAAGCGGATTGCCAGTACGCACGACAGAGTCGAATCGACCGTCCACAAGCACCTTGATCATGATCTGACTGAGCTCGACGACACTCAAAGCGTTACCGAACTTCCGCCTCCCAAGATTTTTGGGGCACAATCAGATGCGTTTGCCGAAGAACTTCGACAGATGCTAAAGAATCCCAGAATGGTTGGCAAAGCAGTTATCCTGGCTGAGATTCTCAAACGTCCAGAGTTCTAGGCACGGTTTGGCAATTCATATTGGACTGAGCGGCAAGGCGCTAGCCGCCGGTAAGCACGCAACGAACCGCGGCTAGCGCCTTGCCGCTCACATTTAACAAGCAGGGTATGAACGTCTCTTCAGCTAACGTTAACAAACTTGATCCGTTGATTCTGCGTCGCGATTTTCCAATCCTCGATCAGCGGATTCATCGCGACCGACCGCTGATCTACTTTGACAATGGCGCTTCGACTCAGCGTCCGCGATCGGTCATCGACGCGATGAGCGATTGTTACGAGCGGACTTATGGGAACGTTCATCGAGGGATCCACTGGCTCAGCGAGCAAGCGTCGGCCCAGTATGAACATGCGCGGGTTGCCGTTGAGCAATTTATCAACGCCCCTCACAACAACGAAGTGATCTTCACCTCGGGGACGACCGCCTCAATTAACCTGGTTGCTCATGCTTGGGGAAATCAAAACCTCAAACCCAACGATGAGATCTTGCTCACGGTTTTTGAGCATCATTCCAATATCGTTCCGTGGCAACAACTTGCCCAGCGGGTTGGTGCGGTGGTTCGATTTGTGTCGATCGATGAAGACGGAAATCTGGATTTAGAGGATTTCAAACGGCAATTGAATTCGAAAACCAAACTGGTTGCCTTTGCTGCCGTTTCCAACGTGCTGGGAGTGATGCCGCCGGTGGGTGAGTTGGTCAAGCTTTCTCATGCTGCCGGTGCAAAAGTGCTTGTCGATGCCGCCCAGTCAGTACCACACGAATCAACGGACGTTCAGGCTTGGGATGCGGATTTTGTTGTTTTCAGTGGCCACAAAATGTTGGGCCCATCGGGGATTGGTATCCTTTGGGGCAAACAGGATATTCTCGAGTCGATGCCGCCGTTTCTAGGTGGCGGCAGCATGATTGATCAAGTCACGACAGCGGGTTTTACACCGGGCGAACTTCCGGCCCGATTCGAAGCTGGTACTCCGCCGATCGTCGAAGCCATTGGGTTGGCTGCTGCGATCGAGTATTTGGATACAATCAGCATGGAAGCGATCCGTCAGCACGAACATCAACTGGTCGTCGCGGCCAGTGAAGGGTTGTCAGAGATTGAGGGCTTGAAATTGCTGGGTCCTGATGCCGACCAACGGGCGGGGTTGGTTAGCTTCGTGATCGATGGAGTATCGCCACAAGACATTTCCATTTTGCTGGATCAGCAAGGCGTTGCGATTCGAGCGGGACATCACTGTGCCATGCCGCTTCATCAGCATCTGGGTATTCGAGCCAGTTGCCGAGCCAGCTTCTATCTGTACAACACGCTTGAAGAAGTTTCGTATTTTGGCGATGCACTCAAAAAAGTCGTTGCCAAACTGCGCTGAGGCCGACATTGGCAACCTGACGTGAGAGTTTTGAAGTTGCACTAGGCTTTGTCCCAAAACCGTCACAGTGGCAATCGGATTTAGTGTTTTCCGACTTGCCGAATGATGCCCGTCTTTTGCTCAGCGAAAGTAGCGCGGAACGCATCCTTTCGTAGTGGGAAGAGTGGAAACG
>CAYSQZ010000143.1:262-11977 GCA_964433035.1 uncultured Pirellulaceae bacterium | reverse complement strand
GAAGCTTGCTAGCGATTTACGCTTGGAAACTCCTCAAACACCTCAACTTACCCGGAGTGGCCCATGTCTTTCTCAGGGCAGATCACGTCCCGGACTCGTTGCTTTAGTTCTTTGGCTTGGGGAAAGCCGTCGTCGACTTTCCGGTCCCAAACCAACTGGCCTTGGGCGATGATTTTGAAGATCCCAGATTCACTCGGTACTAAAGCAACTTCGCCAACGTCTGATTCAAACGTCCACAGTAACTCCTGCGACAGCCAACTTGCGCGCGGCAGCCAACGACATTTAGGACAATAGTGAATCTCGATACGTGGTTTGGTCATGCTGGGCTCGCAAAATGTTGTGTAGCCAGGAAAACAAAGGCCAGAAATTCAAAATTTGCGAAGCTTGGTTTTGACGATTCCCTGTTCCTCATCAACAATCTTCATCGAAGTGATCTTCCAGGCTTCGTCTCTTACCTTGACTTCAAACTCGGCATCGTACTGGTTGGTTCGCTGGTGGATGTGTCCCCAGTGTTCGATGGTGCCGATTAGATTCCACTTGCAGCGATAGCCAAAGCCAGCCGAGCCCTGTTGGCTGGCGGAAAGCTTGGTCTTGGAACCTTCCAGCAAGTTGACTTCGTCCACGTTGGCCGCCGCCCCACCCTGCTCTTTGACCCGCAAGCTCCGGTTGACGTCGAGGTAAAGCTCACGAAGCAGATCACCGTCAACACTTCTGGCCAATGCATCGTAAACGTCGCTTTCTTCGTGGTAGTCGAATGCCCGGAACATATTCTTGTGGAGCTGCGCAAAGACTTGCCGGGCTTGATCGTCTTCAACAACGACTTCGCCAAACGGGTCGACAACTTGAACCTGATTCAAATCGGTTGTCAGCCACGCCGCGCCTCCAAATCCCGCTACCAGCAAAACCGTTCCGGTCCAATTGACTCGAGAGACCACGCCCGAGAGAAGGCATATGAAGGCCACAGCAATCAAGCCCACCGAGATAAGTGGAACATCCATTTTGGGCGGTGCAAACGAAACGTCGGTGATCGGCGGCAGTTGCTCCCGGTCTGGCTCGTTCCAAACGTAGGTATTGTTGGTTAGAAACGTTGAGAACTGAGCTGTTTCAATTTTGTCGAACGCGAACACAATCGCATCGATCGACTTGAGCGCATCGTTAAACTTGTCCCACTCGAGTTCCACATGGGTGGGCGTGCCTTTGGTACTGTAAGACATAATGACACCGACTCGCCCGCTGGCCATGCTGACTCGTCGCTTTTCGGCTTGGACGGCAAAGTCACGAAGGTCGAGTCCGTAGAAATCAATTCGATCAAAAACCGGCTTAACCTCCACCGAGTCAATCCGGACCGGATTGCCAAACGCAAAGAAAGCTTCGATCTTCCTGGCCGCTGCGGCTTGTTCTTCGATGTCGAGAAAGCTTGGATCTTTCCGCTCGATGTCGATAAACGTGGCCAGCGTTGCCAGCGGGATCAGGACTTCGTGACGGACTTCGTGACGCTCGATGTAAACAAATGAGTAGGAACTGCTGTAGCTCGTTATGCCGAGATTCTTCTCACGCTGGTCGTCAAACCACTGTTCCCAATCTTCCGCCGATGCATCCTTTGAGAGAATTGGCTTTTCCCAATCGAACTGAAACGTTTCGGGCATCTCTGGTTTCATCATGTGCATGTAAGGCGAATCGGATCCAGCTTGCTTCATCAGGATCTTCAACTCCGACGGCAGTAGCGCTCCATCTGCAACCATCCGCTGCTCGATGGTGATGAATTCAGGAGCCGACTCAAACCGAGTTTCAAACAGAAAGCTCATCGGGTACTGCATCAGCTCACCGGACTTGATGCCGGCTTCTGGGATTTCAATGTCGATCGTGTCAATTAGTTTCGATTTTAAGATCTCGCCGTCGGCATTTCTCAGAATAATTTTTTCGCCAAGATACTTAGCATGATCTTTAGTCGCGTCCAAGAGTTCTTCGCTATCGTAAAATCCGTTCTCCCTCGCTTCGACGCCTTGCAAAAGTTCGAGGTCTTCGGCAAAGCACTTTAATCGCATGGTAGCTTTGCTGCGTTCGACGAGGATATCTGCCTCGACGATCGAGACAGGGTGTTTGTTGGTATTTGCCAAAGGAGAGGATGCGGAATTAGAGTTTGCAAACGCCACTGAGATTTGACTGAGCACCAGTGTGAGTGCCAACAAGATTGCGAGGCGGAAGCCAGAGCAGGGGGCGACCGCTTGAAGAAAGCCAGGATGCCTATCGCAGGACTGGCGCGCTTTGTTTTGCGTCTGCCGACAGTTGTTGTTGACGGCGGAGCTTTGGTCGAGAATAAGTAGGTTGGCCACGTTCGTATTCTTTGGAAAAATCTTCAGGAAATTAGCCGGGCAATCGCCTTGGTACCCCAAGATACTCGCAAGTTGCTGCCTACCATAGCGATCAAAGCGAGTTAGATTTGAAATCTGATTAATAACTGGAGCTATTTTTGCGATTGCGTCGAGCGTGAGGCAAGTTTACAAGCCGCAACAACTACTCTTCGTCTCGTTTGGCCAACTTTTCTCGCTGGCGCAAATACTCATCTACCATCGCTTTTTCTGCCTTTTGGTCGGGCGTTGCGATTTCATGAAGCCCAACCGAAAACATATCGATGATCGCCACACCCAGGATCGCAACCAACAAACCCAATGTCATCAAAATAAAGATCGAGAAAACTCGCCCGTCTGTCACCCAAAACAGCGATGACATAATACAACCGACCGACGCGATCATCGCACTGACGATTGATCGCCGCCTGAACTTGCGATGCTCAAACTTCACGACTCGCTCAGGCGTATCGCCACTGATGACTTCGGCCCATTGACGACGGTGGCTTAAAAATAAGAAAACACCACTGAAGAAACCAAAAAGTCCGATTGCCAACGAATAGCCACGGATATTCTCTGTGACACCGATCAATAGACCCGGCAAAAACTGTAACGTCTGATCGGCAACCATCTCGAACAACTACTTACCTTTATTGAGTCGCTGGACTTGTCTTAACCATTCCAAAACAACGGCACCGACTTTACCTAGCGATTCGGCCGAACAATTTTCAACCGTATCTTGTTCCGTGTGCCAGTAGGAGTTGCCCTGAGTCGTGTTGGGATAGTCGAAGTCAATAATATCAACTGTTTGAATTCTGGCAATCGAATTAAGCGGCAAGTGGTCGTCCCGGATCTTGTGGCGCTGCTGGGGAATGAACTCTTTTACACCCAAATCTTTTGCCACTGTCCAGACACTTCGTGTGAGACCGTCGGCAAACCCCAGACTGTTACCTTCCAAATAAATTTGAAGATCTTTGTCAGCGACCATGTCAACAAGAATTCCATAGGAGTACTTCCAGTTGAATTTGCCCGCGGCGTACTGCTGTGCAAAATAAGTCGAACCAAGAAACATTTGATCACGTTGACGCTGAATCACAAACTCTTCACCGTCAAAGAAAACCAAATCCACTCCAAAATCGCCCTCCATCGCCTGGAGATGCCGGCCAAGTTCGCACAGCAATCCAACACCCGAACCACCATCGTTGGCGCCAATGAACACCCCGCGAGGGTTAAACCGGTCTGAGTCGGGAAACGGACGCGTATCATAATGGCAACTGACCAGCAGACGTTTTTTTCGCTTGGGGTGATACTGAACAATAATATTGTCGAGCTGAACCTGCTTTCCCGAATAAGGACTGCGAACCCTGAACGGCTGGGTGTAAAACGAACCCCCGAGTTCCTTGAAATGTTGCTCGATGTACTTTTGCTGCTTCTTCATGCCTCTGGAAGCACTAACTCGCGGGCCAATCTCACAAACTTTTTTCAAATGCTCAAACGCGGCTTGACCGTCAAACTGCGAAGCCTGTTCGGCGACTGGGGCGTCGTTTTGAATTGAATCCGCAGAACCGTTGGTGGCTTCAAGAGATTGCGCAACCGGATCGACCGATGTTGGCGGCTGGGCATTGGCTACACAACAATCCAATACGCTCAGGATCGCAACCATCAGACACAACTTCAAAAATCTGAAAGGCAGCTCACCGAAACAGGGCGCCAGTCGATCGTTCAATGTTTTCAGAGGACTGGAAACGATCTCCATGACGCTTTGACCAGCAGCTTGGTTAGCATTTTGAGTTTTCGATTGATTCATTTAATATCCAAATCGTGCTAGAGCCCGTCGGATCTACAACCACCAAGTTAACTTTTTTGGCTACAGGAAGCATAGGGCAGATGCCAGTCAAAACAAAACTTACAACCAAAATTGCGTTTAAGCCGCCAAAGCGTGGTTTTGCTTGCCTCAAAATGTGTTCAGCTTAACCCTCTAAATCAGCCTTTCCCACAGCCAAGGCAACCGATTAGGCATGGGATATAATCGGCCAAGGCTTTAAACTCCTGATCGCGAAAGTTGGCAAGTGAAACTGCCTCAAACAGCAAACTTGAAGTTAGGTGCAGGAATGATTGACGTTGCAAAAATTGTAAAGCTCCAGACCGATACTGTTGAGCGCTGGCACAAAGAAGCGATTGATAATCTATACCAGGGAATCGAAGCAACCATTTGTCAACAGCACAGTTTCAACTACCAGCTTTGGCACGAAGAGGATATCGCACGAAGCCGCGATGTAACCGATACAGAAATCGCCCGCGTTAAGCGATCGATTGATCAGTTCAATCAGCAGCGTAATGACTGGATCGAAAAGGTCGATGATGAAATCACGCTTGCGATCGAGAAATCTGGCGTCACCTCGGAAGCAGACGCGCCAATGAACACAGAAACTCCGGGAAGCACGATCGACCGGCTCTCCATTCTGTCATTGAGAATCTATCATCTCAGAGAACAGCTTCAACGGGACGATGTCTCTCAGGAACATCTCGATTCGGTGCAGCAAAAGATTGCGATCTGCCTGCTTCAGCAAGAGGAGCTGAAAATCGCTTTGCAACAACTAATCGACGATATTTTCGCAGGCAAGAAAAAACATCGAACCTATCGCCAGCTCAAGATGTACAATGACCCTGCCCTGAATCCTTATCTTTACAATAAAGCTAAAACTGCGGTTCGATCGAACGCTTAGCTGAAGCGGCTTATTGTCGTCGATCCTAACCGTTACTCAGCCGAAGCCTCCTCAAACGCAACATGACTTCTGAATCAGCTTTCTCGAGCGAGCAAGCCCCATCCCTTCCTTCCAGCTCGCCCAGCATTGCTGGCAAGAACATGATGGCGCTCATCATGCTTTGCACTGCCGCTGGGGTTTTGGCAGTTTTCCTGTTGTCGCTCTCGGGCAGATACTTTTATTACGGCGAGGTTCTATGCAATTTTCGTTTGCAGCTTGCGGTCCTGATGCTCCCATTGGCGCTGATCGTTTTTCGAATCGGGCGCTGGCGCTGGTTGGCGTATAGCCTGGCCATCGCGATCGCATGGAGCTTTATTAGCGTCGGGTCTGTCTACCTGCCGGTCGCACAACCTCAAGCAGGTCCGAAGAAGCTCAAAATCATGTCGTTTAACTTGCTCTGGACTAACTCAATGCGAGACGAAGTCCTCGCTGAAATCAACAAACCGGATCCAGATGTGATTGTGGTTCTTGAGTACATCCATCATTGGCATAGGCGATTGCAAGAACTCAAATCCGAATACCCGCATCAAATTCTCCAGCCTCGATGGCACGGATTTGGAATCGCCGTATTCAGCAAGTACCCATTGTCAGATACCAACGTTGTCCAGCTGACCAGAGATCGAATGGACAACCCGACGATCATTACTAACGTGAATTTTAAGGGACAGAAAATCCGGCTCTGCGGACTGCACGTTCTTTCTCCTGTCAACTCGTTCCGACTGGAACTTCGGAATCAACAATTTGAAGAAGTCGCAGAAGAACTAAATTTAAAGAATGTCCCAACGGTCGTCGTGGGGGACTTCAACTCCGTCTCATGGTCGCCGTTCGTGCGCGATTTTATGGAGAAGACGGGCTACCGAGACAGCAGGCGTGGCTTCGGCTACCACTCCAGTTGGCATGCCGAATACCCACCTCTACGCGTACCAATCGATCACGCTTTGGTCTCCGATGACGTTTGTGTTCATTCCAGAACTTTGGGCGGTTACGCCGGTTCGGACCATTTGCCAATCATCTTTGAAGTCTCGACAGCCAAACCAACCGAAGACGATTCAATGAACTGAAAAGCGATCCAAAACAAGTAGTGGCTGGATTATTGGCGAATCCCAGGCGTTGCCGCGGGCTACTGACGGACGTAGTTCTTCGCGAATAATCACGATGAACGTGATTCCAATCCAAGCGATTCCCAATCCAAGCGCGAGAAACGGAATCATATACGCCCACACGCCATACTTGGAAAAATAAACCCTACTGGCTATCTGGTTCTGAGTGGGTTCTTAGCAAGATCCTGATACTTCAGTGGCGACACTATTCGACTTCAATTCGATTTTGAACTGATTCCACTCCAGGAATCTTGATTGCCACCGATTGGGCAATCTGCTTGAGGTAAAACGACTTCAGCTGCCCGCTGAGAATCAGATCATTGCCGTCAACCTCGCATTTGACGTTATTTAGCTGCTGATAACCAAGCTGATCGAATGAAATCCGAAGTAGCTCAACCTTGCTAGGTACCGGTGCGTTGTTTGTGTCGATCGGCTTGTTCATGTCAGACAATCAGAATCGAGAGTGGTGGTCGTGTTCGAGAGAGTCACCCCTCGTTTCTACGGGAACCATCGAAGCAATGCAAGAGAAATATTTTGCTGGGCAGATAGAACTAGGAGAAACCGGAGTTTGTAGTCTAATTAACCGTCGCAAGCAGCAAACCTTTCGAACAGCTTCCCAGCATCGAGCTCACAAAAATTTCTTGAGAATGGCCAGGAAATAGGATAGCCTTTGGATTGAGTGAGATTTAAAGACAACTTCTTTGATGGAGCAGTGATGAGACAATTTATATTCATGATGGCAGCAATGTTTATCAGTCTGTCTTTTATTGCGACGAACGTTGTTGGTCAGGTCGCGGTGCCACTTGGAGATTGGTCAGAAGAGGGTTCTGGTAGTGTTACTGGTTCTGGTAACACATTTACAGCGTTTCCAGTTGACGCAGGGATTCCGGATAATGGCGACAACTTCGCTCAGCGAAATGCAGCGAGGCATCGTGTCTACCAGGGACTGGGGGAGCTCGCGTTTGCTGAGGAAGGTGACACGATTGAAGTTAGTTTTGACGTTACCGTTTTCGGCGACAATCCTAATGAAAACAATGATCGCGACTTTCGCATGTCGCTGCTAGACACCAGCACGAACCAGGGTTTTTTCGCGATCTCATTTGACATTGGTGGTCGATCTGGGACTTACACACAGTCTCGTTTTGTTGACAACATCGATGGAGAAGTCGGCGATCCATTTGGTGGCCAGTTTTTCAACGCGATTAACGCCAGTGGCACGATTACTTCAACGGCCGCACCTCCAACGGAAAGCAACGGAGCAACTGAACTTGGGTTGGTCGACGACAACGTCCTCTCCTTTAACGTTGTTTACACTCGCAACGCGGGTGATTCGTTTACAACCGTGTTAAATGTTACCGAAGCAGATGGTGACGTCGTTTATCCGGAGCAAGTGTCTACCTACGACCCAGTCAATCCGACTGTTGGCGACGACTCGGTCGCCAACATTGCGATTAACAGTTTCGACACCATTGCCTTTGGTCTTTTCCGTGATAACGCTCTCGATCCAAATGTAGAAGGTTTCTACACCGTCTCTAACCTTGAGATCCTTGCGACAGTTGACGTAGTGCTTGGCGATGTAAACCAAGACGGGATCGTGAACTTCTTTGACATTGCTCCCTTCATTGACCTCCTTGCTGGCGAGGATTTCCAAGCCGAGGCAGATACCAATGGCGACGGGACAGTCAACTTCTTTGACATTTCACCCTTCATTGACATCCTTGCCGGTTAGTCGGCTGTTTGTTCTCCGGGGTTTTGAGGCTTTTAATCGCTCTTGAAAACCGACTGTTAAAAACAAAAACGCCCTCGCTGGATAGCCGGCGAGGCGTTTGTTTTTATTTCAGTCAGTGACAAATTTATTCATTCGTCGCTGCCGAGGCAGCCGTTGAAAAATCGCTTTCAGGTTCGCGACTGGCGAGTCGGAGGATCGGGTTTCGTAACCTCGTCCACTATGTAAACTCAGGCTGAGCTGCTTCTCGTATTTCGCCTTAGCTTGGTGGAGAAGCATAGAAACCGTTACGCTTCAAACCTAAACCGGAAAAACCCGATAAACGAGCCCAAAGGGATACCAGCCGTACGTGCTCGCTGGCTACAAATAATCGTTAGCAACCAAATGTTCGACCGATTCCTTTTGAGCAGTCCAAAAGCCTCGTCAAGATACGGTTATTGAAAAAGAATCCTGTTGGTGAGCGAGCCAATCGTTTAGACTGATGGTTAGGCGCGGCCATGGGTCCAAAACCGGGATTCAATTTGGCTGATACAAATTGGCTGATACAAAGACGCAGTTTCGTGGAGTGATCCGTGCGGCAAATTTACCTTGATTACAATGCAACAACGCCACTGGCACCGAGTGTGCTTGAAGCAATGCAGCCGTTTTTGAAGGGACATTACGGAAACCCTTCAAGTTCCCATGCTTTGGGTCGAGCTGCCCACGAAGGGATTGAGGACGCTCGCTCCAAAGTCGCCGACCTCCTCGCCTGCGATGCCCAGGACATCATCTTCACCAGCGGCGGCACCGAAAGTAACAACTTGGCTCTCAAGGGAGTCATGTTCTCCGGCCAGCCAGGCGTTGGGCATCTTGTAATCTCAGCCATCGAGCATCCTGCGATTGTTCAACCAGCGAAGTTCCTTGAACGGCTGGGCTACGATGTTTCTATTGTCGAGTGCGAAGCCAACGGAGTAGTACTTCCTTCGGCCGTTGAAAAAGCGCTCCGCCCAGACACTCGCTTGGTTAGCGTGATGCACGCCAACAACGAGATTGGAACCATTCAGCCGATTCGCCAGATCGCCGAAATCTGTCATGGTCGTGGGATTCTTGTTCATACGGACGCTTCTCAAAGCGTTGGCAAAATCCCAACCTTTGTTGATCAGCTGGATGTCGATTTGCTGACGCTTGCTGGACACAAATTTTATGGTCCCAAAGGCATCGGGGCACTTTTTGTCCGCGAAGGGATCTCACTTGAACCGTCCAATCATGGTGCATCGCAAGAGAATGGAATGCGCGCTGGCACTGAGAACACGCCCCTAATCGTTGGCTTGGGACAGGCGGCACATCTTGTCAGCCGAGGGATGGATGAGGCGTGTGATTCGATCACTCGACTTAGAGATCGGCTTTCCGATCAACTGGTCAATTCAATTCCTGGCCTGACAATCAACGGGGACGGCGCTAAGCGGCTTCCCAACACGCTGAGCATTTCCTTTCCCGAGGTTGGTGGCCGTGAGATTCTCATGCGAACTCCAGAGATTTGTGCCTCCACCGGGTCGGCGTGTAACAGCGGTGGCTTGGTAGAATCAGCAACGCTTGAGGCGATGGGCAAATCCAAGGAACAGATCGCGGGCACGGTAAGATTGAGTTGCGGCTGGCACAACTCAGAAGAGGAAATCGACCGGGCCTCAAACCTCCTGATTGACGCTTGGGAAGTTTTAGTGGCGTCGGTTCACTAGTCAGCCTACAGCGCATAAAAAAACGGCCCGACCTAATGATGGTCGAGCCGTTTCTGATATTCGATCCGGAAATTAATCCGGCTTGAAATTCAAATTAGTTGCAGCCACAGCTAGAAGCAGGAGCTCCGCAAGAAGAAGCACCACATCCGCCGCCGCCACCTAGTCGGCATCCGCCGCCTAGAAGCTTGCATCCGCCGCCACATCCGTGAGCACCGCCACCTAGAAGGTTACGAAGACGTGAGATGAGGTTGCGAAGAGGACCTTGTCCACCAGCTCCGCATCCACCAGCAGCACCACCGAATCCAGCACCACCGAATCCAGCACCACCGAATCCAGCACCACCGAATCCACCGTCAACGATTCCACCAGCAGCACCGAAACCAGCACCACCGAATCCACCATCAACGATTCCGGCACCAGCACCAGCGAATCCACCGTCAACGATTCCACCAGCAGAGCCAGCGAATCCACCGTCAACGATTCCACCAGCAGAGCCAGCGAATCCACCGTCAACGAATCCAGCACCGGCACCAGCTCCGATTGCGTTTCCGCAAGCGTCGTAGCTAACTGCAGGAGCAGCTTGAACAGTTACAGGAACTTGCTCAGTAACTACTCGTGGAACTGAGATAGTCTCAGTGTAAGGAACCTGCTTTGAAACAGTTCGTGGAACTTGAACAGTTTTCGTTGTTGTTACCTGGCGTGTAACCTGGTACGGAACTTGACGTGAACGAGTCTCAGAAACCATTCGTGTAACAGTCTGTGGAACCTGACGTGTTCTAGTCTGAGCAGTCATTGTAGTAACAGTCTGTGGAACCTGACGTGTCTTAGTCTGAGTAGTCATTGTAGTAACAGTCTGTGGAACCTGACGTGTTCTAGTCTGAGTAGTCATTGTAGTAACAGTCTGTGGAACCTGACGTGTTCTAGTCTGAGTAGTCATTGTAGTAACAGTCTGTGGAACCTGACGTGTTCGTGTTTCGCTGACCATCTCAGTTGTGCAGACAGGAACTTGTCGTGTCTTAACTTCGCTGACCATGCGTGTTGAGCAAACAGGAACTTGCTTTGAGCGAGTCTCAGCAACCATTCGTGTTACCTGGTAGTTCTCAACTCGTGTCTTAGGCTCACAAACCATACGTGTAGTTGTGTAGCTAACCATTCGTGTGACTGGCTCAGAAACAACACGTGAAGTTGTGTAAGGAACAACTCGAGTTTTCTGCTCACAAACGTAAGAAGTAGTTGTTACTGGAACCTGCCGTGACACTGGCTCGCATACAACGCGATTAACAGTGTAAGGAACCTGCTTTGAAACAGTTTGGCATCGGTGTTTGGTAACGTTAACTTGCTTAGTCTCACAAGTAGGAACCCAAACCTTCTTGCAAACAGTCCGTGAAGGAGTTGTGCAAGTAGACTGGCAAGTCTTAGGAGGACAGTAAGTCCGGCAGCCAGTAGCAGGGTTAGTTGACCAAGATCCACGTGTGCGGTGGTTCTTGGTGATTGTGCGACCAGGAATTACTTCCTGACGAGTTTGGAATGATCCACCCTTAACCTGAACGTTCCTAGTTTCAGTGTAAGGTACGCGGATTGTGTTTGTAACAGTTCGGTACTTGGTCTCAGCAACGTTCCGACGAACAGTTGAGTTAACTGTCTTCATAACTGTTGATGTAACTGGACGACGAACGGTGTAGTTCTCTGTTCGTGTCTTGTTTTCTGTGATCGTACGCTGAACGTGTGTTGTAACAGGTCGCTGACGCGTCTCTGTGACTGGGCGCTGAACAGTGTAGTTAACTGTACGTTGCTTAGTCTCAGTAACAGGAACGTTAACTGTGTAGTTAACGGTCTTGTAAGAAGTCTCGCGAACAGGTCGCTGAACTGTGTAAGACTCAGTCTTCATGATGGTCTTACGGACAGGTCGCTGAACTGTGTAGTTCTCAGACCGCATGACAGTAGACTGAACAGGTACTTGAACTGTGTAGTTCTCAGACCGCATAACAGTAGACTGAACGGGTACTTGAACTGTGTAGTTCTCAGACCGCATGACAGTAGACTGAACAGGTACTTGAACTG
>CAYSQZ010000143.1:0-162 GCA_964433035.1 uncultured Pirellulaceae bacterium | reverse complement strand
ACCGCATAACAGTAGACTGAACGGGTACTTGAACTGTGTAGTTCTCAGACCGCATAACAGTTTCCTGAACAGGCTTTTGAACTGTGTAGTTCTCTGTTCGGTACTTTGTCTCGCAAACGTTGCGAGTCTCTGGAACCTGCTGTGTATCGTAAACTGTTTCGT
>CAYSQZ010000142.1:0-12034 GCA_964433035.1 uncultured Pirellulaceae bacterium | reverse complement strand
ATTGAACTGAGGCGTCGCCCAAAAGCACCTGAACGCCGCCCGTGTGACTGGACCGTAGTGGTGCGTTATAACCTCTAAAATGAACGCCATCATCGGGCCCAGTCGAAAACGAAAACCCGGGTCCGGGATTAACAATGTATCTGAGCGTCGTACAGTTGTAGAGGTTGTCAGGATTGGTGTTTGTTTGCCACCCCGCATGAAAACCGGGGCCATTTTCGTTAGACGCTTCTCCAATTCCACCAGGACGATAATCGCGAGGTTCATTAGCGCCAACGAAGATAAAATCACCTACTTCACTAACGAGCATCGTATTGGTGGTTCCATCAGAGATGCTTCCGATTTCTACTTCAGAGTTTTGGAAGAAAACGCCATTTTCAGCCTTGATGCCGTTCTGGTTTGAAAATGGGGCGACTGCACCAGTCGGGCCATCAAGCCCTCCGAGTCCTCCTGCGTGTCCGGATATTGCTACGTAGTCCGCAATCATTGCGGGGATCGTCACGTTCCTTGAAAATTCTTCCAGCGGAGATGATGGACACTTGAAAGCCGGCACTAATTCATTGGACAGCGTTGCAACCATTGAGGTATTATTATAGCTCACTTCGCCAAATCCGGCCTGATCCCAAATCGTTTCCAACTCGATGAACGGAAGAAGAGCTCCCATCCAAGAATGACCTCCAGGCTCGGCAGCGCCGCTACCAAAGGGGGCGGCTAGATTCGTGCCACCCGGCGGAAACCTCATAAACGAACTCTCATAGTTGTGGCACGCAAGTCCAATCTGTTTGAGCCTATTTCCGCACTCAATTCGGCGAGCGGCTTCTCGTACTGCTTGAACCGCAGGCAAGAGCATGCCTATCAAAATTCCAATGATGGCGATGACAACAAGCAGTTCTACAAGCGTAAAACCCCTAGGCCGTCTGTTGATTGTTAATTGACTCATTAGTAATCTCCACTCAGATCAGATATGACTTCACGTAAATATATATACACATGTCACATGAATGACAAATAATTGCACGTTAATCACCTAATTGTGGGTGATATTTTGTTTTTGACCAGCGGAGAAGCCCTCTGTGGTCACAAAATTTCACCAAGGAAGGTGTTGGATTTTGCGTATTCAACCGCATTTATGGGTAGAAGAAGGCCTAATTGCCGCACGATGAGATTTCGAGCGTCACTGACAAAACCGCCGGTTGCTTTTGGCGACAATGATGTGCAGCGCTTCACAAAACAGCTCATCTTCCCCGCTATCGAACCTTCGGTTTCTCCACCTGTTGCTCGCCGGGTTCTTTGGGCGTCGTGTCAAGCACTGCCCCCCTGGAGCACCAACGCTACGATCGCCCCGAGAAGAGCAACAATCGCATAGAACAACAGGAAGTACTTTCCGCTCAGTTCGTACGGTGACCAAGCAACCAGTAATGGTATCGCGGCGCCGACAGCGATTGGAAATGCTTCAGGAGTAAACAGTTTCGAAAAATTCGGCTTGCGAATGATCCAATAATTTTTGGAACTGATCCACTTACTTCCGTTTGCTGTGTCGAAACGGATTTTAGAACTGGGCCAGATGTCTTGGGGTGGTGATTCGCCAAAAAAAGCCTGATAACTTTGCTTTGTCCTTTCATAGAGGTCAACAAACTTGTCTTGTTCCTGTTGGCCGCCCTTGGTTGGACCATGATGAACCGGCTGCTGTAGAACCTCGCCGCAGAATTCTCTCCAGTACGATTGCATGTAAACCAAATGCAGGTGCCACGCCTGATCGACTTCCACTGAAGGCGACACGGTATGACCAGCTACGACAGCAAGAAACATGAACTTCTTGTATTCAGTAACAACCCGATCAGCGAAAGCCAATCCTCAATTGTTTTCCTTCGCCAGTCGCTGTGTGAATGAAAAAGATGCTGAATCGTCGTCCAGCGAAAAGTCTTCAACTCGGTTCCAAAGTTCCAATTCTGGTTTAGATAGTGTCATCGAATCTCCTTAGAAAAACGTGAAACTTTTTCAGTCCCTTCGTTGGGCGATCTGAAATATTTGGGCCAATCGTTTTCTTTTTAAAAACGCGGTTTGGCTGGACTGAATTTTGGCAAATTCTTCAGCGACAACGAATGGAAGAACGAACTAGGTACTGCCCGATTCAGGGTCGCGGACAAAACGATATCCTGCTTCGCGGATCGTGAGGAAGTGAACGGGTTTGGACGGATTGAGTTCGAAGGTCTTCCGCAACTGCCGCATGATCTGATCCGGCGCTCGGGTGTTCATGTGCCCCGGCATTTCCCAAACGTCTTCCAAGAGCTGTGCCCTTGGAATCACCACCCGTGACTCGCTATCGCCTCACATCGGCGAACTCCCTGTCAAAAACCGATTTGAAAGCCTCCTGCCCCGACCCCCCCGACCCGATTCACCAGCTTCCGGCTGAGGGGTAAAAAAATTTGTAAATCGTCCCTAAATCACTTAAGCTGGTTTAAGACGTCGCTCTGAATTTCCAACCATTTCCAAGGAGTCATTTGAGACATGAGAAAGATATCAAGTTTTGCCGCAATCATTGCGGTTGTGCTGCTCACACCAGCATTTAGTTGTGCCCAGTTTTCGGCAATTGGTGCGCACGCGAGGTTAGCCGATATGGGCAATGCCGAGGCCAATGGAGGCGCTGACACTTCATTGATTGGAATTAACACCGCCGGCATTAACAACTGGGGGGTTAACCAATGGGACCTTTCAAGTATTGCTGGCGTCACCGTAACTGAGGTCACGCTTACTTTCAGTGTCAATGTTGGCTTTGGAAACGCTAATCATGGCTCAGACATGGACACGATTTCTATTCACCAGCTTTACGATTCCAACGCTGGCTGGATTGAAGGAGTCCAGATAGTCAATGCCACCAATGTGCAGACCAATGGCGCGGTGACTTTCAATTTCCAAAGCCAGACTTCGGAAACCGAAGGCACGCCTTGGCGAGATGAGTCAGGGGCGGATGTGGCGAACTTTCTTGGAGCGTTTGACCCAACCCCAATCGATACTGTTCCTGCGTACAACCAAGGAGAAGGTCCTCCGATGATTGAGTTTACTGTCCCGATTGCCACCGCCCAAAGCTGGGTCGACGATCCGGCGTCGTTCGCGGGCCTGGTTCTGGTAGCCAACGATGTTGACGGTGACATTCGAAGTCGTTTCAACTTCTTCGGTAACCCTGCGACTTTGACTATCGACTCATCAGACGAAACCCTGCTGGGAGATGTCAACACCGACGGCGAGGTAGACTTTTTTGACATCCAGCCGTTTATCGATGTACTGTCAACACCCGATGGTTTTCAAATCGAAGCGGACATTGACCAAAACGGGCTCGTTAACTTTTTTGATATTCAGCCATTTATCGATCTTTTGAGCGGCGGGGCATAAGCGATTTATTTGATTACATAAAACGAATGGCTTTAAAGTAAAAAGGCTATCTCTTTTGAGATAGCCTTTTGGCTTAGGAGCTTTTGCTTTGGTTCGTTTTTTCAACTAACGAGAGCTTAAATGAAATCGCCTCTCAAGGTAGCGGCAGCGAGAAACCAAAAAAGAAAGCGAGGTCGTGTTAGCTTCGGAACAAAACATGACCCCGCTTCACAATCACTAGGTCTATAATCTTAATCTCTTGAGACCAAATGATTTAAGTTTTTTTAGTCTAACCCAAAATCGTTTTCAACCCTTTGGAATTACTTTGGGGGTAGCGTATGCAGGGGGACAGAATTTAAAGAAATTACATCCCCGCCCAAGCCGCGGCTAAAGCCAACAGGATTGCTTGGTTCTGCTAAACTTTAGTTGTGATAAGTTTACAGACTTCAAGAATTATTGGTAAATTGCAAAATTAAAATCGGGCAATACTATCTTGATGATGCTCGTGAACGAATTCTGTTAGCATGGTAGACTCAGGAGATGTGGCGCGTTAGATGTGACACGTTGAAGTATGTATTGGAGGAGTAATGTTTCGAGATCTTTCCCAGCCCTTAAGTCGATCGCTGGTCGTTGGCTCGACTGCGATCGCGGTAGCGTTGCTACTCCAGGGTATTGCTGCTGCCCAGCGACCGGTCGGGATTCCTGTTCAACTTCCAACAGTAACTGTTTTCAACGTCAATACGGTCGTTTCGGTTCCTGATGGAGGAACGCTGAGTCTGGGCGGAGTGACAAGGCAATCTGCCCGATCAAGCACCAGTGGGTTCCCCGGGTTGGCGGGGCCATTGAGCCGACCGTTCTCCAACCGTTCTTTCGGCGTTTCAAATTCCGCAAGCCAAGCCTCGATCAAGGTTCGGATTCTTTCCAGCCGAGAGATGAGTGAAGACGTATTGGCGGCGGCCCGAGCCAGTCGCCCGGCGAACTATGAAGCGATCCAGGCGCAAAAGCGCAAAGCCGATTTTTTGACTCGAAACATCGGTCGCTCGTCCAACCAGCGTCGGCGGTGAGAGGACGCTCAAAGGGCTGCTATAATGTCAACTCAATGGCGCGACGCCATTAAACGATGATTGAAGCCCTTTCCGCTGGCCCACTGTCAAATGATCGAGATCGACCAACTGCAATTTCGATATCCTCGATCCGATTTTCGGCTTCAAATTGAGAAGCTCGAAATACCTCGTGCCCAAAAGGTCGCCGTTGTTGGGCCAAGCGGCAGTGGCAAGACAACGTTGCTTAATCTGATTGCAGGAATTGTAACACCAGAGTCGGGGCGCATTGAAGTCAACGGCCAGGCGATCGCCGGAACGGGTGCGGCGTTGAGCGACGCTCAGCGAAGGGATTTTCGTGCGGCCGAAATCGGGATGGTTTTTCAGCAGTTCGAGCTGATCGAATACCTTAACGTGCTCGACAACGTTCTACTTCCTTTTTCGATCAATCAATCCTTGAGTAAGCAACGTTCCCGCCAATGCGTGGTTGAACAAGCCACGAAACTGGTCGATGAGATTGGCTTGGCTTCCAAGCTCCACCGCCGACCCAATCAGCTTTCCCAGGGCGAACAGCAGCGCGTCGCGATCTGTCGGGCTTTGATAACCAACCCGCACTTGATTCTTGCTGACGAACCCACTGGCAACCTCGACCCGAAAAACAAACAAGTGGTTCTTGATTTGCTTTTGGAACAATCCGCCCAGCGCGACCAAACGTTAATCGTCGTGACGCATGATCGAGGAATTCTGGATGGATTTGATCGGGTGATAGACTTTGAGGAGTTCTATATCGACTCAGTCGAAGATCTGGAAACCGATGGTGTCGGCGGTGAGGTGGCATCGTGAGTCAGGTTTTCAAACTTGCTTGGCAGTATATTTGGTATCACAAACTCAAATCTCTAATTCTATTGGCGTGTGTCTTCCTGACTGCATTGCTTCCGATCGCGACGCAGATCCTGCTTTCCCAGTTCAACCAGAAGATCATCTCTCGAGCTCAAAGCACTCCTGCCGTGGTTGGAGCCAAGGGAAGTAGTCTTGAACTGACGCTCAATGCAATCCACTTCAAATCGTCTTCGGCGGAGTCAATTCCATACGCCGAAGTCGCCAACTTACTCGAGCGTGGAGCGGCCAAAGCGATCCCGATCCACGCTCGCTTTAAAGCTCAGGGCTTTTCGGTCGTGGGAACGTCGCTGGAGTATTTTGGTTTTCGTGATTTGTCTCTGGACCGAGGCGGCAAGTTTGCGATGCTGGGCGAGTGCGTCGTGGGTGCCAAAGTGGCTGATTCCCTGGGTGTCGATGTTGGAGACTACATCATCTCGGATCGAGACAATGTACTGGATTTGGCTGGCCAGTCTCCTCTGCGGCTCAACGTTGCCGGCGTTCTGGGAGAGTCTCGAAGTCCAGATGACTTCACAATCTTCGTCGATGTGAAAACGGCTTGGGTGATTCAGGGACTGGGACACGGTCATCAGGACTTAAGCAGCGAAGCCGCCGAGAGCAGTAAAGTCCTTTCGCGCTCAAACGATAAAATTGTCGCCAGCCCGGCGGTCGAATCGTACATTGAAATCACACCCGACAACATCGAGTCTTTTCATTTCCACGGCGACACGAATGAGTTTCCGATCACCTCAATTATTGCGATATCGGAAAGTGAAAAAGCGGAAACGATCCTTGAAGGAAAGTACTCTGATGATCGCTTGTTGCAGTTTACCAAACCGTTGGCCGATGTCAGAGATTTGATGTCGCTGGTGTTTCGAGTGAAGCGATTCTTCGACGCCAATGCGATCTTGATCGGTGTTTCAACTTTATTGCTGTTGGTATTGGTGCTGATGTTGTCGCTTAGGCTGCGTGCTCGGGAAATGCAAACGATGTTTCAGCTTGGCTGTAGTCGCGGAAGAATCTTTCAACTTCAATTTGCTGAGGTTCTTATCATCGTCTCTTTGGCGGCCGCGCTGGTTGGTTTGGCGGTTTGGGGATTAACAGGTCTGTCAGGGCAATGGATCGAGACGATTTTGTTTGCCGGGAAGTAAGAGACTAAGTTGACAGCTATATGTAACCCATTCGTAACGACGATACACAACGATTTTGACTTGAATCACAATAGCCTTACAATGACGGCCACGAATTGGAGCCTCGATCTTGATCCGTTAATGAGCTTGGTTTTTAGTTATAATTAATGGAAGTGGTTCAAACTTAGCCTCTTTCGCCAGAGTGCGGGTTCAGTTTCTCAATCTAAAAAATTCTGCTTCCCATTCTAAACCCTTGTGAACTTAGTCTATGTCCGAGTTTGATCCGTATCTGAAGTGGCTTGGGATTCGTGATGCAACGCGACCAGTAAACTATTATCGTTTGCTCGGCTTAGAATTGTACGAGTCTGACAAAGACGTGATTTCGATGTCTGCAGACCGGCAGATGGCCCATATTCGAACGTTTCAAAGTGGCCCCAACGGCAAGCTGTCTCAGCAGATTCTCAATGAGCTGGCCAGGGCGAGGCGCTGTCTCCTGGTCGACGAAAAAAAGGCTGCTTATGACCAGCAGCTCGGAGCGACGTTGGCGTCCCCCTCTGGTTTGGCTGGTGCCCAAGGGACTGAAGTACCCACTGTTTCTGTGCAGGTCGTTCCAGATGTTGCCTCAGCACCTACTGCTAGTCCTACCGTGGCAGATGCCTCGGTTGTTAATCTTGACTCGCCTGGTCAGGCCAGTTCGGGGATGAATCTAAATGTGAGGACCGATCCCAATGCTCGTCAAAAAAAGAAAAAGCGTGAAAGAAACCAGCTAATCTGGGGTTTGATAAGCTGGCTTAGTGGAGGCTTGGCCGCGGTTGGGGTCGGAGCATACTTGATTAGCTCGGGGATTCTTGGCATTGGCGGCGAAGCGGAGGAAGCGAAATCCGGAAAAGCGAAAACCGGAAACGTAAAAACCGGAAAAGTGGAAAACGCCACAGGGGGCTCGGGTAAGACAATTGCAGATCCGAGCTCTGTAGTTGTAAAAAATCCAGAGACTGAAAAGCCCCGCGACGGCGTAGCTGCTATAGGCGAGTCTGAAACGAATTCGACTGATCCTAATTCGAGCACCGCCAAACCTGAAGTTGGCTTGCGTGAAAAAACCACGCCTGAAGTACCGAGCTTAGAAAACCAAATGGTTTGGACGCTGGACGACGTCGCCAAATACCCCAAGCCAACTTGGGCAGAAGAGCAGCTACTAAAGCGTGTTGCTACCGATCTTTCTCGCGACCGATTCGGCAGACTTGAAAGTTCGGCTCCATCAACTCCTGGAACCAAGGAAGTTACTCAGAAAGTCTATGGTCTCAAACAGCCGGGCCTGTTGATCGGATTTTCGTATGTCCTGGATTCGGACTTTAAAATCAAACGCTTGCATCCTGTCTTTCGAACCAGGAATTCGATCAGTCGGGGGAACTTGCGCAATTCTGAATCTTTGCTTGCCAAACCTGGTTACGCCGTTGGCGAAGTGCAGGTGTCCAAATTAAGTCCGATGAATTGTATTCGCCTTCGGTTTATGAGAGTTAGACCGCAAGGGCTTGATCCTGACGCCAGCTACCTTAGTTCGTGGATCGGGAAAAAGTCCGGACCGTTGAAAACAATTGCCAATCCGCTCCAGGCCCCGATCGTAGGCACTTACTGTGATGTTGACAGGGCCACTGTGGTTCGAACTCTCGGGTTGATCGCGGCACACAGTTCATTGAAGTCAACCAAGCCGAAGCTTAAGCCCAAAGTTGCAGCGTCGGTGAAGGAGAAATCCGACAAGCCAACTATAAGTTCACCCCGAGAAACGAACCCCGATATTGTTGGTAGGTCATTGCCGGTGATCTCGCGAAGTCCAGTGCCTTCAACAATTTTTACTTCGGGTAAGCGCGGGGAATCGATTGTGTTTGTTAACAAACTCGATGGCCTTGCATCGGTTTATCAGATCGACGCGAAATCGAATCTGCGAAGCTATTATTCAATCAGGCCGGGAGATAGTCGTACCGCGACTTCGGAGCTGGGCATGAACTGGTATGTCAAAAAGGGAGCTACCGGGATTGCGACTTACCGCGCCGAGTTGGGCAAGAACACTGCGATTATTGACGGTCGCGATCCCGACGTGTCAAGCAGTTTTGGTTTGCCGGAGACTGCGGGGCCTGAAAAGAAGCCAATTCCGTCTTCGAGTGACCGAAGCAAAGCCACGAAGGAGTTTAAAAGTGTTTACGGGGAATTGATCGCGAAGTTAGCAGCGGGAGACGCTCGGGACAATCGAAGCAATGTCGAAAGCATGATCCAAGACGCTCGCGATTCCGACGAAGACTTAGCGTTGCAGTTCGTGATGCTTGAAGCGGCCAAAGATATGGCGATCGGCACTGGCGATTGTCGAACAGCGATGCTGGCCGTACAAGAGCTCGAGCGTCGTTTCGAGGATTTTGATTATTGGGAAGAATCTTTGGGCGCGGTGATGGGTTCAGGAAAGAGCCTTAGCCGAACCGGGGATAAATTCCTGGCCGCTGATTTGGAAACGGTTTTGAGATTTCTGATTGACGAGGCAATTCGAAAAGGTGAATCAAGAACCGCTGGTAAACTGGTTGCCTTCGGCATTGAAGCCGCCTCCAGAAATGGTGATGCCAAGGCGGGGCAGTTTTATGTGGCTAAAGGCAAGGAATCCAGTGAGGTGGCGAGGCTTCATAAGCAGTATGAGACTGCGTTGAAGAAGCTGGCACGCGATCCAGACAACGCTACCGCCAATGAACAAAAAGGCCGTTACCTGATTGTTGTGCAGAATGATTTTGACGGGGCACTTGAGTGTTGGAAAATGTCCGACGATGATGAGTATCTTGATATCGTAAAGGATGAAGCCAAGCCCGGTGCCAATGCAAGTTTTTTGGCGAGGCGCTGGCAGAACCTGGGCCGCGATCCCAGAACTGCATTTGGGCGTCGCTGTTATCAGCGGGCGATTGAAGTACTCCAGGCTGGCGGAAAAGCTAGGGAAGCGATTGAACTGCGGAAACTTCTTGATTAGTAACTTGCAAAAACAGGCGGCGAATCTGCGTATGCGATTTAGTCCTTACTTGGCCCTTTTTTTGGTCTCCGTTTTAGTTGGCTGCAATAGTCGGGCTTTACCTGATTCTGCAGGATCAGCTGGTGGCGACTCTGCAGCGCAACTTTCGAACCGTATCTATGCGGTAAGCTACCCGCTTCAGTTTTTAACGCAGCAGATTTCTGGACAAGAGATAGAGGTCTTGCTCCCGTTCGCTCAATCCGATGATCCTCGCAAATCTCGCCCCACACGAGAAGTAATCGCGGCGATGCAAGATTCGGATTTGGTTATTGCCAACGGCGTTGGGGCCAGATATGCCAAATGGCTTGCCTTGGTATCACTTCCCGATTCCAAGATCGTCAGCACGGCATCGCGCGGTTTGGCTTTGAAAGATTACATTCAAGTCAAAGGGGAATCGATCGTCCATTCCCACGGACCAGAGGGCGAACACTCCCATCCGGTGATGGCTGCCCGAACCTGGCTTGATCCGTCATTGGCAAAAAAGCAGGCAAAATACATTGCAACGCAATTGAAAAAAAACTACCCGGACCGAGCTGATCTTTTCGACCAAAATCTCGCTGCCTTGCAAGCTCGCTTGGACGAGCTGGTTGAGGCGATGGATTTGATCGCCAAGCGGGGTCAAGCAGAATCACCAATGGTTTGGACTGCCGGTTCAGAGTTTGAGTTTTTCACTCGGGCCGCTGGTCTGACTGCTGAACCGCTCAAGGGATTCTCTCAGAATAGCAAACTACAGAATAGCGATCTATCAAACGAGAAATTGCTGGTCGCGGTCAAAGAGCAGTTGCAAGCCAAGCCAGAATTAGCCAGCCAGGCTAACAAAAATTCTTCGGCCGGTTCTCTCGAAGGCAAGAAGCCAAAGCTGGTTTTGATAGCTGAGCGATTGAGTTTATCCGAAGAATTGTCTGCTTTGTTTTTGTCGCTCGGGATACAACCTGTCCGGATTGATCCGCTTGACCATCCATTAGCCAGCAGCGACTACATTTCAACGATGAAGCTGAATATTAAGCGTGTCGAAACAGCACTTGACGATTCAGTGGCTGAAGCTGATTAGATCTTGGCGATTTCTATGCGAACTATTCAAGCGATTGAACACTCGTTGTTGATCAAACAACATTCAATACCATCTCGATCGCCGATGGGCAGACATCTGGTTTCGACAAAATCCGTCTAAACCAAGCTTGCACGATACCGTCGTGCTGCCCCACAGCAACCACTAAATCACACATGCTTTGGGGCGAAAAGTCCGAGCGTTTTTTGTTTTCTCAACGGTTGTTACTCAAAACGCACAAAAAAAGCACCAAGCAAATTGCTTGGCGCTTAAAGCTATGATCGCATTCAGTCTAATCACTTACTTGCGACGGCGAATCATTCCAAGTCCACCCAATCCAATTAGGATCATCATTGAGCTCGGCTCTGGAACGGCAAATAGTCCAGGAGTAACACTCGCTAGGCTGGTACCAAAGCGGATCTCGTCAAAGGCACTTGCTTGGCCGTCAGAGATCGAAATCGTGTCAAATGATGCGTTGTCAAGATCCGCAGACAAGGTCGCAAATGATGTGCCTAACGCAGTATCGGTTGCAGCGACGTTGAAAAGCGTTATGACATCATCTGTGCCCAGCGGATTGAAGTCGATTTGCCCGACGATAAACGCAAGATTGTCACCAATCACTACACTTTGACCCGTGGGATTACCTTGTTGAATCGTCCCGTCATCGAAGGTTACTGCTTGGATTCCCGTCCCTGCAAGTGTAGGGGCTCCGAAAAATCCAAAACCGATAGCATCGCCAGGGTTATCAGTATCAGAGCCTGCAGGGGCGTTGCCAGTTCCTCCATCGGTTGAGGCATCTGTTCCAAACACCAATGTTGCGAAAGCGTTAAGGGGTTGTGTGACATCTCCGGGAGCAGTAGTACCGTCGCCGTTAACATCTACCAAAGCGCTAAAAAAAATAGTCGATCCGTCAGCGGTGAGTGCAGCAGCAGCAGTAGGATCGACAGTACGTGAGACTACGCCACGGCCCGAACGCGCTGTTCGTGCTAAGCCGCCGCCAGCAGCAGAAGCCGCTCACTAAACTGCCATATTCATTCCACTACCACTTTGAATGCGAGGACAGCGAAAAGCCCCACGTTGCAATGTGCGAAGACTGGGAACTGGGGACGTTGTTTCTCAAAGAAGCTGAACGGCTTGGCTCTGAAGAAACCGCTCAAAACGTTCGCAACAAATTCTTGAACGAGCTATGCCGTGAAGATAAAGACACGCGATTTTTCATGGGCACCAAGTTTCCCTACAACACTTGGTTAGTTCTCGGCGTTTTCTGGCCACCGAAAGTTGACCAACAAACTCTGTTTTGATTCCCCATCAAAACTGTCGGAATTCGAATTTCATTCCAATTGCCCGATCACGCTTCTTATCAGTCACTTTAATTTGCTTGAAGTTTGAACGCGATTCTGGCAACTGGCTGTTATCAGACACAAAATCAGACACTTTTTGAAAACCGACCGCTACCCACGAAACAGGAGAACGCGATGCGCAATAAAAAAGCGACATGAAATAAAATTCCATGTCGCTTTTAAGTGGAGGCGGCGGG
>CAYSQZ010000141.1:4774-12243 GCA_964433035.1 uncultured Pirellulaceae bacterium | reverse complement strand
CTTGCCAGAACTCGTAATCGATGGCCAAAACGGATGGACTGTGCCTAGCGACGACTCGCAAAAGCTAACGGCCGCAATCGAGAACGCGCTCAATCATCCTGAACTGCTCCAAAAGATGCACGAAACAGTTGCTGACGACTTTAGAAGCCGTTGGAGTTGGGACAACTACAGTTCGCGACTTCAGGAATCATACAAGGAACATTTGCGATAATGTTTTTGCAGAGACGTACGTCCTGTTTTACTTGTTGGTTGCATTCGCCCCGGCTACATGCTGAGCTAGCTCAGACCAAGGCTTCCATGGGATTCCCAATCGAATTCACCGCAAAGCCCGGATCAACTTTCTCAAGCCGCTTCGCGTCCCAAGCGAACGGTGTTTTCGAGATTAAGTCGATCATGGTCATTACGGCAGTATCATTCAGCAGTTAATTGCGGGCTGTCCACCAGCCTCAGGCGATGGGGAATTTAGAAATTTAAGGTCGACCTTAAGCTTCAGCGATGACTTCATCTAGAATCTGGCCAAATTGCTGTGCCGTGAAGTCCATTTTACCGGAAGCTTGTGCACACAAACGTTTTTCCATGTCAGCAAGCTCACCATCGATCGCCATCATGCGGATCATATCCTTAAGCAACAGAACTCGATCTGCGTAGGGTTCAGGAATGTTGACTTCAAGTTGACCCTCGCTGATTCCCGCTAACGCAGTCTCAAACTCATCGCTGGAAATCTGCCATTGGTTTGCCCGCTGGGCGAGAAACTCAACTTCTTCATCAGTAAATTTGTTGTCAATCGCAGCCATGTTGACAAGGTTGTGAAAGGTTTGAAGTTTGTCCATGGTAATCTGCCTTTTAAAAATCATCGTTAAGCGGTTTCGTGCAGTTGGGCGGTTTCGCGCCGTTGAGTTGCACAACACTTATTAGACACTATTTTGAGTTTCGCAACAGGGAAGTCAGCGCCTGGAGCGCAGCTGGTTTAAGAAACTAAGACTATTTCTTTGGTCCGTTTTCTTTTCGAGTAAATGGTAACCCGACGCGTCAGCGAAGGCGAAGTCAGTTACCGCTTCTTCCTCGGGTTGCCAGCAACATGTCAGCCTCTCAGGATTAGTCCAACACGGACTATACCTTGCGGATGAAATCGGCAGCGTAGCTACGGATATCTTTTCCGTTAAGCACGTGCACCATTCTTAGTTGCTGGACAGTTGAATCACTGAACTTTGAGAGAGGCAAGTGAATCCAGGTCTTCTTGTAACGCTTGGCGATCTGACGCCACGCTTGGCCTGGTGGTCCCGGCGATACCAACGCAATATGCGGGCACTGGCTGTGCAAACAAGCCGCAGCGAGTAAACGTTCTTCCAGAGTCGTTGCAAAATCAAGTCGCGGATCGGCCCAGATGTCTAGGATCTGAACTGGTGGAAAAAGAAAAAGCGCTCCTCCATAGGTTCCAAGGCAAATGCCTGGTCCAACTGGCTGCTGTGAAAAGTCGGATGCAAAAAACGCGAGGGTTGATTCGTTCTTGTGTTCCGCGAACCAGGTCGTGCGCCAAGGATAGTCTCGCGGGTCAGCTGGCGAGTCGAACAGCATCACGGCACAGTCCATTTTTCCCTGCGTTGGCGGCAGGACTTTGACGTAAATATCTCCGTCGTACCAATGCCGGACAGTGTCCCGGATATCGATGCCGTCCTTGATACTGGTTGTGAATTTTTCTGTTTGAGCCAGGTCAGCGCCCATGACTTCTTGGGCTCGATCAAATACGGTGCGGCGAAAACTCTCGATCACATCGTCTTCAGGTGGCCAACTGCACTGAGAATGAGGGTTCCACTTTTGCTGCCAGTCTTCCATTTGCCGCTGATCGGGTTTGGGAATCAACTCAATTTGGCTTAACACAACTGGCGGTCCGGGCAGACGACTGACGACGTTTAGAATCTCATCCGAAAATTCGGCCGGGCCGTCAGACGGAAACGCTGCCTGATCGATCGACATTCGAACTTCCGGCAAGTCCAGCTCCCCGGTAAACGGGTACTGCTTGGCTTGTTCAAGTACGTGCAGTGCGTAGCCGTCTCCAGCGACCTGTTGGGCGGCGGTTACGATCGTGCCCAGCTGAGGGGTGAAGCGATTGTCGATCAGCGTCAGGTTGCGAATATACTTTAGGCATTGAGATAGCAATTTCGGGGTGATCTTGCGGGCTCGGTTCTTATACTCCGAGGTGTAGCTTTCCCGGGACGCGATCAACAGGTCCTTGAGGCCATCGATCGAAAGGTTATCGTCGTCATCAAGCTCGCGACGGGCAAGTTCATACAGGCCAGTGATGTAGGGGAGCTCGCCCAACGAAAAATACAACGTATCGGTTTTGATCTGAAACGTTTCGGGCTGGCTGGCGGCTTCGTGTTCGGGTAATTCCAACTCCCGATTGTTGAACGATTGGCGGATCCAGGGCCAATCGAGAACGCTACAGACGAACAGGATTTTTTTGTAGTCGATCGACAGCTCGCGCAATTGCCACGCCATATGATCAATCCGTTTTCTCCATTGCGGATCATTGGGGGCTTGGATATGCGGCACAATTGCGGCGGTAAAACGCTCGATCGGCAGTTTTTTCAGCGCGTATGCATCTGGAAGCGAACGGGCGTGCGGCCGGTACTGGCTTGTCTCGACGTCAATGAAGTGGCGAGGCACGTGGTCGCCCATCGCTGTCCGTAGCGCAGCAATCACGCCCTGGCAGGGATCGATCGGAACAAAGCTCGCGCCTGGTTCCCGTTCTTCGTCCTCCATTTCTTCAGGGTCATCGGTTGAAAGCCCCTCCTGTTTGGGTTGCCATTGAGCCGAATAGTCGGCGGTGTCCCGCTGGAAGACGACGCTGGGCGTAGGTAGATTCAGGATCGCTTGTTCGACCGACGATTGAAACGAGGGAGGAAGCGGAACGGTCACGCAATCGAAATCGTGCTTAAGCATCAACCGACGAACTTCCCACGCGAAGTCGCCACTCCCGTGTACGATCGGCAAGGCCGTGACGTGAGGTCCGATTTCAAGAAGTTCGTGAATCATGTTTTGTCGTTTGAAAGAAAGTTGGCAATCGTGGGATAGTCATCCTGAGTGCCGACATGGAATCTATGGCGCTGGTCGTCAATCAAATGATGATCCAGAAACAAACGCCGCCAACAGTTACCTATCATCAGAAAAAACCGTCGTAGCGCTGAGTTAATCTTCGTCGTCTTCGTCATCCAGGTCGGGATGAAGTGGATCGTCGGGTGAGAAAAAGAAGTCACCAAACCCCATCGGCAGGGCTTGTCCCCCGAGAGATTGACTTCGTTGTCTGGAAAGTCGTTCCAGATCAAGGGCTTCCTCGCCCAGGCATTTCTCGAGCGCTTCGCGCCAAGCTTGGTCAGTTGAAAGCGGATGACCTTCGTTTTCCTGAGCCATTCGTTTCATCGCGTAACGTAGTAAATTGATTCCATCGCGAGTGGAGAAGTCCAGTTTCAACTCGTGGGATTGCTGTAAAAAGTCAACGGTCATGGCAAGCATGTCGTCAGAACAAAAAGGAAGATGGTAATTCAGAATGTGCTTCTCGTCTTCGCGAGAAGGGAACTTCAGTGTCAAGGTAGGTTGTAGTCGACTAAGGATATAGTCGGGAATCTCAAACGTTGATTCATCCTGGTTCATCGTCACGGCGCAACGAAAATCCTGATGTGCTTTGATCGAGATTCCAGCCACGATCGACTCAACGTAGCGACGGTGATCAAGCAACGGGGCCAACGACGCCCACGATTTCTCGTTCATTCGGTTGCCTTCATCGAGAATGCAAACGCCGCCTCGAATCATCGCCGTTACCAAAGGAGAGGCGTGGTAGGCGATCTTGCCGTCCTGCGCAAGCACCGGTGTAACCAACAAATCCTCTGGTCGAGTGTCAGCAGTGCATTGATAGATGTAAAGCTCCTGACCTCGCGCCTGCGTTGCCGCCATCGCCAGTGCGGTTTTACCAATTCCTGGTGGCCCGACCAGGCGAGGCGTCAGCGGCGCGTCGGCTTCATTGACCGATAGCCAGCAAGCCAAAACCTGTTTGAGGATTTCATGTTGCCCAATCCAATCTCCAGAACTGTCGTGAGGGTCGGAAAGGTGCAAGTGGATATTTTGAACTTGGTGAGTTTCACCCATGAATTTTTGATCTGTGAAATTAGTTTGTACTGTTTGGTTTCGTCCGCGAAGCCTTGCCCAGTGCCACGAAGCACTAATCTCTCGCAGCAAGTTTCCAAATGATTATAGCGAAAACTGATCGTCGTGGTTCTACGAAAACTTAGCTGCACTGACCAGAATACGAAATGGTAGGGGCGGGCTAGAAGCGGCTCAAGCCTGAGATGGGCGTTAGATCCTTCTAAACTCATTCAACGTTCGAATCCTTGCGTAGCCAAAGTGTCCGCGACTCGCGAACAACTTCAAGAAGACAACATGATCGGTTGGAAGGAGGTAGAAATGCGGAGGCGCTGAGAACGCAAAGCTCAGGTCCGCGCATCTACGCCGCGCCTCCTCTATGTGCGTCGGTAGGCGCACTCTACTCGACCGTCTCAAAATCTTCGACGCGAGTCACGCGGCTAGAAGCTTACTCGGTGGCTTGGCTGGACATCGCTTTGAGAAACTCAACCAGGAAACCGATCTCTTTTTCAGTCAGATTTAGTGGCTTCATTTCTTTGTCGAGTGTCGGATCGTCTGGAGCACCACCTTTGTTGTAAAACTCCACGACTTCTTTGAGCGTTTTTACGCTGCCGTCATGCATGTACGGGGCGGTATGTTCAATTTCGCGAAGGGTTGGTGTTTTGAACTGAAAATTGTGTTCAGTGTTTCCGGTCGCTTTGGCTCGGCCGGGATCTCGATCTTTCTTTCCAAAACCAACGCCGGTATTGTGAAACTCCTCGTCGGCCAAGTTGGACCCGTTGTGGCATTTCCAGCATCCACCTCGGCTTTCAAAAATCCAAAGCCCCTGACGAGCTTCTTTCGAAAGCGCTTCATACTCGTCGTTGCGGAAACGATCGACTTGCGAATTTCCAGAGATCAGGGTGCGTTCAAAACAGGCAAGCGCTTTGGCGATATTGTCCAGCGTGACAAACTGGTCGGCATCTTTCTTGCCAACATCCTTTTTAACCGACGTTGAAAATACTGTTGCAAAGGCGGATGTATATTCCGCATCTTTTTTGATGTTGGCGATCACGGTGTCGGTATCACCGCCAAGCTCAGATTTGCTCTTGAGAACCCCCAAAGCCTGGGCTTCCAGCGATGCGTCACGACCGTCCCAGGAGAAATGATTCCCGTAGCCTCGATTGAGAACCGTCGGGGCGTTTCGGGTGCCTTTCTGAGAGCCGATTCCAATTGAAACCGCCGTCGGGCTGGCAAATCCGTGATTGGGTTGATGGCAACTGGCACAGGATACGGTCCCATCGGTCGAAAGCACGGGGTCAAAAAAAAGCCGCCGCCCCAGCTGAGCTTTTTCAATCGTTGTAGGATTGTTGTCAGGAGAGGCGGGCAATTTCTCGAAGCCAGGCGGGATTTTTTTTAAGCCCTGTATCGGGGGAAGCTCATCTCGTGGTATGACCGGTGTTTCGTCGTCGTTCCAAAAAGCTGCAGCGTCGGTCGATGACGCAGCCAATAGCGAGACGATCGCGGTTGTTGAAATGATCAGCCAAAACCCTACCTTCGTTGTGGCAAACGAAACAATGGTTTGAAGCAAAGGAGACAGTGCAAGAAGTTGGTTTGGCATACTACAGACCTGAAAAAGAGATCTTTATTCTAACGGATTGATTTTAGTTGGGGAGCCTGTCGGATCCAATGACATCGTAACTTGAGTACTGCGCTCTAGCTGCTCAAGCTGAGCGTTTACAATTTTACACTTTGGTTGCGGGAGTGTGGGACGCGAAGCGGTCGAGGAGGTTTTCGAGCGGAGCACATCAACCCTCCCGATCAAAGCCGATTTCATCGTCTTTTCCCGACCCTCCCAATCTTTGGGAGGGTGACTTTGTTTGGCTTTTCTCGACTCTTCCAATCTTGGGGCGTGACTTTGTTTTTGTTTTTGTAAACCGCTCAATCTGAGTAGCCAGAGTGTTAAGTTTCCCATTTCCTGGAGGTCCAATGTATATTTTAAAAAGCAAAAATTTCAGAGCTGACACGGCGAACCAGCAAATTGAAGCAGCTGTCGCTTCGGTCGACAAAAATTGGTTACGAGACGTTGTTGAGAGAATTTCAGTCCCTCGGCACTTCGAGGCGCAGCCGGAGAATAACCGTCAGATTGCAGCTTGGGTCGAGGAGCAATTTCAGTCTTGGGAGTATCGAACGATTCGCCAGGGACCCTATGACAACATTGTGGCGATGCCGTCAGCGATTGACGAATCCGATTTTCAGCCTAAGGTTCTCGTTGGTGCCCACTACGATTCTAAGCCTCAGACTCCTGGGGCCGATGATAATGGAAGTGCCGTGGCCGCGATGCTTGGTTGCGCTAAAGCAGTCCACCAATGGTCTCAGGCTGACCGTTGGGAGGGCAATGATAATCCGCCGTTGCCTCAAATTGTCTTTGTTGCTTTCAACCGCGAAGAGGACGGTCTGCTTGGAAGCAGCGATTTCGTTGAAAACTATTTGCCAGCAAGCTGGAGATTAGAGGAAGTTCATATTCTGGAAATGGTTGGCTACTGCGATCACACTCCTGGTTCTCAAGGTTTGCCCCAAGGGCTTCCGATCAAACTCGCACATGATCGCGGTGACTTTTTGGCTTTGATTGCAAATCGAAATTCCAATTCTCTGCTCAAACCGATTTTGCAGGTCGCCTCGACCTACGTGCCTGAGATTCCGGTTTGGGGGTTGAAGGTATTTTTCGGCTTGGAGAACAAGTTCAAAGATTTGCGTCGCAGTGATCATGCCCCGTTTTGGGACCAAAAGATTCCGGCATTTATGTGGACTGATACCTCTGAGTTTCGCAACCAAAACTACCATCAACCAACTGACACGCCTGAGACGTTGGACTATGAGTTTTTACAAAAAGTGACTCAGGTGCTTGTAGCACAATGTTTGTCGCGATGTGCTTGAGTTCTGTTAGCCATTGATCTTTCCGCACAACCAAGGCGCGCGGATGACCGAAGTGACCGGCTCGATGATCCTTAATTCATCAACCACAATCGACTCTCCTTCTTATTTCTCCGTGCACTCCGCGCCTCCGCGTTTCAAAAATCTTACACTCAATCGTTCCAAAATTGGTTGGTAATTGAACGTTTAGCCGTACGGGTTTCTTGGTCGCGCTATTTGAGTAATGTGATTAAAACGCGGAGGCGCGGAGTTCGCGGAGGACTGGAGGATCAGATGAGTTTGGCCGCCCCAATGATTGCCAGCGTCAATCGTTGATCCTTAATTCATCAACCACAATCGACTCACCTTTTTATTTCTCCGCGCCCTCCGCGCCTCCGCGTTTCAAAAATCTTACACTCAATCGTTCCAAAATTGGTTGG
>CAYSQZ010000141.1:0-4674 GCA_964433035.1 uncultured Pirellulaceae bacterium | reverse complement strand
CTCCGCGCCTCCGCGTTTCAAAAATCTTACACTCAATCGTTCCAAAATTGGTTGGTAATTGAACGTTTAGCCGTACGGGTTTCTTGGTCGCGCTATTTGAGTAATGTGATTAAAACGCGGAGGCGCGGAGTTCGCGGAGGACTGGAGGATCAAATGAGTTTGGCCGCCCCAATGATCGCCTACGTCAATTGTTGATCTTTAATTCATCAACCACAATCGAATCTTCTTTTATCTCTCCGCGCACTGATGGCTCAGGTGATTACGACTGAGGCGATTTGGCCAGTGACCGAGAAACTCGACTTCAAAACCGCAGGATCGTCGTTTTGGATTTGTTTGATCCCGTGAGGTCAGCCGATCCGCCGATGAACCACCGACGAACCCAATGATTAGCACCCGCTCCATTTGGTGCTTTTTTGTTTGACACCAATATAAAACGTGGTGAAAACGTTCAGTTTCCGTACTCTAAGGGACTGGATTTTCCGATTTTTCGGGCCTCAAAATTAGAAAACACGTGGAATATTCGTTAAAGCCTTACGATTCGATAATGGTGGTGGCGATTCTGTTTGTCTTCCCAGATTGGCGCCGCCTGTGGAGGGGTGGGACCTTTCTCCGAGCTACATTGTGGCGGTTCGTTCCTTTTGGGGAGCGAGCGGTACCCACATTCTTAATTAAAACCTCGATTTCTCTTTCCAAAATTTGGCCTCCAACATGAACTCAACCACTCCATCAAATTGGCGCGTCCTTGCGATCGATGATAATCCTGCGATTCACAAAGACTACAAGAAAGTGTTGCTCACCGAAGCATCTGATAGCCGCTTGAAAGAGGCGGAGTCGTTCTTGTTCGATGAAGAACCAGTGGGAAGCTCCGAGTCCAAATCTGAATTCATTTACGAAATCGATTCGGCGTTTCAAGGCGAAGAGGGGCTGGCAATGGTCGAAAAATCGTTGGAGGAAGGACGCGAATACTCGGTTGCCTTGATCGACGTAAGAATGCCGCCGGGTTGGGATGGAATCGAAACTGCCAAGCGGATTTGGCAGGTCTACCCTGAACTTCCGATCGTTCTTTGTACTGCGTACTCAGACTATGGCTGGGCGCATATTTGCCAAGAGCTGCCCCAAGTCGATCAGCTTCTCATTTTGAAAAAACCATTTGAGCCGCTAGAGTTGCGGCAAATTGTTGCTGCTCAGGTTTCTCGCTGGCATTTGAGTCGACTTGCTCAGGGCAATAAAGAACATCTCCAGAAGATTGTTCAAAAACGGACCATCGAAGTCGAGTCGACTCGCGACCTCGTTTTTACTGCCTTGGCCAAACTGGCTGAGTCACGCGACCCCGAGACAGGCCGGCATTTGGAACGCATTGAGTATTACACTCGAGTGCTGCTGGAGCGTCTGGCGGTTTCAGGCCCCTATACTGAAACGGTCAAGAATCGATACATCGACTACGTTGCCCGTTCAAGTATCCTTCACGACATCGGCAAGGTCGGAATTTCAGACGAAATTCTGTTGAAACCCGGTCGCCTGACAAGCGAAGAATTCGAAGTCATGAAGACACATGCAGAAATTGGCGCAGATGCTTTGAGTAGTGCGGCAAGTAATTCAACGCACTGTGAATTCCTGAAAACGGCAGAAGAGATCGCTCGCTTTCACCATGAACGATTCAATGGTACCGGCTACCCGAATCAATTGGTTGGGCAGGAGATACCTCTCTCAGCACGAATTGTTGCTGTTGCAGATGTTTATGACGCGCTAACGACCGAGCGAACTTACAAATCAGCAATGTGCCCGCTAGAGGCACGAGAAATTATTGAATCTGAACGGTCAAAGCATTTCGATCCTGCGATTGTCGATGCGTTCGTTGACTGCTGGGAGTGCTTTTACGAAACCGCACTTGAAAATCAGGCTACTTACAACGAACGAACTCGCGGAGAATATCGTCCCGGGCAGAAAAGTCCAAGTCTCTCTGATACAGTGAAAGATCTAATGAGAGAGCAGGAAACCGTTGAGATTAAAAAGAACCAAGGCCAGAAGCAACGACAAGCTGCACCAGAGGCAAACGCAGAGCTGGGTTAGGCTCAGTCACGGTACCCGACGAGGCTTTGGTTTTTTTGGAAACATGGCGGTTCATTCCGTGGCTAGCGCTAGAAAAATCTCAGCCTCGACGCGTCATCGATGGAGTATCCGGAGAGAGCTGTTCTTGACTGGGAATAGTTGTCTACGCGGAGTCGCTATACCAAGCGGAGTCGCTATACCAAGCGGAGTCGCTATACCGAGCAGATGCTCCTACTTCAAATGTTTCAGGCGATCCGCCGAGTCAGTCCGCCGAAGAGTCAAACCCTTGACGATCGCCATTGGCACCACTTTGAACTTGGTGGTCTGCTGAAGCAATTCCAGGAATGCCGATTGACGACCGATATTGTCAAACTCAAAGCCCATCAGAGCTTGACCTTCGGTTTGCCCGGAGTCGGTATAGTTCATGTAGCAAACACTGGCTATCTCGCTGGCGAACGTCATGAAGTCTCCCAGCGCACCGGGTCGGTTGGGAAATTCGATTACCGCAAAAAATGGATGCTGCAGTAAATCGATATTGAAAGGTATTACCCGAAATTCGGCGGCTGCAGTTCCAGTGACGTCGATATGAGGAGGAATGTCCGGTCCATCCAGAAACGACTCCATCTGGTCGACAGCCGAGTAGGGAACTTCGACACCGATCACCGGATAAGCTTGATCTTCGGCGACTTTGCCATACTGAAAGTCGATGATGTTCATGTCGGGCGAAAAGCTATCAAGCAGCGCGTTGAGCGTGCCTTTGGCTTCGCCGATCTCAAACGCGTAATAGCGGCGAACTGGCGGGTTAACCTGCCCACGTCGCGCGATCGTGGGCAACATCATAAAGTCGACATTGGAGCCGGACAAAACCGTGACCGGTCGGTCGGTCGGTTTCAAGCCATATTGCATGGCCGCAGCTACACCAAGCCCCGCCGAGGGTTCGACGATGATTCGGTTCTGTTGCCAGAGAAACTGAATGGCTCGGCAAACCTGGTTGTTGGAAACAGTAACACACTCGTCGAGCAGTTGCTTGCAAATCCGGAACGGTAATTCACCGGGGCAAGTGACGGCGGTTCCATCGCAAAACCGATCGAGATTCTCGATGGTTGTCAGCTCACCTTTGGCAATTGAAACGCCCATGCAGTCTTGGTCAATCGCTTCGACACAGATCAGCTTGGCATCCGGAAATCGTCGCCGCATGACCGAGCAAACACCAGCGCCCATTCCTCCTCCGCCGAACTCAAGAAACACATGTGTTGGCGGTTGGTCAAGTTCGTCTCCAATTTCAATGCCGATCGTGGATTGCCCCGCGATCACTTGCAGATCATCGTAGGGCGGGATTAAAACACCGCCCGACTCTGCCGCGAATTTTTCGGCTTCGGTAGAAGCTTGGTTGAACGAGTCACCGTGAAGCCGGATTTCGACGTACTTACCACCGAAGTTTTTAACCGACTCCTGTTTGAGCAGCGGAGTCGAACGGGGCATGTAGATGGTCGCTTGGAGCTTGAGCCGATTGGCCGTGATGGCTACACCTTGAGCGTGATTGCCTGCCGAAGCGGCCACCATTGCTCCGCTGAAACCTCGCTCGTGCAACGATAGAATTTTGTTGAACGATCCTCGCCATTTGTAGCTGTGGACTTGCGAGAGATCCTCTCGCTTGAGCATTAACACACAGCCATTTTCCAGCTCAACTGAATCCAGAGGTGTTGGTTGCTCGAGTTGATAAACGCGCTCCAGGGCGAGTTTGGTTTCGGCTTGCAACGCTGGTAGGAGATCGTTGTCCGACAACTTTGCCGGGTCAACCGAGGGATCAGGCAGGTTCGATCCTGAGTTTCCGTTAGATGGAGTGGACATTGGAGAACCTGATTCATGAACCAACCCCAACTGGAAGTTCAAGCTGGGGCCGTATCGGAAATTTAACTTTGACGGCTTTAGCTAACTTTAAGCCTGATTGGATTTTAACCAGGAGAATTGTTTACGCAGTGCTTTGCCGCAGGTTTCGATTGGGTGATCCAAATCTTCCTGCATCATTTTTTTGTAGTTGACCGATCCAGAGGCGGACTCTTCCTGCCACATCTTGGCGAAGGTTCCGTCCTGAATGTCAGTTAAGACGGCTTTCATCTCCTTGCGAGTTTCGTCGGTGATGATGCGCTTGCCGGTGACAAGATCACCGTAGGCGGCGGTGTCACTGATGAACTCGTGCATGCGGGCAATACCGCCTTCGTAGATAAGATCGACGATCAACTTTACTTCGTGAAGACACTCGAAGTAAGCGACCTCTGGCTGATAGCCGGCTTCGACCAAGGTTTCCCAGCCCGCAACGATCATTTCAGTCAAGCCGCCGCAAAGCACGGCTTGTTCGCCAAAGAGATCGGTTTCGGTTTCTTCCGGGAAGGTTGTTTCGATGATCCCAGCACGAGCCGATCCGACTCCCCAGCCGTAGGCCAACGCAAGCTCTTTCGCGTTGCCAGTTGCGTCCTGGTGAACGGCGACCAAAGCTGGAACGCCACTGCCGTCTTCGTAAGTTCGGCGAACCATGCCACCGGGGCCCTTGGGGGCGATCATAACGACGTTATTTTCGGGGGCAACCTTGATCGCGCCGAAGTGAATGTTGAATCCGTGTGAGAA
>CAYSQZ010000140.1:0-12263 GCA_964433035.1 uncultured Pirellulaceae bacterium | reverse complement strand
GGTCAGACGTAATCGATACGAATTTGACGGGCGTTTTCAATTCCTGCAAAGCTTCACTCGGAGTCCTCAATGACGGTGGCGCGATCGTCAATATTGCGTCGCTTTCTGCGGTAACTGGTTTTTTTGGCCAATCAAATTATGCCGCTGCCAAGGCGGGGGTTGTCACGTTGACCAAGGTTTTAAGCAAAGAGCTTGCCAGACAAAAGATTCGAGTCAACGCCGTCGCTCCAGGCGTCGTTGACACACCAATGGGTCAATCGATTCCAGAGGAAAATCGAAAGGCAATGCTCTCCAATATCCCTCTGAATCGTTTCGCTGAGCCAGCCGAGATCGGTGACGTCATTCTTTTCCTGACCAGCGACCTTGCTTCTTATGTGACGGGGCAAACGATCCATGTCAACGGTGGCTGGTGGGCGTAACGACTTCCGTTTCCCAACCGACCAAGCACCCCACCCGATCAGCCAAGTGCTTTGCTCGAATCTGCACGTTGCATGCGCTGCGCCAAAGTTTCAATCACTTTTGTAGCGACGCGTTGACGATCCAAACCGACGCGGCAAGCTAGGTTGAGTTTAACGATTTTGAAAAGCGTGCGAACATCCGACGCTATCAATCTGTTTTCAAAATCCAATATTTGTCAAACATTTTTTGAATGATGCGCAAGTTCTTTTGCGCTCTCAACTTTTGTTTTTTGCGTTCGACGTAAATCAAAAAGCTGCGCTTAATAATTGAGAACGGATTAACAGCCCCACCTTTTGCCAGCCACGAGCGAAGCTACAATCCGATCCGTTTGCATCAGATCTCTTTTGATCTGATACCTCTGTCTACGCATGGATCTCGCAAGGACGATCGGACTAACTCAAATGCTTTTCAACTCGGCTCTTTGTTTCTTAAAAAAGCAATCTTCTCAAATCTCCAAGCGACTCCGGTCCCGCATTGATTGCAGAAAACCCGGTAAAACGTGGGACAAACGTCGCCTTGCACCGCTTGAATACGAAAAGCTCGAGAACAGAAACCTGTTAGCCTCAGCGACATTTACGGATGGGGTTGTTTACATACTGGGCAATGAAACCAATGATCGAATTACGATTACTTCAACAGAGAATCGAGAAATCCGGGTCAGAGTAAACAATGTTATTGATGAGTTGTTCTCCGAAGCCTTAGTCTCGCGGATAGTCGTTTGGGCAGGCGATGGCAACGATCGAATTGAAAATTCTACTCACAGATTTTCCGAGCAGTATGGCCAGGCTGGCAATGACGAACTGATAGGCGGATTCGTCTCTGATTCGATCTCTGGTGGCGAGGGGAACGACGAGATATCGGGACGTGGGCTGGATGACTTGCTTGTTGGTGGGCCAGGAAACGATTCTCTTTTCGGCGGCAATGGTGACGATTCATTGAACGGCGGGAGTGGTGATGACCGACTACTTGGCGGTAACGGAAATGACTCACTGGTCGGTAACGAAGGCGAAGATCGCTTGTGGGGTCAAGCCGGTGATGACCAATTGATCGGCAGCAGTGGCGCAAACTACTTACTCGGTGGCTTGGGCGATGACACGATCTTCGGTGGTACTGGCGACGATAACATCTGGGGTGGCGCCGGCTTAGATTCAGCCTTCGGTGGCTTGGGAGACGACTGGATTGTCGGCGAGGCTGGTAACGATATCTTGAACGGCGGAGATGGGAGAGATTTTCTTCGAGGCGATGCTGGCAATGATAGCCTTGCCGGAGGAAGCGGGAATGACCGACTTGAAGGTGGAGTTGGAGACGACTCGCTTTTGGGCGGAAGCGAAAATGACTATTTGATTGGTGGTCAAGGAAATGATTCCGTTCGCGGGAATGATGGGCATGACCAGCTTAGCGGCGGATTGGGAAACGATACGCTCTTGGGCGGTGACGGCCAGGACATCCTACAAGGCGGTAATGGTGATGACCGGCTTGAAGGAGAAAATGGAAACGATCGGCTCTTCGGAAACGAGGGGACTGATTGGCTTGGTGGCGGCAATGGAAACGACGGCTTGTTTGGAGGGATCGGAAGCGAATCGGATCAGTTGCACGGTGGATCCGGATCCGATCGCTTTCTCGTCTGGGGGGACATCGACGACGCAAACGACGCCAGTTCGCTCGAAGGCGTCGTGCAATTTAGCAACTCAGCGCGGGGTTATCGATTCGAATACGGAGAACGACTTTCAAGCTGGACCGAAGCAGAAATCCGGGCGATTGACGACTCTTTCCAGGAGATTCACCAACGTGTTGGATCGTCGATTCTGCTCAGAAACACGTTGGACAACTCCCCGACAATCTTCGTCAAAACCGACGGGGGAAGCCGCGGCTACCTGGGTGCCAACTATGAACGTGGGGATCGTTTGATCAGCTTGAACCTTACCGACAGCCCAGTTTATAACGGCCAATTTGATCCCGACAATGCAAGACATCACGCCCACGTTGCACGCCTGGTACAGCATGAGATCGGACACTCGTGGGATAGCTCTTCGGAAATTCGACGGTACCTCAGGGGCTCCAGATTCTGGAGCGAATTTACTGCGCTCGAAGAGCGGGGGATCGCATGGCATTCAAACCTAAACACCATCGAGAGATTCGCTGATGCGATTGATTACGCGATTGATCGCACTTCGATTAACGACCATCGCCAGCCGATCGTTGATCTGATAAACGGGCTTTTCGCTGACTTGCGAGATCTTGGCTCCTAGGCCGAGTGCTTTTCGGTCTTGCAAAGCCCTCGGTTTATCTCGACAACAAGCCGAGTTTTGTTTCAAAACATGGCTTGGCCACCGGAATTTGACCGAATCCCAATTTCCTCACGTTCTGGCGAAATGGCTTGAACCGGCGTTGCGACCCATCTTGGTGTTGCCGGTAGATGAGAAGCGTTCTAGACTTCCGTTTCGGTGTTTTACAAATGGATTTGGATTCGGGTACCGATGCGAGAGACAATTCTCCACTTGGCGATCATTGGGTTTGTTTCCGGGGTCGTTTTCTACACAAACCTCGGCCAAGCCCGATTGTGGGATCGCGATGAACCAAGGAACGCTGGCTGTGCCGCCGAGATGCTCCAACGCGGTGACTGGATCGTGCCTACCTTCAATGGTGAGCTACGTCATCAGAAACCTGTGTTGCTTTACTGGTTGATGATGTCGGTTTACCCTCTGTTTGGAGTGAACGAATTTTCCGCTCGTTTTTGGTCCGCAGCATTGGGTATTGTCACGACATTGGTGACGTATGGAATCGCGTGCCGACTGTTAAATCCGGTAACCGGCTTGCTGGCCGCCATTACGCTTGCGACTAGCTTAATGTTCGATGTCGCCGCCAGAGCCGCGACACCAGATTCGGTACTAATCTGCTGCAGCACTTGCTCAATCTATCTCTATGTCGTCGGAGTGTTCTCACGACCAAGTGAGGCCTCAAAGCCAACGGTGAGTGCTTCGTGGTTTCCTGAGAAAAACTCCATCATCGTTGCGATGTATTTTTTCATGGGACTTGGCGTATTGGCCAAGGGACCGGTAGGGCTGATCGTTCCGATGGCGATTATTGGAATGCTAATGTTGATCAAGCGTCTGCCTGAGTTGGAGCAAGCTCACGAATCAACTTGGGCTGCTCTGGTGATGCGAGCAGGACATCAAATCACTCGACTGATTCACCCGGTCCATTTCCTTAAGACGCTTTGGGCGATGAAGCCATTGGTCGCGATCTCGATGGTACTTCTTGTCGCGGCACCTTGGTATTTGCTGGTCGCCAATGCAACCCATGGTGAATTTACTTCCAAATTCTTCTGGGGCGAACACTTTGGACGAGCGACCACTGCAATGGAGAACCATAGCGGAGGTTTGTGGTTTTACCCCTTGGCGATTCTAGTTGGCTTTTTTCCCTGGTCGGTCCTGTGGGGGCCAGTTGCAATTGACCTGGTTCACCAACTAAAAACAAAATCGGCTGATCCAGCTACCTCATTGATGCTGTGCTGGATTGGAGTCCAAGTGGGCCTCTTTTCGCTAGCCCAAACAAAACTGCCCAGTTACGTGACGCCCTGCTATCCAGCGCTGGCGATTCTGTCCTCCGTCTGTTTGCTGAAACTCTGTTCCCAACTGTCTCCCGGGCGAAATAGCGACGAAGCACCTTCTGGCACATCGATTGACCGGCGATGGCTATATGCTGCCTTTGGCGGACTGGTTCTCAGTGGAATACTAATCGTTTGCGGTCTCGGTACAGCGGCTTCATTGTATCTGCCGGATCAAATTTGGCTTGCGAGCCTGGGAGTCATTCCAATCCTTGGCGGACTTGCAATGCTGGGGATGCTAAAAAAACAGCATGCCCAAACAATTCCAACCGTGTTTGCTTTGACAAGCCTCTTCTTTTGCTGGTGCACGTTTGGTTTTGGCACAGTTTCTCTGGACCACGAGCAGGAAAGCCATCTGCTGCTGGACGTGATCGATGCCAACCCCGAAACGGCTATCGCGGCTTTCGGCTGCCTGGAATCAAGCTGGGTCTTTTACAGCGGCAAACCCATTCGTGAACTATTGGTCGAAGCGTCTGATTCCGATTCACAACCTGATAACCGGCCTACGGGAAAAGCAGATTCGACATCAGACGAAGTACACGAGGAAGACTACTGGCATTGCAAACCTCGCATTTCAGTCGAATCGTTTTTGAATTCGAATTCGCAAGCCATGTTTTTGACATCTTCGGATCATTATGAAGAACTTAAAAAGCGGCTGCCCAAAGACTACCAAGTCCTTCGAACAGCCGCTTATTTTCTCAAGAACAAGCAGATTATATTGGTCGGCAAACCATCCGAGCAAACTGCCTTGGAGCGAACACCGAACTTCTATTGATCATTCGGACTTGACCTGAAAGTCCGCTTGCAGGCTACCTGGGTTTGCCTGGTTTCAACTAGTTGCCGCGAAACCCCGGAGCAAACGAGTTTCCAGTATTGAGATTCCAGCGAGTTCCAAAATCACTATTGGCCTGTGAAAAACTGGCATTGGACGTAGTCGTCAAGGAATCGATCTTGCTTGGCTCGATATCAGCCTGCCCCCAATCGGTAATCAGCTTGATCGCCGGAATCGTTGGTGTCCCGGTAATAGAATCTCCGTTATTGAGGACCACGACTGCCGCATCATCGGAATTGGTATGAAACTTAATTCCAGCGACTTGGTCCATCGGCATTGCGACTTTTCCAAACCGAGTTGCGATCTGAAATTCATCGAACCCGTCAATATCTCCCGACATCGTTCCACCGTCTTCCAGCTTGATAAAAAACGAATCGGCCGGACCTCCCGTGGCATTAAGAATTGGTGTCGTTCCAGCAGGTGCGTCGTACTGCAAAATAATTTCGTTGAACGTATTCTTATCAGTAGTCACCGCAACTCTAACCGGCTGGGCCATGAGTCTTTCGATTGCCGGCTGGTCCAGAACGATATTTGCACTATTACCATTGATCAGCAATCCCCATTCCATTTCAACTGGCTGCCTATCACTGGTGCCTTCGAATTGCAGCTCAACAAAACTAATCTTCTCCTTGAATCTTTCAGGGACAGTTGAACGGAGGCTTCCGTATTCCTTAAAGTCGGTGATTAACTTCTCATCCAATTTCAGGACAAAACGGGTTTGGTCTTGAGCGTTTGCGGTAGCGGCCAGACTCAAGCATACGACAGCAAACAGCACTGCAGTAATAATTGACTTGGTTTTAAACATCTATATCTCCATTGTTCTTGAGAGTTTAATTGAATTTTAGTAGTCAGTTAAGAAACCCGAGTGCACTAGGGGTAAACAACTGGTGGATTTTGGTTGAACTGAGTCGGTTTGAACTGAAGTGGATTTTGCACGCCGGGCACATTCGAGTTTTGGTTTTGGCCAGCACTGGGAACTTCCGCAGCGACTGGAATCGACGTCCGAAGTTGCCAACGTTTGGGGTCAATCGCATCGCGTAAAAAAATGACATCTTGATTGAGCGTCAACGATTCCAGCTCGCTGACTTTCAAAGCTTGCTCGCCCCATCGGCTCTTGAGAGTGATTGAGTCCAAGTTGATCTCACCCGAAAACACATCCCCCTTCTTGAGGACAACGAAGACCCGCGTCGGATCGCCATCGTTAAATCGGATGCCAGCGATCTCGGCAATAGGAACCTTCACCGCCCCGAACTGGGTTTTAATCGGCAGAGCCTCTAGATTTTCAAGCGTCCCATAGATCCCACGCCGCGAGTCGATCCTCGCGTACATGAATGGAACCTTAGACAGATCTGCTGGTGGCGGAAACTCTTCCGGGAGTTTACCAGCCACGTTGCCTCGAGGGTTGAATTTTAGACGGACGACGTCAAATCCAGACTCGAAGATCTGAAGATCCACTGGCTGAAAAGCGAGCCGCTCCAAAACCGAGTTATCGATTTCAACTGCGACCGAGCGTCTGGATTTTTCCGTCTTGACACCAGCTACTCTCAGCGAGTCGCTGCGAAAGCTATGGGATTTTTTGAATCGAATCGCTTTTACACGATTCACATACTTAGGCGGAACTCGCGTGCTCAGCGATCCAGTGCTCCTCAAACGGTTGATTTGCTGGTCGGTCAGATTGAATATCAAAACAAACTTTTTGATTGACTCTTTCTCCGAAGCAAGCCGCTGCACACCTTTCGACAAGGATTGCAACGCCGACCGTCGCAACAGCGCCGCAAGCGTTTGGCTGCTGGTGAAAAGCGGCAAAGCCTCACTTGATTGGGCCAATCTCGGCGCGCCAAACTGCAAAGTTAACGCAGCGATCATCAAGATGAGAAGCCTGAAATTCATTTTTCGAAGTAACCTTTGAAACGGCCAATCCTAAAACGATTGGCCATTGCAGGTGCATTTGGTTGCGATAGAAATCGCACCAACTATTGCCCTCGGCCAAGACCAAATCCTGACTGGACTGGACGGGCTGGCGGCGGAGTCTTTTGGAATCGCCATGATTTGGCTCCTGATCCGCTGGCATCAGAGAAGAATCGCGCAGCTCGTTCTGAAGTAATTTGTTCGATTTGCGCTGTGTTAACGTGAGCCGTACCCCAATCAGTCTTCAACTTGATTGTTTCAAGTTCGACTTTTCCAGTTACCAAGTCACCGTTCTTGAAAGCAATTACCGACGAGTCGTTGCCATCGGCATGCATCTTGATTCCATCAATCTTTGCCATCGGGATTGCGACTTCGCCGAAGCTCGTTGTGACTTTGAGTTCCGTCAAGTCGATCGGAGTTCCAGTAATCTCTCGGTTCTGCGTGACTTTGACATACACTTCAGAGCCACTGGGCCCATCCATCTCCTGCGCTGTAGCAAGATTCACCAAAGAAGTAGCGATTAACATCGCCAAAGAGAGACGGGCAAAAAAGTTCAATTTCGACATAGCTATATTTCCTGATTGGCTGATTGTTCGACTCGGAATCGGTTCCGTTTTCATCGGCTTTTACTATAAATCAGCAAGCTTGTTTTTCCAACGTTTACAAGCTCATATTCTGCAACTGGAGACGCCTCGCAGATGAGCTTTGCCACCCTGATCGGAATAACTCATATATCAAGCCCAGCCCGCCCATTGTTACGCCAGCTATGCCCCCATTGAGTTTTTCGCACAGAGCTGCGGCTGATCAAGGAATTGGGTCACTTCCAAAGGATTCAGCGAATAACGGGCGTTTTTGGCAAAGGAGATGCTCACTTAAACGGCGGGTGACGAAGGAAAGCGGTTAAGTGGCAGCGACGCCTGACGGCCAGTCATAATTTCAAATATGGTAATTCACAATGGTGAGAGGAACGGCTCGGGAGTCATTTTACGTAACTCGACTCTCCGAGGCGCTTTGCTAGGGCGAAAGTCGAAACCGAACCCAGTGACCGTCCTGGCTTTCAAAAACGATTCGATCGTGTAACCGGTCCAGCCGCCCCTGCCAAAATTCAAATCGGCTCGGTCGAATCAGGTAGCCGCCCCAATTTTCAGGAAGCGGAACTGTCTGGCCATCGTATTGCTTGTCCAACTTGCGACGCTGTTGATCAAGCAACTCTCGCGTATCGACTTGGGAGGATTGCTGAGAAGCGGCAGCGCCAATCTGTGAACCTCTCGGGCGAGAATGAAAGTAGGCTTCCGAAACCTCTCTCGTTGTCTTCTCAACAGCCCCTTGAATTCGAACTTGTCGACCAAGATAAGGCCAGTGAAAAGCAACTGCGCAGTTCGCATTGGCTCCGAGTTGTTTTCCCTTTTGGGATTCGTAGTTGGTAAAAAACTGAATCCCTTCATCCTCAATTTGCTTCATCAACACGTAACGGTTGGAAACCAATCCGGACCCATCAGACGTAGCCAATGACATCGCGTTTGGCTCAAGCCACTTTCCCGGAGATTTCTCAACCGCCAGCTCATACCATTGCCGGAACTGTTGGATCGGTGAATCGAGCAAAGTCGACTCGTCAATTCCTGAATTCTCGTACTCTTTTCGTATCTCGTGAAAGTCCATCGTCTATTCCAGTTGTAATGATTTTCTCAAACCATCATGTTTTGTAGCGAATGCAATATCTTAGATTCGAGTTTAAGTTTCCGGTATCAAGACGGACAAGCCATCTTAACGCAAGTCATTTCACAACTGATTTACCTTGACTTGTTGTTTGTGGGAGCGCTGACATCTGCAACGCTCGACGAAGCTTGTACCCAAATCCCCACTGCAAACCTTAACACAGATCTGATAACTCTATGAGCTAGATCACAAGTTGAAGTAAAGCCGTTGCCAAGTACAACCATCCACCCCAAAAGTAGTACAAACTACAGTGCAACAAACGAACTTGACTTTTGGTTTACTTTGAGGTTCATTTCATTAGACTTAAACATATTCGTATTGGAGCGGACGGGAAAAAGCCGAGTAACGGCTGAATTGATTTGCTTTTTTAGTCCGAGATACTAAATTTAAGGTAAGATCTCTCCCCGCTGGCGCCTCACGATTAAGCAACAAGCCGGTCTTGGCACCAGCCGTCTTCACCATGAAGGATTCTCGTTGATGAAACACTCGCTTGTCATCATTGCTTTGTCGCTGCTTTTAAGCACTATTGCGACTTTTGCTTTCGCGCAAAGTGCCCAAGAACTCATGGAAATTGCCCAAGAACAAGTGGGCTACGACGATCTCGTGACTCTGGTTGGAAACGGGCTTGAGAACGGAACCGGCGTGACTTCGGCACAAGTTGAAGCGCCCGTTGTAACGCCCGCTCAATCGCCTGATGAATTGCCCACTATAGCCTATATGGCCAATCCCAGCAGTTTCCAATTCGACGATACGGTCTTCGCTGATGGCACGGGTTCTAACATTGGCTCCTCTAGCCATGCATCAAGGGTCGGATTCAGAATGTACGGATCCAGGAGCATGGCCACCGGCTTGGGACAATCAGCCAATCCCATAACGGCTTATGAAGCGGGTGACTTTCTTTTCAACCAAACCAACCTTGGAGACGGTAGCGACCCAGAACCGTTCAACTTCGATGTATCAAATCACAGTTATATCTTGTATCAATCGCAGGCTCCGTTTTTAGAAGAAGACGACGCACTTGCTATAAATCTCCTGCAACGCTTGGATTTCATGGCGGATCAAAACGAGTCAACCATGTGCGTGGGAGTCAACAACGGCTCAGCCACGGCCGTGCCTGAATACCTGGCATTCATGTACAACGCGATTTCTGTAGGTCTTTCTTGCGGTGATCATTCATCGGGTGTCACCTCTCTCTACGGAACAGGCCGAACCAAGCCGGACATCGTTGCGCCCGTGCTCGCCCCAGACGATTTCACCAGTTTCTCGACTCCGATGGTCACAGCATCAGCTGCGATTTTACATGAGGCAGGTTCAGGCACCGACGCGACCAAGACCGAAACAATTCGTGCCCTGTTGCTATCGGGGGCCACAAAAGACGAGTTTACCGATTGGGATCGAACGACGACCCGACCACTGGACGAAGTATTCGGTGCCGGTGAGTTAAATATTCTCAATAGCTATGTTTCGCTGCAGGGCGGAGAATTCGACGGTTCAACTGGAGAGCCTACAAGTTCGGTAGGTTTAAACGGTTGGGATTACGAATCGCAAATTGTTGCGGGCAATGATCTATTCTATCAATTCGACGTCACTAAAGGCACCAAGCTGGATCAGCTTTCGATTGTGCTTTGCTGGAACATGGAGATTATTGACCAAGCCAGTAGCTCCAATCAATTCAACCCGACTGAGAATCTTGGCGACCTTAATCTGGACTTCTACGATTCTTCGGGTTCATTCCTGGGAAGCCTTCTCGACGAGAGCAAAAGCGCAGTCGACAACGTCGAACATATCTACTTGCAGGATCTCCCAGCAGGTACTTATCACCTCAAAGTCAGCTCGGATACAAATCGAGATTTTGGATTGGCTTGGCGAAGTACCAGTTCCGATTTGTTGATGGGTGACGTGAATCAGGACGGGACAGTCAATTTCTTCGATATATCTCCGTTTATTGAAGTGCTCGCCGACAGTGAGTATCAATTCGAAGCTGATTTGAACTGTGACGAAGTAGTGGACTTTTTCGACATCTCACCATTCATTATGTTACTCAGTCAGTAGCTACGGCAGCACCAGCAACTGGTCGATACCGCAATCTTTAACAGCTCGGTACTTTTCTCGAAGGTACATCAGGCGTAGCTCCAGTTTCACTGCGGCGGCTAGCCGCGGCGTTGCGTAACCCTCGGTGACCGCCTGCGGCATCTCGGTCGTTGCGCAATCTACAATCTAGATAGATCTTGGATCGGAACGAAAGTGCTGCGGTGCTTGAGAGTGGGTCAGCCCCGAAGTGGCCCAAGAATGTCTGCAAGCGCCCGATTTAATCGTTTTTCTCGACCTCCGAACAAGGCGCTCTCTTTTGGTTTTTCGAAACGTATGGCGTCGTGTGGCGGCACAAAACTTTGAACACGCAACCATTGGTGCCAACACGGGGGCTACCGAAAAAAGTTTGAAATCGCCATCGCAACAACTTTGCTTTTGACTGGATGGCGACTGCATAGCTAGGTTGTTAAACTTAAGACGAACCGTCTGCTGTCTGCGGCAAAACTCTAGGTACCACCGATTCCGAAGCGTTTGTGACCTAGCGATTTTAAAGCATAGGTACATTTAGCAACCTGAGGTGGACAGAATGATCTAATCCGAAAGCACCGAGCGTTAACGTGAAGAATTCAAACTTGTCCGCTGGAATTGACGATCAGGAGATACAGTCGCTCAAACAAGAGATCGTCGATCAAATGGACGATCGGATTGCAAACATCATTGGCACAATGCCATCTGAATATTTTGCCCAATTGGGAGACGACGAGCGGTTGGCGCATTTCAAAGCGCTGGTCGCGATCAAAGTTTGTGACATCGATCAGGAGATCGTTCTGCGCAAACAGGACGGCAGCCGCGTGTCATTCATCTCTTGCCAGAACTACCCCGGTCAGCTGGCTCGCTTGATGAAAGAGCTTCCCGATGAGCATGCGTTAGTGGGAGCGAACATTTTCACTTCGGAAGACGAAAGTTTCATTGCCGATGTATTTGAATTTCGCATTGACTCAAATCGGTCTTCATCAAATCCCACGGACATCGGTGATGGGCAACGAAAAAAAATCGTCGAAAAGGTCATGGCGTTAACGGGCCATTCCCGTATCGCAATCGAGAACTTTATCAATCGCTATCACCAAAGCCATCAGATTCTCGATTCGCCTGAAGAGATCGCTGACCAGTATGTCGCGCTCAAGGAAACAGAGCACATTAACGACATCAAAGCGATCTGGAAGATGAATCCTAAGAAGGACGGTTATTCGGCAAATAACCTAACCGCCAAAATCACTGTTTCTGCTGCCAGCTCAACGACGCGAGCTGTGTTGCTGCGCGCGGCCACCTATTTCGGAAGATGTGGCTTGGATATTCGGCGAGCGGTTTGCGAGAACGTCGTTGTCCAGGACACGATCGATGTGGCGTTGCTAACTGTTGATTTGCTTTATGAACCGTCTGGCGAAACCGCAGATCCTCAAAAACTGTGTCATGAACTAGAAGCATTTTTGCGAATCGATGATGAAGTCGCGTCACCATTGAACGACGGTCAATCGACACTCCTTGATACGTTCGATGATATTGAGCTGGCGGAACTATTTTGTGGACTTAGCCGGTTGACCCAACACGCCGTTAATTTCTCGATTGATTTAAATGTAACTCGCGAGCGTGTGATTCGAATCCTGCTCAAAAACCCTCCATTTGTCGACTCAGTCTTGAGACATTTTCAGT
>CAYSQZ010000139.1:8193-12313 GCA_964433035.1 uncultured Pirellulaceae bacterium | reverse complement strand
ATTGGATGTCGGCAAAACCAGCGACAAAGTTTCGAGCGATCGGATCGCGAAACAATACTTACCCACTACAAACGATGAAGAGCCCCCTCTGAGAGAGTGACTTCTTTCAGTTGGATAAAATGTCAATTCCGCGCGAAGGTAACATTTCACAACAAAACTAACTCGTGGTTATTCGCATTCCGGTCGAGGACAATGACATTTCAACAAAGCGAGCCAGCGGGTTGGGTGGATTGTTTTCCAGATCCTGGCGAAGCAACTGAGCTTGCTTGACATCTTTGGCGATCATGTAAAGAAAACCTCCGCCGCCGGCGCCAGAAAGTTTGAAGCTCGAAAGATATGGCTCAACCCGTTCAATCAATTCTTGAATTGAAGGTGGATTAGTCCCGACATCGAGCCGTTGATTGAGCTCCCAACTACGAGCAATGGTTTGGGAAAATGCCTCTATATCGGACCTTTGTACGGCGTCGAAACAAGCCACACTGTTCTCACCGATGGCAGACAAAATGGAAAGCCGTTCTGGATCGTTTAAAAACAAGCCACGAACGATCTCACCAAGGACATCGTGGGCGACGCGCGTGACACCGGTATAATACAAGAGTGATCTTGCGCTTAACTCAGAATCTCGAAAGAACTCAGCGGGCAACCAGCGGATGGAAGCAAGTTGGCTCATCCCCGGCTGGGTTTGCACCAATTTGGCACCCCGCGTCGAACCGCCATATTGATCTTGCCAACCGCCACCGCTACCTAACATCTGCTCGATCGCGGTCACGCGCTGAGCCAAGTCAGCAACATCCCAACCAAGGTTGCCAATTTTATTCAGTGTGCCCAGCACTGTAACTGACAGAATACTGCTAGTTCCCAACCCAGATCCCTTCGGGATTGCCGCGAGCATTGAAAGTTCGATTCCACCGCCAAATGCGTCAAGCTGCTTTTCCAACGTCGGATACGCGCCACCATTAAATTCCGGATGAAAACCGCACATCGCCAGAGCGGCTTTGGCAACCGTAAAACCACCGCCGAGGTCCCGAAAGTCGCCGACTTCGTCGTAGCTTGAGAGGACTTCGCCCATTCCAAGATCGATCGACCGCAGGGTAATCGTTCGATCTTTTGAACGCCGCGCAAATACCTGAACCGGTGGTTGCCCGTTAAGGTCCAGGGCCATGTTTACAACGCTACCTCCATGCTCCAGGCAATACGGCGGCGTGTCGGTCCAACCGCCGGCAAGATCCACTCGAGCCGGAGCACGGCCCCAGACGATCTGGTCGGATGCCAATTTAAATTGCGGCACGGTTGGTTCGCGTTGATACGGCGACACGATTGCACGTTCCAACAACCGAAAACTCTTTTCCTCCTCGGCACGCCAAGCGTCATCACCACGGTTCTTGAGAACTTCGCTGCAAAACATTCGATTGTGGACGGCCAGCATCAAATCGTCTTCAGCGTCGCACTCCTCAGGAACCGGTGCATTGGACTGGGCAAAGGTTGCTGCGGTGTTGACCAAATCCAGTTTGTAAAAGATACTTTTTTTCGCGTGAGCCGCCATGATCGGTAAGACGGTCTTTCGGTATTCATATCGCTGAGCATAGACTCGATTAAGATTGACCGATTGGGCAATTTCCCGTGCCGACAACCTGCGTTGAGTCAGCCAGCGGTCCCGAAACGTCTCGTTACGCAAACGGTTGGGATCGCTTTGAGTTGTCTCGGCCGGCCAACCGATTAGCCACTGCACATAGTCGGCTGACAAGTCAGACTCCTGGACGACCGGAAAAAGCGGCGCCGCCTGAAGATCGCAGTCGCTGTCGATCCCGGCGTCTTCCAACCGAATGTCGCGTTGCTCGAACCACAAGTTTGCGCTTTGCTCTAACCATTTCGTTGCGTCGTCACCAATGGGACCGCGAAACGCGGCATGGTAACCATAGCTACGAATCGCAAAGGCCGTTTCGTCGATCGGGGCAAAGTCCAAACACACTCGCTCGGGGACTTCAAGCTGCCAATTGTTTTTTGGTATACCCGTCAGCATATGCTGCCGGTGAATTTTCCAGGTTGCGGGAATTGAACTGTTCTCAACCCACAACTCCTCGTTCTCTTCACGTCGCAACGGAACGCCGAAGATCGAGTCTTGAATAAATTGCCTCGGCTGTGCCAGCGAGGCCACGGCTCCCAATGCCGTTTGATCATTGACCAGTGTCTGCAATTGATACATCGACTCGATAACGTCGCAAGTTTTTCCGAAATGATAAAACTCACCGTCGATGATCGGCGCCACTGCCACGGACAATTTAGAAACTTCGTCGTTGGGTTGTTCGGCGTTGCTTCCCAGCTGTAGAGCCCATTGACCATAAAGATCATACGGATCTGGTATTTGATTTCGAAATTCCGATCGCGACGCGTCCCAGCCGCAATTTTTCATGAGACACTCAACAGCACGTTGGCTTAGTAGCCAAGCACCGATATCAACGAGAAACGCACTCTCGCGTGAACGTTCGCCAATTTCGTCAACGCTCGGCTTTTGCAAAAACGTGCGCAAGTGCTGAGGGTCAGTGCGATCGACAAACATGACTCCGTAGTTTCGGGCGATCTCTGGTGAGGTCCACATCCCAAGCAACACCAAATCAGCATCGGGCAATGGCTTCTGCAACTGGCGTGAGCGCAACAGCACATCTCCGCTGGCGATCATGACTTTCGGATTTTGCCCCGCAGCTCCAAGGGCGGATTCCAAAAAGGGACGGTTGAGACTCAGGAGCGTCTGCCCCAACTTCTGGCCTCGAGACCACCGTAGCGTCGGTATTGGAATGAACAACTTACTCGCGGCAGCATAAGCGGGTAAACGACGACTTTCTCCGCCGCCATGAATAACGATGCGTTGTCGATCGCTGAGCCAATCGCCAAATGCCTTATTCGTCGCGTCCTTCTGCTGGGAATTCAACCACGCTTGTTGCAAAAGGAATGCTGTTCCTGCTCCAGACCCGAGCTGCGAATCGACTGGATCATTTGCAAAGAACGATTCCTTTGCTATCTCCGGCTCGCAATCCACAATTTGCTCACACATGCGTGGCGGCAACGAAAGCAAAAGTTCAGGCGTCGTCATAGGTCACAGCCGCGGAAACAACTCGAATTGAAACAACTCGGGGACAAAGTTAACGCTCATTATACGTCGAGCCCCTAATTTTCCTAGCGTGGTCTCCTCTGCAAATTCTCGATCAAGTATCTGAGAACAGGATCTCTTTATCAAAGACTTTATTCGCGACACACGGGCAACGGAAAAAGGTGAATCAAAAGCTCCACGATCTGGCCAACGCAACTGCCTGAAAATTTCATATTGGACTGAGCCGCAACCGCCGGTAATCACGCAACGAACCGGCGGCCAGCGCCTTGCCGCTCACATTTACCTGAAGGCCTGCTCACGAATATTCCACGCTCAGATGCTATGTCTCGGCGGCACTACGACTTCGCGTAGCAACTACAACCTGCGATAGGCTGATCGATCGCCAACGGTCCTGGCTGACGATCGGATTACCATTGGTCTGATATTATCAGGTTGGTCGAGACGTGAAATCAGGTTGTGAACTGCTGACTTCCTGGATTCAAATCGGTTGTTGGCAGACCTACGATGTTGCTGATCGAAGGTTGGCTCTGCGAAGTCGATTTTAGAAATTCCTTGGCTTGCTCAGCCCACGTTTCGGTATTCAAGAGCTGGAACTTATTTCCACGGTTGGCGAAAAGATCTTTCAACTGCTTGTCGTCCATTGAGGCGACTTGCGAAAAACTGAAGATCCCTTGTTTGTTTAGAAACCTTTGCGTTGCCGCTCCGATGCCATTGATGCTGGTCAAGTCATCCTTGCCAGATACTGAAGGCTTGGCTGTTGTAGCGGCGGAAGGCTTAGTCGTGCGTTGGGCCGTTTGACCTCCTGAATTTTTTTCCGGAGTTGCTTCGGAAGATTTGGAGTTTGGCAATTCCTTGTGCTCCGCCTGCCAGCGGGTCAATCGGCTCCAATCACCTTTGGCGGCCAAGGCCGCTTGCACTGGCCATTGGGTTGGGTTGATAAACTGAAACTTGGTTCCACCCGATTTCAGGATCTGCCTAAGCGTTTCTGGGCTTGATTGAGCCAGCTTCTCGAAA
>CAYSQZ010000139.1:6083-8093 GCA_964433035.1 uncultured Pirellulaceae bacterium | reverse complement strand
CTTTAGCTGCCAATTCTGCTTGGTCTGGCCATTGCGTTGGATTGATGAACTGAAACTTGGTTCCACTCGATTTCAGGATCTGCCTAAGCGTTTCTGGGCTTGATTGAGCCAGCTTCTCGAAACTATGGATTCCATTGGCTTGTAGAACCTTTTCAACCTCGGGGCCGATGCCGCGTATTTTAGTCAAGTCGACAGCGTTAGTTTTTCCCGCCAACTCCATAGTTGACTCAGCACTATCCTGATCGGCTTTCAAGTCGGGAAGTTCCTTGTGGTAACTTTTCCAACGCTTCAGGCCTTTCCAATCGCCTTTAGCTGCCAATTCTGCTTGGTCTGGCCATTGCGTTGGATTGATGAACTGAAATTTTGAACCGCCTGAGCTTAGAATCTGTTTGAGTTTTTCAGGCCCCGAAGTACTAAGCTGTTTAAAACTGTTGATCCCGCCAGCTCGAAGCCGTGATGCGACAGCTTGATCAATGCCGCGTATCCTGGTGAGATCATCCGTTTCGGCTTGGGGACTGCTGCTGGTTGACTCGGAAATGCTCTGGCTCTCGACTCGACGATTTTTGGTATCGCCATCGCTGGTATCGCTATCGTTCTCTTGCTGGGTTACTTGGCTGGAATTTCGATAAACTTTTTTGCTTTTGTATGAATTTGTTGTAGCGGAGGATTTCTCGTTTACACCAACCTTCTCATTTACACCAGACTCAACGGTAGGCTGCACTTCCTTGTTCGCCTTAGGCTGGCTTGTTTTGACCGAAGCAACCGAAGCAATTTGGCTTGCCGGCGGCAAAGTCTTGCTCTCAATTTCGCTTGTCACCGGCGATGGTTTGTCCTCTTTAAGCGGACAGGATTTCTCTGGCTCATGAAGGAGAGTCAGGTTCTGTGAGCCATCATTTTCTACGGTAGATTTTGCGTCGCATTTCTGATCACTCTGCTTATCCTTGCGATCGCAAGAAGCATCGGGACAGCTCGGCTGTTGCTCTTTTGAGGCACAACATCCTTGGTCCAGATCCAGGGCAAGTTCACAATCTTCAAAGTCATCAAAGTCGTCCAGGACTTCAATATCTGCATCTCGCAGGACTTGCAGGTCTGATGATGCCTGAATTGTTGATGGAATTGGAACCGTCTCATCGGCGCTGAACTTAGTCGTTGCTTGAACTGGCTCCGGCTCATCCGCGCTGAATATTGGAAATGGAACAGCCGCGGAAACCTCCTCCATCGGCTCAGGTTCTGCTTCAAAAGTTGTGATTCCTGCGGTCGTTGATGTCCGGGCTGGAACAATGGTTTCTTTAGGCTCGACTTTGCTGCCCGAATATTCTCGTCTTGCTGGCTCTTTTGGGGCTATTGGCTGTTGATACTCCTCTTCGGACTCGTCGAAGGAAGAACCACGCAAAAGGAACCAACCGATCAATAGCAGTGGAATGATTGGTAACAAGTACAGCCACCACAAACTAGCCTCTTTCGACGCTTGCCGATTCGATTTGGCTGCGACATGAGTTGGAAACTCAGCGGTTTTGATGGGTTCAGCTTTCATCTTCGGCGGAGAATGTAAAACGATCGGTGGCTTCTTCTTTGAACCCAGCGATTCAGCTGAGCCAGAAAATTTCTTGGCTGGCGAGGGTGGCAAAAAGGAATTATTGAATTCTTGCTTTGGCTTGCTCAGGCTTTGTTTCACAGGAGGTTTCGGAGCAAACTCATTTTCAACAACGCGTTTTTCGACTTGCGTTTTCGGCTGCACAGGAAACGCTAATTCCGACGAGCTTTTGACTGGTTCCTTGTACGGTTCAAAGCCTCGGATTCGCTCGAAATCAGCTGAACGTTGGGTCGGCTTGGCGTATGACTCAAACGAGGTAGGCTTCTTGAAGGGAGTCGTTTCAACTACCTCCTGTTTCGGTTTCGGGGTTGGTGAGAACTCAGTTGACGGAAGAGCCGGTCTGGCGACTGGCTCAAAAGAAGCGGGCTTCTTGAACGGAGTCGTCTCAACAACTGCAGGCTCTTTGATTGGAGTCG
>CAYSQZ010000139.1:0-5983 GCA_964433035.1 uncultured Pirellulaceae bacterium | reverse complement strand
CAATTGCAGGCTCCTGGACAATTGCAGGCTCCTGGAGAGGAGTCGCCTCGACAACTGCAGGCTCTATGAACGGAGTTATTTCGACAACTTCCGGTTTTGGCGTTTTGGGTTGGCGGAATTGCACTTCCGGTTGAACCCATTGATTCTCTTCTTCAACTACTTCGATTTTGGATAGCGCATCAGGAACTCTCCGGGGCGCCACAGCTCTCAATTCTTGACGCTTAGACTCTACTACTACCTGAGGAGGAACCCATTGGGAACTTAGAGATTCTACGACGGGCCCTACTGCGGGCTTGGGTGGAAACGGCTGTACCTTCGGTTCCAGAGTTTTAGATAGTTCTTTCTTCTCGAGTACTTTCTTAATAGACGGAACTGGCTCACTCTTCTGAACCGTTTGTTCTGAAACTGGTTTTGATCGATTGTTTTGGAGCTGAATGATTCTTCGACTTGGTTCTTTCGTATCCTGTTGTACAACCGAAGGCGATGAAGGTCGCTGGCGGTACTGTTGGCGCCGAAGTGAAAACGAATCCGACTCTGGACGAGGTGCGAACTGATAGTTATTTTCAGCTTTGAAGTTTCGTGTTTCGACCGCCTGACGCTGAAACTGCGGTTCCCGAAGCGGAATCACGTCCTTGGGAATCGTAGGGATATAGTGTCGAACTCTATCTTGTCGCCTTACACCTCTATAGTATTTCGCCCGAGTCTGATCATCAGGAATCTGGTAGACGGGCGCTTGAGTTGAAAACTCACGAAGTCGAGTTGACTGGTTCCCATTGAGAATGCTCTGAACCAATGGTGGGCTTTGAGTGAACCGAGATGAGCTTCGAATTGTCGTCGCACTTTGTTGGGGAACGCTTTGAACCGATCTGGGGCGTTGAGTGAACTGAGATGAGTTCTGAATGGTCGCCCAACCTTGTTGCGGAGCTCGATATCGTTCCCGTGGAGCCTGATTGCCGATTGCCTCGGCCTCTTCAACGATGGGAGGTAGATGCTTATTTGCGGTTCCCGGGGCTGCTGAATCAACATTGGACCTAAAGGTACCATCGTTGAGATCTTGAAAATTGTATTCCTGTCCCGCTTGAGCAGCAAAAAGATTGCCTCCGACCATTAGGGTTAGTGCTACCAGCATTAGTTTTGGATACATTGGATCTCTTTGCGGAAAGTAGTAGTTTTTTGCACAGTCTCAGAATTCAAAAACGAATTGAGACTGATGCGTTTCACACTCGGGAATGATCTGGACTGCTTAAGCGAAACGACGATGGTGCAGATGATTGAAAGCGCGGCATAATTGCCAGCCTCAACACCGCACGCGCGAGGGATAGCTATACTCTTTTCGGTTTAACGTTGTTGCCGCTTTAATCGCCAAGCAATGAGAAAGACTTTGCCTTTGAGAATCCGATCTTGAACTTGGTTCGCGTCGAACTTATCCAAAGCGCCCATGACGAACAAACGCCGTGACACTAAAAGTTAATGGTGTCTGAAGCCTTTGAAATCCAACCGAAACGAGAACACAGGGGGCTTGGGAAGCTTGGCGAAGACATGAAGTGCTGCTTGCTGAACGCGGTCCTGCAATCAGACTTCAACACTAAATCTTTCTATGCGTCGAAAAAGATCCTGCTTCTATCTCAGCAGTCATTTCTGCTGGCAGTGTTTTGATAGTGAAAATAGCTGCGTGCAAAGATATCAGAACCAATACCAACTGAATGGCTTGACGATCAACTAAACCAACTCAACTGCTTGCAAACAAACGTCACCTTCCCAAGATTGGCCAAGATTTTGAAATCGGCTTTGGTCGGGGTGGGTTGATGTGTTCCCTCGAGAGTTAATGTACCCTCTCTAAGAATCCCCGTTCACTTTCGACCCTGCCTCTCTCCAAGCGGCAAGGCTAAATTAAAAACCGCTCAGTCTGAATAGCCAACAAACAAAACTCATTCCCCCGACGGCTTCTCAGATTCATCTTCTTCGCCAAACCACCCTTTAACGCTATTGCTGACGCTGTCCCAGACTCGGCCCGCCATTTTCCCTGAGACAATATCTTCAGTAATCGTTGGGCGATCATGCGCGAAGTTGTACCAAACCGCATCCAGGTAGGGTTGACTGGTCTGAGCCACCATCGCGTAGATGCCTTGCTTGTTGATTTCTTCAAGCCCCTGACGATAGTGCTCGAATAAATGTCGATCTACGAGATCGCCAGTCACACGGATCGTCGTTAGCGCGCCTTTGCTGACCGTGTTGACTTGCTCCAGAGTATACATCGTCATCGCACTGGAAATTTCAAACAGGTTGACGTCTTCGCGAGTGGCCATCCCTTGCATGTCGTCCCACAGGCTTTCGATCTCAGATTGCGGAATCAGCAAAGCAGGATCAATGTTGGCAACTGCTTCCTGTGTCTGAAGAATCGTTTCTCGAAGCCCATCAATACTCAACGGCGGCGCATCAAGTGCGTCAGCGGTTTGCGAAGAAGCACTCCCGATCGCGTCAAGCAAATCCGCTGCGTTGTTGATCACGGATTGGTCATCAACAACGCCTTCCTTGATCAGTTCCTGAGTAAGTTCATCGAGATAGGTCTTGCTGCCATAAGCAACATCGCTGACGATCGCCAAAACTGTCAGCGGAGACACATGCATCGTTGCCATGCCTGCCAGATCGATAAACGTGCTAACCGCTTTCTTGGCAACATAGCCCTCGACGTCTGCTTCGTTCTCTTCTTTGCCTTCTGGTCCAGCCGAAACGGCTGGGGCGTTATCAGCCTTTGAATCGGCCCCGACTCCACCTACATCATTGGCTACTACATCAAGCATTTGCCTGACGAACGTGTTGTAAGTTTTTGAATCGCGAAATGCCTGAGGGACCAGCAAATTGGCTGATTGATCGATTGCCCCACCGACCATGGCAGCGGTGCTGCGCACGGCTCGCTCGGGAAGTGAAAGCCCAAACATTAAATACTTATAAATTTGATCGGAACTTGGCTCCGAAACTGGAGTTGAATTGTTTTTAGGCTGGGAGTTGTCGTCGGTACTGTTCATGCTTTCCTGCAAAAAATTGATATCGCGTTGTTGATGTATTCGATGGGAACAATTCGGTATTGTCAAAAATCGAACATTGCTTCGAACGGGAAAAATCCAGAACTTGGCGAGCATTGCCTGTTGGGCAGGAGTCGATTTGCTTCAAAATGTTAACGAAAATCGTTTACAAATTAAAACTCAATGCTTTCGCTGGCTTGATTGGTTCGCGATAATACTGGCTTGGACAACTAATGCTCACGTCTGTTGGAGCGATCTTGATCTTGGTTTCGGCGTCAATAATTATTAAGGGATATACGATGAAATTTGTAAAAACGATTGCCGTGATCACAGTAACCGGATTGATGGTAACGCTCTCGGTTTCGAACTGCCCGGCCCAGGACTGGCTACGATTCCGAGGAAATGATGGATCGGGAATCTCGACCGAATCTAAGGCGACAGCCACCGAATTTTCGGCTGAGAAGAATCTGGCTTGGAAAATCGAGCTTCCTGGCGCGGGCGCTTCATCGCCGATTATCGTTGGCGACAAAGTCATTTTGACTTGCTATTCCGGTTATGGACTCGACCGACGGAAACCGGGCGACATCGACAAACTAAAGCGCCACATCGTTTGTTACAACAAGAATACCGGAGAAAATATCTGGCAAAAAGATTTTGCAAACGAAGTCAAAGAGGATCCCTTTCAAGGCATGGGCGTTCCCGAGCATGGCTATTCAAGCAGCACACCTGTTTCGGACGGAAAACACGTTTTTGTGTTTTTTGGAAAGACGGGCGTGAAGGCTCTCGATCTTGACGGAAACGAGATTTGGCAAAAGAGTGTCGGTACAAGTTCCGGCCGAATGCGTTGGGGTTCTGGCGCCAGCCCAGTTTTGCATGATGACGTATTGGTCATAAACGCTTCGGATGAAAACAGCAAGTTGGTGGGCTTGAACAAAACTACTGGCGATCAAGTCTGGAAGGCCGACGACATTGAAAATGTCTGGTCCACGCCGGTGGTTAGCGGGGAAAAGGATGAAGCGGTTTTGATATTTTCGCTTCCGGCCGAAGTTTGGGGGATTAACCCAAAAAATGGCAAACTCAAATGGTACTCGACCAATGGTGTTGCCGACCGATCTGTCTCTACCAGCCCAGTGGTCAGCAACAACGTCGTTTATGCAATGGGCGGTCGTTCATCGACAGCGGTTGCGATTAAGCTTGGTGGCAAGAGCGATGTGACAAAGTCACATACTGTTTGGGAAGGTAGATCAACAGGTCGTATCGTCAGCCCAATCGTAGTTGGGGATCACATCTACGGTTTTGATCGCGGTATCGCCAACTGTATCACAACCAACACGGGCGAATCAGTGTTCAAGGAACGGCTTCCCGCTGACGACGAAAAATCTGGAGGTGGTGCCCGACGTGGACCCAGCTCCGATTATTGCTCTCCAGTTTCGGCAGACGGAAAAATCTACCAGTTCGCCAAGACGGGAACGTGCTATGTGATCGACGCCAAACCCGAATTCAACGTATTGGCCGTCAACAGTCTCAGCGACGGATCGGAGTTCAATTCGACACCGGCAATTTCAGAAGGCAAAATTTACGTGCGTTCTAACAAGTTCTTGTATTGCATTGCCATCGCAGAGTAACTGGCTCGATTGCTGGTTCATGCCGGTCAAATGTCGTAGTTCAGATCCAAGCCCCCTCATATCAGGGGTAACTGTTTTCGAGCTTGAGGTGGCTCCTTCGCAGCACCCGAATCTAAGATCGGTTGCCTGCCCAAAAGAGCGGTAAGAACCTGAAAACTGTTGATTTTACAGGTCATTAATTGTCTGAAATGCCAATTATTGGCCTGCGAGCCAACAATCGTGACGTAGAATCTCGAGTCATCCTTCCTACTTCTTTTACATTGATTAAACCCAGTCAATGATAACTGTCTACCAATGAACCTACGCCATCAAACGATTCAACTTGGCTCTGACGCCAAGCTGAACGAAGACCTTTTCGTAAACTCTATCGGGCGAATTCTGCAGATACATCCAGTTGATCTGGAGACGGGCCTGATCACTTTGGGGGAAGCACAATTCGTCGTTGGACGCGATCCTACTTCTGATTTAGTGGTCTCCGAGCGAGCGGTTTCCCGGCATCACGCCCGGTTCGAAAAGAAAGAATCTGGTTTCGTTGTAACGGACCTTGGCTCGACCAACGGGACTTGGGTTAACGGTGAACGGATCGCTTCGGAAAAGCTGAATTCTGGTGACCGAATACGAATTGGCGGGCGAATTTTCAAGTTCATCGCAACCGACCAACTTGAAGCTCAGTACCATGAAGCGGTCTACTCAATGATGACCAGGGATAGTCTGACTCAAACCTGGAACAAACGTTACTTACTGGACATGCTTTCTCGCGAACTAAAACGAAGAGAGAGAACAGAGCGTCCGTTGAGCCTTTTGATTATCGACATTGATTTCTTCAAAAAGGTAAATGACACCTACGGGCACCTGGTAGGCGATGATTTGTTACGCCAGGCTGCTGCTCGAATCAAAGCGGCCATCCGTGAAGAGGATATTTTTGCCAGATTCGGCGGCGAGGAGTTTTGCATCGTTATGTGCGAAACAGACATCGAACAAGCCAGAATTTGCGCCCAACGGTGTTTGACTGCAATTTCCGAGGCGCCATTCGAAACCGACGCTGGCGAAATCAACTGTACAATCAGCATCGGTGTTTGCGAGGCAGAGAAAAAATCTCTTACCACAGCAGAACTAATCAAAGTGGCTGACGACAATCTTTACCAAGCCAAGAAGCTTGGTCGCAATCAGTTCCAGGGGTAATACCAGGATCCCTCGGCCAACGAAACTCTACAAAACCGTGATCGGATCAATGACTTGAACCTGAATCTTGGTCAAGGCACGTATCATCTGCTTTGCCGGCGACGCTGCAACTTCCCACTGACCGTCGAGCGTAGCCTAACAGTTCAGTTAAAA
>CAYSQZ010000138.1:9780-12327 GCA_964433035.1 uncultured Pirellulaceae bacterium | reverse complement strand
TAAGAATCTGAGTGCCGTGCGTGAGTGCGGCACCGGCGCGATCACCGCATCGCGATGAGCGCTCTCGTTCGCTTGACGGCGACAAACGTGACTACCTATCCGATAAGTCTGGAGTTGGCATCGTTTGAGCAGCTTTCAACAAGCCTTAATAAGACGAATTGAATTGCCGGGAGCCGAGCAAAAGCCAGCGTTCTAATTGATTGGCGCGGTGATCGTCCCGCGCTGAACATTGAACCGCAAATCGTTAGCCCGTTCGAGCAACAGATTTTCCTGAACTTGAGTCTTGGGCTCCATTTGGAATTCAAGCAAACGCTCGTCGCGAAGTTCCCGGGGCCAAAAATTCTCAGTGATAAAACTGACTGGAAACTTCTCGTACCAGGTTGGATCGATCCGCTGTTGAACTTTGATTGTTTTGAAACCGTCTTTCTCCAACTGAACCTCTCGCGTGCCCGAATAGGTGTAGGGAACCGAAAGAGGAGTCAATCCAATTGGACGACGGTCGATGGTCACAAACGCTCCCTCTGGCTGGCTTCGAACAATCAGCCGGCGCTGAACACATCCAGTCAAACTGACCAGCAGTAGGCCAGTAATCAGAGACATCGTTATTCTTGCTGAGAGCATATGGACTTGGACCACGTCGGAATAAAAACGATAATCTGGAATTTTCCGGACGATCAAACGAGTTGAAACGACAGTTCATGCGTTCGGCGAGGCGTTTAAGCAATCCAAACAATACCGCCGAAAACTATTAAGTGGCGAAGTCTACAAATCAGGCCGGTCCAGGAATAGGCCGATTTTTTGCAGTTTCGCTGGATTCCTCACCGTAAAACACACCAAAAATTCCGGGCGAAAATAACACACAACCAACTGGAATTCCCAATTGATAATCCCATTCCCCGTTTTTTGCTGGGCAATTGCAGGTTAAGATAGCAGCCTGCAAGCACTGATACCGGCTCAGAAAGTACTGATGAGCGAGAGTCTTTTGAATTGGGAAGATTACCTCCAAGTCGCTTCGGCGAGTGATGTGGGTATGCGGCGCGCCACCAATCAGGACAACTTGTGTGTCACGATGGCCAGCAGCATGGAACACTGGCAACGACGCGGCCACGTCTTTATTGTTGCCGATGGCATGGGAGCCCATGCGGCCGGTGAGTTGGCCAGCAAACTGGCAATTGATCACATTCCCCATCTTTACACCAAGCACGAAGACACTTCTCCTCCAGAAGCGTTGAAGCTCGCCATCCAAGGCGCTAACTCTGAGATCCATCGGCGCGGCCAGGCCAACGAAGAGTTTCACAACATGGGAACGACGTGCAGCGTCCTTTCCATCTTGCCTCAGGGAGCTGTTTGTGCACACATCGGCGACAGCCGAGTCTATCGGCTAACGCAAAATAAGATCGAACAACTTACATTCGATCACAGCCTCGTCTGGGAAATGCGTCTTGCTGGGCAATTGACAGCTGAAGAAGAGCGAGCGGGCAAAGTCCCCAAGAACGTCATCACGCGATCCCTGGGTCCTTACTCAGAATGTAAAGTCGATCTCGAAGGTCCGTTTCCCGTGCAGGTCGGCGATACGTTCCTGTTGTGCAGCGATGGTTTGACCGCAGTCATCTCAGACACAGAGATCGGCTCGATTCTGGCCAACATGACTCCCGATGAAGCCGTCACTGTGCTGGTAGACTTGGCCAATCTTCGTGGTGGCCCAGACAACATTACGATCGTCGTTGTCAAAGTCACACATCCCAAACTCGCCACAGCTTCCAATGCCGATGCTGGGCTTTTGAAGGTAAATTCAAAAAAATCCAAACATAAAACGTCGCCATTGATTTGGGCTGCGTTTGCGGGACTGTTTCTGTTGAGCTTGCTATTTATTTATATCGGCAATGTTGTCTTCGCATCAGTATTGGGCGGCATCGCATTTGGATTGTTTGCCTATTTGGCTTCACAACTTGTGATGAGCGCCAAGAGTGGTGAAGAAGTCACTTCAGGCAAACGATTTGGCAAAGGCCCTTATACAAGATACAACTGCGCTTCGAGTGCGGAATTTGGAAAGCAACTGGCCGAAATGCTCGGCAAACTGCAGCAAGGGGCGCTACAGGAAAATTGGCAAGTCGATTGGGCCCAGTTGAAATCACTGACCAGCAAAGCTCAAACTGCGGCGCAGGAAGGTGACCATTCGACTTCAATTCGCTCCTACGGACGGGCCGTAAGTTTCTTGATGGATCAACTCAGAAACCAATCAGACGCCAGCAGCTCTTCGGTCGAACTCTAAATCGTCTGCCAACTTCTCTAAATCGAAATCAAGTAGCCTTGATTTAGTCGATGCATCTGTTGGGACAGTTTCAACCGATCTCTAATCGGGCTTGTTCGTTCCACCAGGCAAAGAGCGGACCTGCAAATCTCCACAAAGATCCTGAACTTAGTCACATCGAATCCGATTGGAAACCCGACGCGTCAGCGAGGGCGGATTCAGTTGCCGCTTCTCCCTCGCAGATTGGAAACCCGACGCGTCAGCGAGGGCGGATTCAGTTGCCGCTTCTCCCTCGC
>CAYSQZ010000138.1:0-9680 GCA_964433035.1 uncultured Pirellulaceae bacterium | reverse complement strand
GATTGGAAACCCGACGCGTCAGCGAGGGCGGATTCAGTTGCCGCTTCTCCCTCGCAGATTGGAAACCCGACGCGTCAGCGAGGGCGGATTCAGTTGCCGCTTCTTGCTCGCAGGACAGCGCAATGCCAATCAAGCTATCCGGCGGCACTATCTTTGAACTTTCCAAGGCACCAGGCCCGACTGGATTAGATGACTTCGTTCGGTGCTATCTTACCTTTTCAAACATTTGACCAAACGCGTAAGAGCCCCACGACGGCGTCGTCTAAAAGCACGCCAATGTTACTGCGTGTACGCTTTCAGATCCCTTTTTGAGTCAATCAGAGACTTAGAACAAGATTTGCACTTAAAAAAGACGCAACTCTGAATAAGCGAAAAAACAGGAAATCGAAAATGACATACGAAGATAAAGTTCAAGCACTTCGCCAAAGCCAAATCGCATGCGAGTTTTCTCCTGAGCAAATCAAGTTGATTGCCGACAGTTTTCGCTGGGTCGAGTTTGAGAGTGACCAAACAGTCTTTCGACAAAATGACGCTGGTGACAGCTTGATGATCGTTGTTGAGGGGCGAGTCAAAACGACAGTTACCGATACACCCGGAGCTGAACGATTCGTAGACCACTTAAGCGCAGGAGAGCACTTTGGTGAAATCTCAGTGCTAACGGGTCAAGAACGATCGATCTCGGCAACGGCTGTTATGGACACAAAGTTGCTTGAACTGGATCGCGCCGATTACCAAACACTGGTAATGAAAGTCCCCGGTCTGGCGGCTAATCTGAGCCGAGCCCTTGGTTTTCGCTTGCGACGAGAAACTACTCGTAAAAAAGTCCGCAACGTTTCACGAGTGATCGGCATTGTCGGCGACGGTGGTGAACCGGTTTTGGCCAGGCGAATGCTGGCTCGGCTTGCCGAATCTCTTGGCAGAGAAACTGTCAACCTTCGGATCATCGCTGACCGGCTTAACTCCACTTCAAATCTGGAAAATTTCAACGTTTCTGAAATTCCTCGCAATATGACTCAGGCCGCGAAATCGGATTGGGTGCAACGACGACTTTCAGAACAAAGCAGTTACGACGGCCACACATTGGTCTGGCTTTCAAATTCCAGCCCGGAAGAGCAGCAGAGAATTCTTGTTCAGTGCGATAAGGTTTTATGGCTCTCAGGGTTGAAAAACGAAAATGAAAATCGAGCGAACCTGCAATCACTTTTGGATGCCGAGTCACGATTGGCGGCTCGACTCCATTGGGCTTGGCTCCTGCGAGAGGGAGTTAAACCCGAAACAATCCCTTCGTCGCCCAAGGGTCTGGGGCTTCCAGATTTCAAGATAGTATTGAGCAATGGCAGACATTCTTCGCGTCTGGAAAAGATGGGCATTTCTCGTCTTGTTCGGTTCATCAGAAAGACACGGCTTGGTTTAGCCCTTGGCGGCGGAGCTGCAAGAGGCTTGGCGCATCTTGGCGTAATCAAAGCGTTTGAAGAGCAGGGCATTTTCTTTGACGTAATCACCGGCACCAGCGCAGGTGCGTTGATGGCTGTTCCCTACGCCTACGGCATGTCTCCAGACGAATGCACCGAAGCCTTTTTGCACGACTTGTCTCCGGGCTGGGCTTTTCGTCGATTGCCCAAGGGCAACGAGTGGTACATGCTTTATCAATTTCGAATGGGCAAGTGGGATGGGTTGCTTCGAAACCGCCTCGGAGATGTCAAACTCGAACAGTTGTTGACCCCGGTCAGCACGGTATCGGTCGATTTGATCACCGGTAGACAGGTCATACGTGACAGTGGCGATGCAACACATGCGATTCTGGAAAGCATCAACATACCCCACATTTCCAAGCCAATCATGCGCGACGGAATGGCGTTGGTCGACGGCGGAATTATCAACAACATTCCTTCGGACATTCTTGCCGAACGTGGAGCCGATTTGACCGTTGGAATTAACATCGCGGCTCAGATTGCGCAACGTTTTGGGAAAAACAGATTCGGAATGCCTGCAAAATTGATGCGTGCACCGAGTCAGTTGCAAACGATCATGCGTGCCAACGAAGTTCAAGACCATCAGATAACCGCGCTTCGCACCAAAACTGTCGACCAGATGATTGTCGTCGATACCTCGATGTTCGACTTTGCAGACTTCACCAAAGCCCGAGAGATGTCCGATGCGGGGTATCAGGCTGGCGAACTAGTGCTGGGTCGATTTCAACGAATGCTGCAGCAACAGCGGGCGTCCCAGGCCAGCGCCAACGAACGTTTCGTTTGCACTTCATGCGTCGAGAACCAATAAATAGGTTGTCTGGAACAGCGACGCCTTTGATACGGTAATTGATGTTCCATAAGGGCGATTCTTGCCAAGCCTTCCCATTTTTCACTACTAACAAAACGTTTTGCCAAAACTTAACTCATGGACGGGTAGTCAAAGCCACGAATCACACGAATATTAGCGTGATAGAATTCGTGTTTATTCGTGTGATTCGTGGCAGAACGATTTCCGTAAGCTCTAGCTTCAAACTGAGCGTCTTCAGTCCTGCATTGATTCCACTTAGTTTGGATCCAAGGGTAGGGCATGCTGTGCATGCCGATCCTGTTCATTTCGTCAGGCACAGCCTGACCTACACCAGACCGCCAATGCTAAAACTGCTCAGTTTGAGTAGCTAGTTCGCCAAAGAGATTTGCAGGGCTCGGGAGTGGGCCTGGGGGACCAGACAATATTGCGTGCTGGGCTCACTTTGATGTCACTTACCAATGCAAGGTCCGAAAAGTTGACATCACCAAGCATCGTTTCTCGTAAATTCGCGGCAAATCTCTCGCCAGCTTGCCAATTTCAATCTGCCAGCAGACCGGCTCCCAACTGACATTGCCTGCTTGGCTACCTCCATGTAATTTTTGCACGCCCAATTTTGGCTTGGACTGGATTCTTTAATCGAATCAAAAAATTACCCGGAGAAATTATTGTTTGACTTGCGGAGAATTCGTGACCAGATGCGCTTTGGCGTGATCATGTTATTGATCATTGTCTCGGTTCTCTCTGCGGCAAGTCTGCAAGGCGTATTGAAGTTCCGCAAGCTAACCAAGAGTATTCGCGAGCGTTCACTGGAATTGCCAGAAGCAGCCAAACTCAGCAACCAAGTCAGTACGCTGCGATCCAATCTTTGGGAGTACCGGCACCAGGGTAACGACAGCGCGAACATTCGCTCATCGTTTGACCAATCTCGCATCAGTCGCAGCGATGTTACTTATCAACTCCAGCTCGTCGAACTGGCGCTGGACAACTACGAAGTTCAGTTAACCAACAGTGATACGGACCCGTGGATTGGTGAAAAGCAACCTGAACTCGATTTCGTGGTCGATTTTCGCTCGCGCCTGGACGAGATCAATCGAATTGTTGGCGGCCAAGACCACAACGACCGGGTTTTCCGAGCCAACAAAATCTTTACGCCGCTGGAAAATGAACTCGACGAACTACAAAAACTGGCAGCCCAGATTCCAGTCTTTATGCAACAACGGATGCAATCATTTTCAGAACGCGCCCGTACCGAATATCACACCTGGATGACACTGAGCGTCTTGCTTGGAGTTGCTGCCATGGCGACGATCTTTTTCATTATGTCCCGATTTCGCAAGCGAATTATTCATCCGCTTGAAACCCTGGTTGAAGGTTCCCGCCAGGTTGCCAACGGTAACTTCGGCTTTCGTATCAAAATGGATTCTGAGGATGAAGTCGCCGAACTCGGAGACGCGCTCAACGAGATGACCGCCAATTTCCAGGAAATCAAATCCGACCTCAATCGCCAGGTCCAGCAGCGGACCAAGGAAGTTGTCCGCAGTGAAAAAATGGCTAGCGTTGGTTTCCTTGCCGCTGGCGTTGCTCATGAGATCAACAACCCACTTGCGACAATCGCCTGGTCAGCTGAATCACTTGAATCGAGAATTCATGACATCCTCGATCCCGCCGCCGGCACCGATCAGGACACCATTGATTCTGAAATCGCTGACATGAAAAAGTATTTGCGACGAATCCAGGATGAAGCTTTTCGCTGCAAAGGAATCACAGCCGGCTTGCTCGATTTCTCGCGAATGGGAGACCCAACCAAGGCCGAAACCAATCTCACCCCGTTGATTGACGCAGTGATCGAGATGGTCAAGCCACTGAGCAAATACCGTGGTCGCAATATCGTCTTCAATGCTCAGCCAAGCGTCTTTGCGATCGTCAACGAACAGGAAATGAAGCAGGTCGCGCTCAATCTGATTACCAATGCATTGGGCAGCGTCGAAGAAAACGGAACCGTAACAATCGAGCTCAATCGAAAGGGCCCGTCAGCAATCCTAAGCGTCACTGACGACGGTTGCGGAATGGATGAAGAAGTCCAAAAACATCTCTGGGAACCATTTTTTACTCGTCGCCGAGACGGGCAGGGGACCGGGTTAGGACTTTCGATCACATATCAAATCATTGAAGAACATGGTGGCCGCATCACCGCTCAAAGCGATGGTCCGGGCAAGGGTTCGAAGTTTACTGTAAGTTTGCCACTGGTGGAAAATGAACAAAGACAACTCGCAAAAATCGCGGCTTGATCAAAACGCAAAACGGGATTCAGAAACGAAGAAGATGAAAGTTCTCTTCGCCGATGATGAAATTCACTTGCAAGAACTCATCGCTGCCGAATTGCCACGCATGGGACACACGGTAACCGTCTGCCCAGACGGCTTGACTGCGGTCGCTGCGATCGAACAGGAAACGTTTGACTGCATCATAGTCGATCTCGACATGCCAGGACTTAACGGTATCGATGTCATCAGGCGAACCAAAGAGCTGGCCCCAACCACCGAAGCGATAGTGTTGACCGGAAAAGGCTCAACCGACACCGCGATCTCGGCGTTAAGACTCGGTGCCTTCGAGTATCTGCAAAAACCGTGCAAACTAGTCGACCTCAAGGCGTTGCTGCAGCGCGTTGCCGTTCGCCGCGAGCTGAACAACAAAATCCAAGCGCTTCAGTTGCGCCTCCACCGCGTCGAAGGCGAACCCAAGATGATTGGCAACCACCGCTCGTTCCAGCGTGTCAGAGCGCTGATCGAAAAGGTTGCACCAACCAATTCGACCGTGATCGTGATTGGCGAAACTGGAACGGGAAAAGAACTCGCAGCTCGCGCGGTTCACGAGCAATCGGGCCGCTGCGACAAGCCTTTTGTCGCAATCAACTGTGGTGCGTTGCCAGAAAACTTGATCGAAAGCGAACTCTTTGGGCACCGCAAAGGTGCTTTCACCGGCGCCGACGAACACCGACAGGGACTGTTCGAAGTAGCCGATGGCGGGACTTTGTTTCTTGACGAAATCGGCGAACTACCCAAATCAACCCAAGCCACATTGCTGCGGGTTCTTGAAAGCGGCGAAGTCCGGCGAGTTGGCGACAGCCAGCCATTCGAAGTCGATGTTCGAATCGTTTGCGCGACCCATCGCGATCTGGGAAAAATGGTTGCCGACGGAGAATTTCGTCAGGACCTGATGTACCGCATCAACACATTCGAAGTCCAATTGCCGCCGCTTCGAGATCGCCTTGAAGACATTCCGCAACTCGCCCACCACTTGATCTCGCGTCAAGTTCCCGATGCGGCTAAGCGAACGCTCGATCAGGTGTTTGATGAATCGGCGATCAAGCTGCTTCAATCACACAGTTGGCCGGGCAATATTCGCGAGCTTGCCAACGTGATCGAGCACGCTTCGATTCTGTGTGATGGGCTTCCGATCACTGCCAAGGACCTACCCAAACACTTTGCTTCGTCCGGCCCCAGCACGATACCGATTAGCACCGCTGGCCGTTCTCTCAAAGAGTTGGAAATGGAAACCATTCACGCCACGCTCGACCAGCTTAATGGCAACAAGACCGCGGCAGCTCAGCAATTGGGCATCAGCCTCAAAACGCTATACAACAAACTCAACGCCGAGGTGATGAAGAAAGCGGGTTAGGTTCGTTGGGCCCAAGTTTGTAGCGATCTCAGATCGGCATTTGATGTAGTGGGCGAGTTACGAGCCCTGCCTCATGGCTTAGTGGACGAGGTTACGAGTCCTTCCTCATGGCGACAGACGAATACGACACGTACCCTCACCACCTTATTCGGTGAAAACCGACCATGAACCATCTGCCCCAATTGGTGTCAAACCAACGCGATAATTCTAACGCGGGTAGTGCAATCAAGCCGATTGTCTAAAATCTCGACTGCGAACCTCGACTTCATTCAGGCAGGCCAACACATCATCAGTCGCGGCCAGCAGAAAATACTTCATAAATGAACAAACAGCGGAAAATCCTTGTTACTGCGGCACTGCCATACGCCAACGGGCCAATTCACTTGGGGCACATGGTTGAGTTCATCCAGACGGACATCTGGGTCCGTTTTCAAAAACTGCGCGGGCACGAATGCTTGTTCCCGTGGTCCGATGACACTCACGGCACCGCAATCATGATTCGCGCCCGCGCCGAAGGTCGCAGCGAAGCAGAAGTCATCGCCGAAGCCGACGCCGATCATCAGCGTGACTTTCAGGGCTTTCAAATTGACTACGACAACTACGGCAGTACCAATTCGGACGAGAACCGTCAGCTCTGTGGTGAGATTTGGCAAACAATCCGGGAAGCCGGTTTGGTCAAAGAGAAAGACGTCGAGCAACTTTTCGACGTTGAAGCCGGCACATTCCTGGCCGACCGTTTCGTTACCGGGACTTGTCCGGAGTGTAAGCGAACCGATCAAGCTGGTGACAACTGCGAATGCGGGCACACTTACTCGCCAACTGAACTAATCGACCCGGTCAGCACACTCTCGGGAACCAAACCTGAAATCCGCTCGGCCAAGCACTTGTTCATTGAGCTTGAGCAGTTGCACGGTTTTTTACGCGAGTGGACGCAGTCTGGCGATCATCTTCAACCTGAAATCGCAAACTACCTCAAAGGCCATTTCCTCGGCGATCCCGAAAGCAAAGAAGGCGCCAAGGAGTTGCGTGACTGGGACATCTCGCGTCCGGCTCCCTATTTTGGATTTGAGATTCCGGACAGCCCGGGGAACTTTTGGTACGTTTGGTTTGACGCGCCCATCGGCTACATCGCTTCGACGCTGCAGTGGTGCAAAGCGAATGGTCAGTCGCTGGACGATTGGTGGAAAAATGACGCCGTTGAGATCCATCATTTCATCGGCAAAGACATCACCTACTTCCATACTTTGTTCTGGCCGGGCATGCTTAAAGCAGCCGGGTACAATCTGCCAACCAAAGTCCGCATCCACGGTTTCCTGACCGTCAACGGTGAGAAGATGTCGAAACGAAAGGGAACGGCATTCAAAGCCGCGACCTATTTGAAGCATCTCGATCCATCAGCGTTGCGTTACTATTACGCTTCCAAGCTCGGTGCGCGACTGGACGATCTCGATTTAAATTTTGAAGAGTTCACCACGAAGGTCAACGCCGACCTGGTAGGTAAGGTCGTCAACCTTGCGTCCCGCAGTGCAAAATTCGTCAAGAACGTCGGGCTTTCGGAAACTTATCCTGACGATGGCGGACTATTTGAATCAGCGGCGGCTGCCGGAGACGAGATCGCGGCGGCTTATGAAAACTGTGAATACAACAAAGCGATGAGGTTGATCCTCGAACTGGCCGACCGCGCCAATCCGTACGTGGAAAACGCAGAGCCCTGGAACCTGAAGAAAGATCCGGAAAAAGCTGGCGAGCTTCAAGACGTTTGCACGGTCGCGTTGAACCTGTTCCGCCAATTGGTAATTTACCTCTCGCCAGTGTTGCCCAATCTTGCCGAGAAAACCGGCGTCCTGCTCAACGATCCGATCGTTAGTTGGGATCAATCCAAAACACCGTTGACTGGTTCAGCGGTTGCCAAATTCAAACACATGATGAAACGAATCGAAGAAAAGGACGTAAAGGCGATGGAAGAAGAAAGTAAAGTCGAAGCAGAAGCCGCAGTTGCAGCCGATCAAGCAGCCGCAGCAGCAGACAAGTACAACGATAGCGGGCAACCGATGATCGACGAGCCGATGACCGAAGAATGCACCATCGACGATTTCATGAAAGTCGATTTGCGGGTCGCTCGAATTGTTAGCGCCGAACATGTCGAAGGGGCGCGAAAACTTCTTAAGCTAACGCTTAGCCTTGGTGGCGAGCATCGGAAACAAGTTTTCGCGGGCATCAAAGCGGCTTACGATCCCGAGACACTTGTCGGCCGGCAAGTCGTGATGGTTGCCAACTTGAAACCACGACAGATGAAATTCGGCTTGAGTGAAGGCATGGTCTGCGCCAGTGGCCCCGGCGGTGAGGAAGTGTTCCTGCTCAGCCCGGACGATGGCGCCAAGCCGGGTCAACGAGTTCACTAAGTATCAGCGGGCAAGGAAGCAGCAAGTTCAGGCTGTGCCCGGCGAAACTCTGGATCCTCAAACTAAACGATTTAACTGAGTGATTTGACTAGACAAAGTTACCCTCCCAAAATTGGCCAATCCTGGGAGGGTCGAGAAAAGACGATGAAATTGGCTTTGATCGGGGAGGGTTGATGTTCTCCACTTGAGCGCCCGGCCGCATCGCATTTGCCGCTGAGCGCGAGAGTTAAAGTCGTCGCCTGTAACTGAATCCTAATCAAAAAGGTTTGATGACTTTTCTCTCCCGCATTGCCGATCGTTTAATCTTGTGCCCGAGCACCGATTTCATTGACACCGAAGGCAAGTCGAGAAAATGGATCCAAACCAAAACTGGCAAAGCTGAAGTCTGGATTGTCGGCAACGAAAACTCAGAGATCGCGACCCAACCGGCAACTCAACTATTGCTGCTCAAATTTCCCGGCACCGGCGGTCGGGCCGAGCGCGCTCGCAGTTTTCCGGCAAATCTTTGGTCCGACATTGAAACCGAAACGTGGACGCTCAACCATCGCGGCTATGGCGGCAGCGATGGGCCGGCGTCGCTGCAAAATTTTACCGACACCTGCGATGCGTTTTGGGATGCGGCGGTTGAACAATTTCCCGATCGCAAAATCCTGCTCTACGGAAACAGCTTGGGTTGCATCTCGGCACTTTATTTGGCGGCTAGAAAATCTCCTGCCGGGATCTTTTTACGCAACCCACCTGCTTTGGCCAAGATGATTGCCACTCGACCGCGATACAGCCGTTGGAGTTTCGGGATGTCCAAACTGATCGCCAATCAGATTCCTGTGCAACTAGATTCGGTCGCCAATGCAGCAAGGTGTTCCGCTGCCTGCCTGTTCGTTTGCTCCGAGCGGGATACCGTTGTCCCGCCTCACTATCAAAACATGGTGATCGATGCTTTCAGAGGGCCTCAGAAAACGTTCCAAGTCCAAGACGCCAATCATGCCGACCCAATCCCGGAACATCAACACGATGAGTTTCTTGAGGCGCTCGCCTGGCTGGGTGAGCAGATACGCCGAAAGTGAACGCGAGTTCTGCCGAAATGTGACGTTGCTGATGTCGCAAACTTGCGGATCTGCGTTCTCAGGACGCGATCCCGTCGATCGTCGCCGATCTCGCCCCGGTTCAGCCGACGGTTAGCTACTCCGATTGAGCGTTCTAAAATCTAACCCTCCTGCTTGCGGGAGGGTCGGACGCGCAGCGGCCGGGGAGGGTTTACAGGCAGCGCACATCAACCCTCCCCGATCAAAGCCGATTTCATCGTCTTTTCTCGACCCTCCC
>CAYSQZ010000137.1:0-12331 GCA_964433035.1 uncultured Pirellulaceae bacterium | reverse complement strand
AAAACCGGCGACGGGGTAACTCGTCCGGGGGTTCGAATCCCTCTCCATCCGCTCTTTTCTCACACCCACGCGTTGTTGAGTTTCTCAACAATCCTTCTTTCCGATCCGTCCGGGTATTTGATCGCTTGGTACATCCGTCGATGCCGCGCCGACCGCGTCAGATTGAGCCAGAAACAGCTCGGCACCGGTGCTTCGCGGGCGAACAAGCCTGTGGCGAACGGTTCAATATCTGGAGAATCTCGAGTCAGATTCCCAGGTGACGCTGACCGAAGCCATCAAAGCCTTCTGCCTCCGTAACACCGGCAAGGGCAGTGCCAAAGGAGAGGCGGAGCCGGATCAGCTGTTTGCCGTCAATTTGCTTGATAGCCTGGAAAGCAATCTCGAGGTTCGGGAGGAATTGAATCTTGGATACGAGAAAGTAGAAGCGACGATTTCGGCGATTCCTGCTCGGAAGGAATTTTGGACTTGGATCGTGTTGTTGGTGCTGCTCATCATTACGATCGTGTGGTACATCTATAACCGGCGTGTATTTATTTAGAGCGCATTTCGAACCCGATGTTTGTAGTACCGCATTTAGGCGAAACCTTTTTCCTAGTCTCGCTTTCGCCGCATCATCACGGTGGTTGCTAATGCAAGCAGGAACCCTGCCGAGGAAGGTTCGGGCACCGCATTCGCATCAATGGTCGCGAAAAAAGTCTCAAAATTAGTAGTCGCATATATCTGATCGACATCGATGAAGGCGCCATCGATGCTGTAGATAAATGTATCACCATCTGAAAGCCCGGTTGTATCAAAGAAGACTTCAGCAACGGGCGTGTTGTCATTGAGAACGGCGGCGTTGGGAATGGAAAGCAAGGCTTCGCCGCCAAAGTCGGTAGGAGTAAAAGATACCGTGGCGTCACTGAAAATACCTAAGCCAGATATGTTGGTTATTGGCGGAAGGGTCGCTGCGGAGTTAAAACCGAGAGAGATGGATAATTCCAATGAATCGACGCTAGGTAGTTCGCCGAACTCTACAAACAACTCGAAGGAAGCATTCGGACCAATGCCAAGCGTCGAGTTGTTTGAGCCTTTAGAATGCGTGAACCCGCCATAGAAAAGTTGTCCGTAAGCACTAGAGCAGAAGACCAATGTCATTAATGCGATACTGTAAATTCGTAGTTTTTTGAACATTAAGTTACTCCCAAATGCAAAACGTTTAAGACTGGTGAGGAAGGGGCGGATGACTTGAGGTTTAGGTCGACCGTGCTGCAAAAAGCAGACTTGGTTTTTATGCTTGCTTCCCAACTGACTATTCTATCGGAAATCCGCTCGTGATCAATCAATTGCCGTACTTGCTGCCGCTTCCGAACCACGCTGAAAATTGAGATTGGGAATTTTGAATTTGCTGCAATGGAATTGATATTCCCAGGCGAGAACGGAAAAATGAGTTATCCAAAGCATCACCAGTCGCATCGAGTGGAAGTGAATCCACAACCGCCACTCAAGCGCCCTGCAGCCAAACTCAAAGGAGAATGGTTTTTTTCGCCCAATCAATGGGCCATGTTTGTACATCTGGCGCAGTTCACACACTGCGTTGCACCGTTGGGAGGAATTGTCGCGCCGATTTTAATTTGGCAGTTGAAAAAGGAGGAACTGCCCGAAATCGACCTTTGCCTTGCTAGAGCAGGATTGTGTGCGTTGTGTTTCATTTTCCCAAGGTTCAATCAAGAACCTTGGGCTATTGATCTACGCCGTTGCCGTAAACCATCACTTTTGTTGACAGGTGCCAGTGAGTTAGGCATATTTTCAGTAAAGACTTAACTGTTGCCACTCTTGGAGCACAAAAATGAGAATCGCATTTTCAGCCGTGGTACTGACACTTGCTTTGGGCAGTCTTTCCTTTGCTCAAAAAGCTGAACCGCGCGAAGACGGCTCATACGGCATTTTCGACTCAGTCGAAGAGTACTCCAGTTTCATGGGCAGTGCAAAAGAAGTCGCCTATGGGCCCGAAGGCACGGCTGAAATGCGAGCGATGATTCCGATGTTGAACGATATTGCTTTGGACCGACCCGTTGGTTGGACTGCAAACAACTACAACCTGCAAGCCAGCGATGTGGGCATGTTGTCAGACAAAGCGATCCGGGGCGAATTGGAAATGGCGGACTTCCAATACAAACAAATCCAGGAGCTTTCGGCGCAAGTACAAAAGGATGCGGCCTCACAAATTCGCAATCTCGATTTTGGAGATAGCAACTGGCTGGTTCAAATTCGCCGAATCCGTGCGGAAGCAAAGTCCCAGTTGGATTCTGTGTTGCTGAGTCATCAACAGGAGCGTCTACGCCAGATTCGAATGCAGTCACAAATGCGTCGGCTTACTCTGACCGAAATACTCACCAACGATCCCGTAAAAACAAAACTCGAAATTACGGATGACCAGGTATCAGAACTGCGAAAAACAGAAAAGGAAATCGAGGAAGAGCTCAAGGAAGAAATTGCGAAGCTACGGGAAAAGGCTCGAGAAAAATTGCTTTCAAAACTCAAAGCGAATCAGCGGAAACAAATCGAACAAATGATCGGGCAACCATTCGAATTCGTTGAATCGGAAAAAGGGCAAAATCGAAAGAGAAAAAATCGCCCTCGCAACTAACTTCATCCCTTGGTCATCTTGAAAACTGTGATTTCGGGCCGGGCCATGAAACGCACTCGAGAGGTATGTCCCAGCCCACGGTTGATGAACATTTTGTGCCCCCCGGCGATATCGTAACTGCCCGAGATATAACGCTTGTTATCGACTGGTACCAGAGGAGCTCCGATAAGCGGGAAGCAGCATTGTCCGCCGTGGGTGTGACCGCACAGCACCCAGTTTTGGTAGCCGTTCCAGATCGGCAGATCGACCGTGTCTGGATTGTGACTTAACACGATCCCCGGGCGATCAACAACCGCGGCAATTACCTCGCCGGCCGAATCGCGATTGAAGCCGCCGTACCAGTAGTCTCGCAATCCGACCACACGCAGCCCCGGAAAGTCAACCACCTCGTCGCGAAGCAAGTTCAGACCTTGATCGGCAAACAAACTCGTCAGACGTTGCGTGCATTTTCGGCTTTTTCCTGCCGGTCCAACAGACTCGCCATAATCGTGATTGCCCAACACACAAGCAGTGCCGATACCGCCGCGCGGAAAGTGCCGAAGCATCTTCTCGCCTTGATCTACATGCCACTCAGTTGCGTCGTCCAGAAAATCACCGGTGAAAAAGACAAAGTCAGGGTGAAGCGAATCGACATATTCGAACTGCTGACGCAGGTAGGATTCACCGACACGATTACCGACATGAGTGTCGCTGATCTGAACAACAGTCTTGCCGATCAAGTCTTCCGCCAAACCCACGATCGGCAACAAATGGTGTTCAACACTCACCCATCTTGGTTCGATGCCGATCGAGTAGGTACCCAACCCAGCCGCAAGGGCCAGCGAACCTTTGAGGAACCGGCGTCGGGAAAACAAATTGGTCGAGCTACTATTCAACGAGTTGCCGAGAATCTGGAATTGATGAACTTAAAACGCATTGGTCAGAAACGAAATGCGACCAGAACAACGCTCGGGCCAAAGGCTCTGGCTCAAGCAAATTTCCGGCTCTGGCATCGGGTTCCCGTTTCGCCTTGAGGATAACAGCGAGTAGTTCTACTACGGACTAAGCCAAGTGCAAGTGGTGCAAGTGCTTCGCGTTCTGCAAGCGAGAAAGTAAACCAAAGCACACACTTGGTTCCTCAAAAACGCTGGCAGAATAATGCTTGGCTCGCCAAATCCAGCCGTTTTTCTTTATCCAGCGCAACGGTAGGGAAGAGCTGCTCAGTTCGACCTTGACGGTGAAACGATTCTCATTCAAAGACCCGGAAATTCCCAAGGCGACATGACCAATATCGCGCTGCCCAACTGACTCCTGCCGAACTTTTCACCTGCAGGTTTGGGCTCTTCGTTGCTGCTACTTATTGGTCGTCGAAAGCGAAATTTCTGGAGATTGAGTTATCGAAACATTTGATGTAGTGGAGCCTTCAAGTACCAGTCTGGCAATCAACAATTGGCCGGTCATTTCATTATTGGTAATGGTGCTAGCCGGATTAGCCTTAATGCTTGTCGTTTTGCTCAGCGATAGGTCGCATGCACCTCAAATATCCGCGTCGCAGATTCAACAACTGCAAAGTGACGAAAGCCAGCAAGATCGGTTTGTGATCATCGATGTTCGATCGAAAGCTGAAACAGACGTCTCGATGATTCCGGGCGCACTTACAAAATCCGAGTTCGAGCAATCGGCGAGCCAGCACCAGGGGAAAACGCTTATCGTTTATTGCACAATCGGTTTTCGCAGCGGCAAGTATGCCGCCAGTTTGAACCAGCAAGGTTGGCGGGCATTGAACTACAAAGGTAGCATCCTTGACTGGTGTAAAAACAAATTGCCTCTAAAGACACCCGATGGAAAGAGTACAGCCCAAGTCCACACTTACAGCGCGCGGTACTCAGCGCCCCAGGATTACATTGGCGTTCGGTGACCGTTGAGGAGGTACGAAGGACACAGAGAAATTGTTTGTTGTCTCCTCTGTGATCTCTGCGTTTAAACCTCCTTTGGCCAAATGGACTAAAACAGAATCCATCTCAGGCCCAACGATTCCCTAGCCGAAAACTTTCCCCGGCCGAAGCTCCCGCAAGCAGGAAGGTTAAATTGCAAAACTGCTCAATACAAACAATTGGCCCAACCAGTTGGCCTACAGGTTGCAGTTACGTTATTGGCTGACAACTCAACGAAGCCTTAGCAACGTGACCGCGATACGTTCGAATCTTCAAAAAGAAAACCCAAGTCGTTCGTTTGCTCAACGCAACGACGATGTTTATGATTTCAAGACCGGCGCGATCGTGACGGTACCGAACCGTCGCCACTCTGAGAGCGAAACAATAGGCAATGAGCAAACACCCTCTGTCGAGTCGCCAGCGATTTGAAGAATACAAGCAGGAATTTCTGAATCGAGACAAGGATTCAGAAAAAGACGCGGCTTCATCCGGCAAAAAACACCAGCGAAAAAAATCACATCGCGACCGCTCAAGCTGGATGCTTGTTCGAGAATTTCTGGGCATGCTTGGTGGCCACCGACGCTCAATCATTTTTTCAATGTCAACGCTGACGATCGCCACGATCCTTGCCCTGATTCCTCCGGCCGCAGTCAAGCTGGTTGTCGATTATGTATTGACCAACGAACCACTTCCGCCAACCTTTCCAGAGTGGATTCCAAGGGACCCCTGGCCTCTATTGCTGATGATCGTTGGCGGCATCCTGATGGTCTCGCTCCTGAAATTGTTCTTGCATGTCTGGGGACGATGGCACGCAACTCGTGTAACGAAGTTGTTGCAAATGTCGATCCGCAAACAAGTCTTTGAACATGCTTCCCGATTACCCTTACATCGAATTCACGAACTGAAGTCCGGTGGTGCAGCCAGCATATTGCGTCAAGATGCGGGCAGCGTTGGTGACCTTGTCTTTGGCATGCTGTACAACCCCTGGCGAGCCGTCATTCAACTGGTCGGCAGTTTTATTGTGCTGGCGTGGGTCGATTGGCGTCTTTTAATCGGAGCGATAGGAATTGTTCCGCTTGTCTATTTTACACATCGAACCTGGATCCATCGCATTCGACCGCAATTTCGACGCGTACGTGCTCAACGTGAAGAAGTCGATTCGCTGACAACCGAGTCGTTCGGCGGGATACGGGTCGTCCGCGCATTTGGTCGACAAAAAGCCGAAACCAATCGCATCATGCGTGGAAATCACGTCATGGGACGACAGGAATTGTACGCTTGGTGGTGGTCGCGGACGATCGAGATCGTTTGGGAAACCGGCATTCCGCTGGCGACTGCAGGGTTGTTGGTCTACGGCGGTTGGAGAGTGCTTCAAGACCAGCTTACGATGGGCGACCTAATGATGTTCCTGGTGTATGTGCTGATGCTGCTTGGCCCACTGGCGACGCTTGCCCAGAGCGCTGCGGCTTTCCAGAACAGCCTCTCCGGATTCGATCGTGTTTTGGATTTGCTGGATGAGCCATTGGAGATGGAGTCAGATGCCCACACCGTTGAGATCAAGCCGTCAGAATTCCTGGGGGCGGTCGAGTTTAAAGATGTCAGCTTCAGCTACCCCGCGGCAGACGATTTTGCACTGCAGAACATTAACTTGTCCGTTAAGCCGGGAGAAACCATCGCTTTAGTCGGCCCCAGTGGCGCGGGGAAAACCACGATCTGTAACCTTGTCGCCCGTTTCTACGACCCGACCAGCGGAGCCATATTGCTCGATGATCTCGACCTGACCAACGTTGATGTTGAAAGCTATCGACGTTTAACTGGAATCGTCGAACAGGATGTATTTCTATTTGACGGAACGATTGCTCAGAACATCGGCTACGCTAATCGTCAGGCTACTGGTCAAGAAATAGCGGCCGCTGCAAAGATCGCTAACGCTGCAGAATTCATCGATAAGTTGCCTCACGGCTACGACACGACCATCGGAGAACGTGGCGTCAGACTAAGCGGCGGTCAGCGGCAACGATTGGCGATTGCCCGAGCCGTATTGGCCGACCCGAAAATCCTAATCCTCGATGAAGCGACAAGTAACCTCGACACCGAAAGCGAAAGGTTAATCCAGTCCAGCATGACCGCGCTGATGGAACATCGAACTTGCTTTGTTATTGCCCATCGGCTTAGCACCATTTCCAGCGCCGATCGAATCGTCGTTCTCGAAAATGGCAAAATTACGGAGGTCGGCACCCATCAATCGCTGATGGAGCTTGGCGGGAGGTATCACGAAATGGTGATCATGCAAACCAATACCGCTTCGCTGCCCGGATAACTGCTTAAACTGTGCGACGAGGGGCGTGGGTTCATCGAAAAACCGGGCCAGATTTTATCAAATTCCGATTTTTAAGCCCACGAACAATTATGCGGAATAATCCGAATCTGAAGCATTCAATTTTTCAAAGCCCACCACGTTTTCGTAACGTAGGTTATTCCTCAGTCTGCCCCCTTGCCCTGCAAATCAAAAATGAATCATTTCGTTTCCAAAAAACAAGTATCGGAATTGCCTCCTCAGGCTATACCCAAATTTCCTGAACGTTTCTGCGCGCGTTGGATCACGTCAACCTGTGAACTGGAGTCGATGATTCAGCGCTGGAACGATTTGATTGACCAGTCAATTTCGAGAAACTCAAGCTTTGAACCCGAGTTCTTGATTCCTGCGTTGAGCCATCTCAACGACTGCGATGCCAAGTGCCTGGTTGTGGAAGAGAATTCTGGCGGCAGTAACGAGCGACTGTTAGGGCTGTTGCCGATTGTCGAGAACAGAGTCTATGGGCTGCCACTAAAATCAGTCGTTGGATGGAAGCACGATCAATGCTTCGATTCCACACCGTTGATTCACCGGGATTGCAGATCCCAGGTTTTCTCGACGATGTTTGAGTTTCTCGCAGAGCAGGGTTATGGATTGTTAAAGCTCGACACCATGTCGGCCGAACCGGAAATTGCCGACCCATTCAACGAAGCCATCAAACAACCCGGACGGTCTTTGTTCGTCGCAGATGCATTCGAACGAGCCGCGTTCAGACCTGCTGAAAACGCTGAACAATATATGCTCGACAACTTGTCAAAGAACCTGCGAAAAAAAGCCAAGCAACGTCTTAAACGTCTCGAAAAACTTGGAGAGGTGGTTTACGAACTACACGATCCTCAAAGCGATTTTTCAGTTCTGGCACAGCAGTTCCTGGATCTTGAGCAATCCAGTTGGAAGGGAAAAAATGGGACCGCTTTGGCTTCACAGCCTCACAACAAACGTTTTTTTCTGGACTGCGTTGAGCGGCTTGCACAATCCGGAAAGGCCAAATTTATCTCACTCAAGCTTGACGGGAAGCCAATCGCGATGGTGTTGAACATTAAGTCCGGATTACACATATTCGCTTTCAAGACAGCTTTCGACGAATCGATGTCAAAATTTTCTCCAGGCGTCTTGATTGAAATTCACGGCTTGGAGCGGATGCATGACGAAGGGATTGTTTTCGCAGATTCATGTACAGTTCCTGACAACGCTACAATGAATCGAATATGGGGCCAGAAAGCCAAGTTCCAAAGCATCGTTGTCGGATTGCATAAAGGCGCACCAACGGTAGCGACAAAGTCCCTCCCATGGATGCAAGCTCTGGTTCGCAATTTCAGAAACCTGAAAACCAGAATTCGACCAGAGTAAAACGATATTTGGTCATTGGCCAAAATCAAGAAATCATTTCCCCAACTCAACGCCACCCTCGGAGCCAAAGGCGACTACGTCTTGATCGGCTCGATTTTTCCATCGGCGAGTCTAAGTTCAACCGTGCCCAACTGTTGACATTCGGTCGAGCTGTGAGTGATGTGCAGCACTGTGATTTGCTGACTCCGGTGAACCTCGCGAAGTAGCTCAATCAAAGCTTGCCGAGCGGGCGCGTCCAGAGCGCATAACGGCTCGTCCAGACAAAGCAGTCGGGGGCGAAATGCGATTGCCCGAGCCAGCGCCACACGCTGCGTTTCACCACCCGATAGTCCACCGGGAGCTCGCTTGAGCAGCGAAGTAAGCTGCAACATTTCAGCGACTTCTCTGACTCGCTTTTTTCGCTCGGCCGGCTTGGCGTTTCGTATTTCCAATCCAAATCCAATTTGCCGCTCAACAACCATCGTTGGAAATAAAACCGAATCTTGAGGTACGTATCCGATTTGACGCTGCGACGGAGCAAGCCGAGTAACATCTCGACCTTCAATCAGGACTCGTCCTCCGGTAGGCCGTCGTAGCCCACATATCGTTTCAATCAGACTTGTTTTGCCCAAGCCCGTTTGACCAGTCAAAACCGCGTAAGCGTTCTGAGGAATTGAAAAATTGATGTCGGTCAGCGAGAAATTGCCCTGCACGATCGAAAGGTTGTCCAGCTCAATCATGCAATCACCTCGCGCTGAGAATTTCCAAGCAACGTAATAAATCGCGTCGCCAGCAAAACGAAAATTGCCAACGTCAGCAGTACCAGTGACGCGGAAACTGCGCCTTTCAGATTACCCATCTGGAAATTCAAATAAACGGTCGTCGAGAGGACTTCCGTTTTCATTCGCGTAGTTCCTGCAAAAATCAGGATCGGCCCGAACTCGCCTAGAGACCGAGCCCAAGCCAGCGTGAACGCGGCAACGCAACCAATTTTGGATTGCGGCAGAGCGACGTTGGCGAACGCCTGGTAGTGGCTTGCGCCCAGAGTTGTCGCGATCTGCTCTGGCCTGGGGCTGATTTGTTCAAACGTGTCACGCATGGTCCGAATTGCAAATGCTGCAGCGACGGTAAACTGAGCCAAAATGATGGCTGGTATCTCGTAAGTGACTCCCTGGATACCAGGAGCTCCTAACATGACAAAAAAATTGCCAACCGTTGCGTCGATCCACCGCCCGATCTGAGTTTGAAACAAAACCAATAAGCTGATGCCTACCACCAAAGGCGGTAGAACAATCGGGATGTCGAGCAACGTATCGATTACATATCTAAGCGCGTGCAAACATCGTCGGACCAAGCCTTGATTAGCGAAGCGTCGGTTGATTGAACCTCGACCGACTCTGGCCAAAACGTAGCCGGTGGGGATTGCGACCCACATCGACAGGATTGCCGAGATCGTGCAAGTGATCAAGCTAAGCCAAATTGAAAACCGAACGTTTGGATCGCTGACTAGCTCTTTTAGATCCGACAAGTCAGCATACTGATAGTCTGCGACTACCATCGCCACGATCAACGCAAGATACATCGCTCCGAATCCACACATTGAAATCCAGAATAGCCGGTTGTAATTTTTCGGCGGAGGTTTGGAAATCGAATTCGATTGAGGATTTGACATTGAGATCGCTTTAAGACGCTACTTCAAAAATGCTTGAATTTAGTGGCTTGAGTTTGAACTGGCTTGCACAATCGGCTCGAATCCAAACTTCGCGAAAACAACACCGCCGGTCTTTTTTGCTTTGAGAAACTCTGCGAAGGCTATGGCTCCGGGCAATTGCTTGTCTGTTGCAGCAACGATCCCCGCGGTCACATTGCTGGTCGTTTGATCGGCAGGGTCAGCTGGTCCAGCGAGTTTTAATGTCTGGGTTAATGTCTGGGCATTAGATGCTTCGTTGAGTTGCAGAACCGTCGAGTTCCAGATTACCGCAGCATCGAGGCTATTAGTCGCCAGTGCGTTGGCCAGCACCATCACGTTTTCGGCTTCGAGTGTTTTGTTAGTCTCAAGCTCCGCCAAAACGCCTTGGTCGGCCGCAATTTTTCTCGCCAACGAACCTACTGCCGCCCGTTCTGAAGCCACGCCGAACCGAATGTCAGGTGCCCGAACCATTGCTGGAATTCCTATCAACTCAAGTTCACACTCTGACGCAACAGCGATTACAGGGCGTTGAGTTGCCAACGCAATCTGAGTTTCAAAAATCCCTTGCATTGAACGCTGCGTCAAAAGCAGTTCGTCGTTGGTGATGAACATTGCGGCTGTTTTGCGCAACTCTGATTCAGATTCGAGTTTAATCTGGCCTGCCAACTCGCCTGATCCTCCGACGCGGGAAATTTCGATCTGGTAATCGGATTGTTGGTTGAACAAATCTGCAAGTTGCTTAATCGGTTGAGCGACCCCAGCAGCACAATAGACCCGAACAATGCCAGCAGGGACCGCTACGGATCTTGCATCTGGTCGGATCACGATGGCAAGGTAGCCCAGAATTCCAATCGCAACAATCGAAGTAATAGCTAACAGCAACAGATTGGAAACCAATCCAAGCCTCGCTGAAGATCGTCTCAAATTACTTAATTGCAAGTTGCCAACCGAGTTTTTGGATTGCAGTTCATGGGGTAAAGTCTGACAGTATATTTCAAACCGCACTGCGATTGCTAGAATGGTACACCAAAGCAAACTATCGCCGGAGATTCTTCCGGTCTTTTTAGGAAACGACATGTCAATATTTATTTGTAGGTCAACCATCGCTCTTTGGGTCGGTATCTGTCTTGGGGTGATCAGCCCGGTATTACCTGCCCAAGAGCCGGAGATATCTGTCCTGGAAGTACCGCGGGTCACTGGAACTATCGAGGGCGGATCGATCGCCGAGCAGGACCAGGAAGAGGATCAAGCCAAGGTTCAAGAAAAAGAGAAAGATCAAGAGCCCGAGGTTGACTCGAATCAGCCGCACGAAGACCTTGATGCGGTGCTTTGGATTCAGACGTCGGCCGAGTATGACGCAATTGCCCGCCAAACCTTTCGCGCCGCGCGAGCCGCGGTAGGCGATGCGTTGGTTGACTCCAGTTGGACAGCCTCAACCGAGCAACAGAAAATGTCGGAGGACCAAGCCGAAGGCTGGCTGGCTGGCCTACCTCCTGCGGTCGTCCTGGACGTTGATGAAACGGTCCTCGACAATTCGAGTTATCAGGTTAGCTTGATTGAATCCGATGGCGAATATTCGCGCGACGGCTGGAAAGCTTTCGTTGAAAAACAGGTTTCTACACCCATTCCCGGGGCAGTCGATTTTGTGAACGCCTGCCGGGCCGCTGGTGTTACAGTCATCTACGTTACCAACCGAGAACACGAAGTTGAAACGGCAACCCGTGAGAACTTAATCAAACATGGGCTGATGGGGCCGGACGATCCAGATCTGATTTTGACTAAGAACGAAAAAGAGGAGTGGACGAGCGACAAAAAAACGCGACGGCTGGAACTGGCGAAAGAATACAGAATTCTTCTTTTGCTGGGCGATGATCTTAACGACCTAATTGCGACTGAATACCACAGTTCAAGTGAAGCTCGACGGGAGACCGGAGACAAGTACAAATCCTGGTTTGGCGAACGTTGGTTCATGCTTCCCAACCCAAACTATGGTGGCTGGGAGCGGTCGCTATACGACTGGGAAAATGCTATTTCGCCTTCGTCCAAGCGTAAACGAAAACGTGAAAACATGGTTCGTTAGTCACGCATTTTTTGGAAACTTCCCGGAACTCCATTGATCCCCACGCGACTAATTGGGCCAGTCTCCGTGTTCAACCGCCCAACTCGGTTTTTGACAGGCTGGACAATCGAAATCGCCCAGCCGTTCGAAAAGCGTATTAAACAAAAACCTCTTCATGCTGATTGAGCGTTTTACAGCCTACTTGCGAGGGCCCTTCGTCGTTTTTAGTGGGTAAGTGTTGTTTCGCGATCCGATCGCTCGAAACTTTGTCGCTGGTTTTTGCCGACATCCGATACATCCAAGCCACCCTCCCTCTGGGGGCTCTTCGCACAATTTAGTGGTTATGTACGCATAT
>CAYSQZ010000136.1:0-12407 GCA_964433035.1 uncultured Pirellulaceae bacterium | reverse complement strand
TGGGGTTTCGAAATCAACGTGGGGTTTCGAAATCACTGCATACCCGGCCCGCAGACTCAAATCAGATCCCAAGCGCCATCACTTTCGCTTGCTCAACCGTTTCGATCTCTCCATCCAACTGAGCCCTGCGAACCGCATCGAGAATCTGCTTGAACTTCGGTCCAGGCTCAATCCCTAACTCAATCAGGTCCGCCCCGTCGAGCAGTGGTTTGGGATCAAGCCGCTCCGCTGGCCAGGCAAGCCGTTCACGACAAAACGAAATCGCCCCTAAAGCCGATGAGCCCTCGACAGTGGAAGCTCGCGCCATCGCATCGATCACGGCCAACGTCAACTCAACATTGCGGCTCAACAATACAGGCTGAACCTCTGACCATGGTTTCTCATTGGCAGCCAACAACACTCGCCAATGGTCGCAAATCCATTGAATCGACTTACACTCGTCGTTGGACAACTTCCATCTACTAACAATCTCTGCGATACCTTGCTTGTCGATGATTGGCTGCAGCAGGATCGCAGCTGCGGCAGAAAAATTGAGTTCAGATAACTGACTCAGTCTTGCCACCAAGCCGTCCCAGTCTTGAGTGTCCGCGCAAAGCAAACTCGCACTGGGCAAAATCTCTTCAAGCAACTTGCTTTCTCGAAGTAGCTTCACCGCCAATGCGCGATTGGGTCCCGCCAGCATCCGGCGCATCTCGGCGCCAATACGCTCACCGCTGACAACACCAATCTCATGGGCGTGCTGTTGCACTGCGGCTAACGTTGCCGACTCCAACTCAAACCCAAATGTGGAAGCGAACCTGACTGCTCGCAACATGCGCAATTTATCTTCGTTGATTCGCTCGCTGGGATCGCCGATCGCGCGCACGACACGCGCTGCCAGATCTTCTTTCCCACCAACATAGTCGATCACTTTGGATTCAACGGGATCAAAGAACATTCCATTGATTGTGAAATCGCGTCGCAGTGCGTCTTCTTTGGCATCAGTAAATTCAACCGCGTCGGGTCGACGCCCATCGGAGTAACCACCGTCACGACGGAAAGTCGCTACTTCTATCGGGTCGACGCCGGAGCCTTTGGGGCCCAAAACGGTGATCACGCCAAACGAAGCTCCGATCGGCAGCGTTCGCCGTTTCCCGAACACGTCACGAACCTGCTCTGGACTGGCACTGGTGGCGACATCGTAGTCCTTGGGGGTTCGGCCAAGCAGTTGATCGCGCACGCAGCCACCGGCCCAGAGCGCCTCATGTTCGGCGGCCTGCAATGTCTTGACGACTTCGATTGCGAAATCACGTGATTCCATAATTCTCCAGATCCTTGAAGCAGCGGCAAAGTTCACTTTAATCTTAAGAAGCTGTCCAACCCAAGCCCGCGACACAGAAAACTCAGGAATGATTGCCTTGGCATGGCCAAGCGAGCAGAACTTGCCGAAGGAGTAGGCAGAAAGTCTCTCAGGTCGTCCGTTTTGTTAGACATTATTATGGTGGATGGATCTCGCACTTTTCCGGGCACTGCTCGACTTTCGATCGTGGACTGCAACAATGCTTAGCCGTTTCTCTCCATTCTACCTCAAGCCAAATTGATTCAGACACTTTCCCTCAGAATAGAATCTTTATGCCGCCTTTATCAGAAAACTCGCTGCCAATCGAAATCGATGTTCAATCAGTAAAAGCGATGATTGACGAGAATGCCGATTTTCTACTGATCGATTGTCGCGAAGCAGACGAACATGAATTTTGCCGAATCGATGCGGCGAAGCTAATCCCGATGAGCCAAACTCCTTCGCGCGTTGAGGAGTTTGAAACCCATCGCGACTCACAAATTGTGGTATTCTGCCATCATGGCGGACGTAGCATGCAAGTCGTTCAGTGGCTTCGAAGCCAAGGATTCAACGGAGCTCAGAACATGACCGGCGGAATTGAATTTTGGAGCCGGTTGGTTGATCCGGAAGTGCCTCGATATTAGGCTTTGTCTCTCAATGGTGGCCGGACTAACCTAGCTACTAAAAAGTTCCGAGCACAACGGTTGGGAGAAAAAGTTTGAATCCGCCTGATCAACGTTACCGCGTTGGCGTCGATATCGGCGGGACGTTCACCGATCTAATTGTCGTCGATCAAGCAACCGGTGACTTTGCCATCGGGAAACTCCTCACGACACCCGATGATCCTTCATCCGCAGTGGAGTCCGTGCTGGTCAAGACGCTCCATAAATTTGGCGTGCAGATCGAAGATGTCCAAAACCTGATTCATGGCACAACGCTTGTCACCAACGCAATGATTGAGCGGAAAGGTGCGCCTACAGCGCTGCTGACCACGGCCGGGTTTCGGGACTGCATCGAGATCGGTCGCGAATCAAGATACGACCTTTATGACTTAATGCTCGAAAAGCCCCAGCCGCTGGTGCCGCGCTATTTAAGGTTTGACGTGCCTCAGCGAACTGGCGTGGACGGCTCAAGTCATCGCGAACTGGACAAACAGTACATTGAGCGGTTGACGCGTGAACTTGCCGACAAAGGAATCGAAGCGATCGCAATCAGCTTTTTGCACAGCTTCACCAACCCAGCTGATGAACGGGCGGCCAAAGCGCTCATCCAATCAGTGGCTCCTGATCTTCGTGTTTCGATTTCGTCGGACGTCGTCCCTGAGATTCGCGAGTTCGAACGAACCTCAACAACCATCGCCAATGTCTACGTTCAGTCGCTGGTCGATCGCTACTTGAGCAAATTGACCAAACGACTGCTGGGGATCGGATTCGATGGTGGCTTTTATTTGATGCTATCCAGCGGCGGCATCGCCACAGTGGAAACCGCGATCGAATCCCCAGTTCGATTGTTGGAATCAGGACCGGCAGCCGGCGCAATCGCTGCAACATCCTATGGAGTGGCTTGCGGTCGTCGTGATCTGATCTCATTCGACATGGGCGGCACCACGGCCAAAATTTGCGTTGTCGATGATGGCGAACCTCTGATTGCCCACGAGTTTGAAGTCGATCGTGTTTACCGTTTTAAAAAGGGATCGGGCCTGACGATCAAACTGCCGGTGATCGAACTGATCGAAATCGGAACCGGCGGAGGCTCGATCGCAAGGGTCGATTCAATGGGTTTGCTAAAAGTCGGACCTGACTCCGCCGGCGCTGACCCAGGTCCGGCTTGCTACAGTCGTGGCGGAACCGATCCGACCGTGACCGATGCCAATCTGATTCTGGGCTACCTGGATCCCGACTATTTTCTTGGCGGCGAGATGACATTGGACCTCGAAGTCAGTCGTCAGGCGGTCCATGATCGGATCGCAAAGCCGCTTGGCATGTCGATTGAACAGGCAGCTTGGGGAATCTACCAAATCGCAAACGAAAACATGGCTAACGCCGCCAGAGTTCATACGCTGGAGCGCGGACGTGATCCAAGCCGGTTTCCATTGTTGGCATTTGGCGGCGGCGGACCAATGCAGGCTTATCGAATCGCGGCTTCGTTGGGGTCGCCGGAGTTGATCGTTCCTCTGGGCGCCGGGGTGATGAGCACCGTTGGGTTTCTCTCGGCACCGATCGCATTCGACTTTGTAAGGTCCTCAACGGCGCGTCTTGGGGAGGTTGACTGGAATCACATCAATTCGTTGTTGAACGAAATGGAAACTCAGGGCACGGCGATTCTGAACCAAGCGGGGATAGGTGAAACGCAAATCAAGCACCGCCGCAGCGTCGATATGCGCTTTGTAGGTCAGGGCCATCAATTGCAAATCGAGCTTCCCGAGGGAACCTTAAGCGGCGAGAGTACCCAGTCGCTTGAATCGGCGTTTGCAGAGGCTTACCAAAAACTTTATCAACGGTCTGGTCCTCCAGTTGAAATTGAAGCGACGAATTGGCGAGTTGTTTCGTCAGGTCCCAAGCCAGACCTTCGGCTCAACGTGACCAACTCCACTGCCAACTCAAACGGTTCTAAAATAGCCAGTGATGCCATCAAAGGATCTCGGCAAGCCTACTTTCCTGAAACCGACGGATTCACTCAAACCGATGTCTACGACCGGTATCGAATGAACCCGGGAATGAATTTCACAGGTCCGGCGATTATCGAAGAGCGAGAATCAACGTTCATCCTTGGACCAAACAGCCATGCCCACATCGACGAACATTACAATTTGGTGGTAAGACTTCCGACTGGATAAATTTTTTGCAACGCCTTGCCGCTCACATTTAGCAAACAGTGCCTAGTGGTCCTTCAATCCTGAAATGAATAGCAAAACGGGTGCCATGCTTCACGCTTGCGTGAGCATGCTTACGCGAGCGTAAACATGGCACCCGTCAATTCAGATCTGACAGACCACTAGACCAAAACCAGCAACAAATGACATTAACTCCAATCCAACTCGAAGTGCTTTGGAACCGACTTCTTTCGGTCGCCAACGAACAGCAAACGACGTTGATTCGGACTGCGTTCAGCACGATTGTTCGCGAGTCACTGGATCTGGCGTGTGCGATCTTCGACACACGCGGGTTGATGATTGCCCAATCGTTGACCGGAACACCCGGGCACATCAACCCAATGGCAATCGGCGCGATTCACTTGCTTAACGCCTACCCGCCTGAAACCCTGTCGCCCGGCGACGTGCTGATTACCAACGACCCCTGGCTCACCGCAGGCCAGGTCAACGACTTCACCGTCCTGACACCGGTGTTTCGAAAGGACGGTGAAGCGGACAAAATCGTGGCCTATTTTTCCAACTGCTGTCATTCGCCCGACGTGGGTGGACGCATCCTCTCGGCCGAAGCGCACGAGGTGTTCGAAGAAGGCTTGCAAGTTCCGATCACCAAACTCTTCAATGCTGGCGAGCCCAACGAAGAGCTGTTCAAGATCATCCGAGCCAACGTCCGAACACCTGATGCGACCGTGGGCGACCTCTACGCCCAAGCCAGCTCCAACGCGGTCGGCGCCAAAAGTCTGTTACAGATGATGGGCGAATTTGGCTTGGACTCCATCGACGTTCTGGCTGACGAAATCATCTCCAGATCCGAAACAGCAATGCGGCGCGGGATCAAAGCTATTCCCAACGGAACATACGAGAACGAAACCTGGAGTGACGGCTTCGAAGAACCGTTGTGTATCAAAGTTGCCGTGACCGTCGAAGACGAAGAGATTCATATCGACTTTGACGGTTCCTCACCGCAGTCGGAGCGCGGCATTAACGTGGTGTTAAACTACACCAAAGGTTACGCTTCATTTGCAATCAAAGCCGCGATCAGCCCCGATGTTCCACACAATGAAGGTGCGTTTCGCCCGGTTCACATTACCGCACCCGAAGGCTGTATCCTCAATTGCAAACGACCCGCTGCGGTCGCATCGAGGCATTTGGTGGGGCACTTTTTGCCCAGCGCAATTTTTGGCGCACTGAGCCAAGCGATTCCTGATCGCGTAATGGCTGGTAGTGCCGATCCCATTTGGATGAGCATCTGGCGAGCCAACTGGCCTCAGCCGGAGGAAGCAGAGCAACAGTCGTCACCAAAGCAATCAAACTTAACTCTGTTTTCGCTTGGCGGAACCGGAGCCCGACCGGCTCAAGATGGACTCAACGCGACCGGTTTCCCAAGCGGTGTTGGAGGCGTTCCGACAGAAGTCGCCGAAACCCAGGCTCCAATCATCCAGGCACATCGCCAGTTACGAATCGATTCAGGTGGTCCGGGCAAGTTCCGGGGCGGGCTGGGACAGAATATTTCAGTTGCACATCCCGGTACCGATCGATGGAGCGTGTCGGGAATGGTCGATCGGACAAAGTATGCCGCTGAGGGCTTGCAAGGTGGAAAACCGGGCGCCCTTGGCGAGTTCAACATTGATGGAGATCCTGCCAAACCGAAAACCATTTTGTGGATGGAGCCCGAATCAGTGATCTCGATGAGTCTTCCCGGGGGCGGTGGTTACGGTAATCCGTTTGAACGTGATCCGCACAAAGTTCTCGACGATGTTGTCAATCAGTACGTTTCGATCGAACAAGCCCGGTCTCAATATGGCGTCGTGATTCGTTTCGTCGGCAAACCAGATGATCTGGTACGGCTTCCAACTGATTATTTAATTGATATCGAAGCGACCCAAGCACTCAGAAATTCGTCCTGAACATCGTGACGAGGCAGAAAACGTGCAAGCCGAACTCACCATCCTCCACCACGACCGATACCTCGTTGCGATTGATAAACCGGCGGGACTGATGGTACATCGGAGCCGTATCGATGTGCACGCGAATCAGTTTGCATTACAAATGTTGCGGGATCAAATCGGCCAGAAAGTATTTCCAATCCATCGCCTCGACCGGCCGACTTCGGGTGTACTGTTGTTCGCACTGGATCGTGATATCGCGAAAAACCTGAGCCAGCAGTTCCAAGCCAGAAGCGTCCACAAAACCTACACTGCAATCGTTCGTGGAATTCCGGCTCCATCGGGCGTTTGGGATGAGCCGTTGCTTGAGAAACCCGATCCAATCGTCGATGCAATGGCCGATGAAAACAAACCGCCACAACCAGCGATTACCCAATTCCAAACCATTGGCTCATGGGAAGTCCCATTCTCTACCGGCAAGTATCCGCACAGCCGATACTCGCTGGTTAACATTTTTCCCAAGACCGGGCGACGTCACCAGATCCGTCGACACTTCAACCACATGAGTCATCCGATCATCGGCGATACAAGCCATGGTGACCGTCGGCACAACCGGCTTTTCAGGGAACGGTTTGGTAGCAGACGACTTCTGCTGGTCGCCAGTTCGATCGGTTTAATTCACCCGGAGCTAAAGACTCCGTTGACAATAAACGCAGCAGTAGGTGTAGATTTTGAATACGCTATTGCTCAACTAGATTCTCATGCAATTGCGGGGAGCATCCTGCTTGGAAACGACTCGGAGAGTCGTCATGTGTTGAAAGCTCCGCCAGATACGAATCCGTCGACTTGAGAAATACTGGTTTATAGCGATGTAAATCATGTCCACGACGACTATAATACCGCATCCAATTTTTGCACTTTTTGCACTGAACTGCTTTTCTAATAACTGCACTTTTCGAAAACGTCAAATGCGACTGGCAACGCTACTATCTACGCTTCTGATTCTCTTGTGCGTCCAACAGGCCAATGACTCGTTTGGCCAAACGACCGCCTCAGCACCAGCCAACGCCACCTCCGAGCAGGCAAAGGAAACGGAACAAGATCGAGACGCACGGATGCGGTGGTGGCAAGAAGGCAAATTCGGCATGTTCGTTCACTGGGGCGTGTACTCAACGACAGGCGGACTTTACAAGGGCCAGAAGCTACCCAACAGCGCTGAATGGATGATGTGCCGCGGCAAGATTCCGATCGCCGAGTACGAGAAGTACGCGGCGGAGTTTAATCCAGTCAAATTCGACGCAGATGAATTTGTCGGTCTGGCGAAAAAAACGGGCATGAAGTACCTCGTGATTACCGCCAAACATCATGATGGATTTGCGATGTTCGGCTCCAAGGCCAACCCCTTCAACGTGGTCGACCAGACTCCCTTTGGGCGCGACATCATGAAGGAGCTGGCCGACGCTTGCGCCAAGCAAGACATCAAGTTCGGCTTCTACTATTCCCAGGCTCAGGACTGGCATCACCCAGGTGGTTTTGGTAACAACTGGGACAAGACGATCAAACGTGTCAGTAGTGACGAGTACGTGATGAACAAAGCCGTCCCCGAGGTCAAGCAGCTGCTAACAGAATACGGGGACATTGGAATTTTCTGGTGGGATACTCCAAGGAAGATGACTCGTGAGTCTTTTGACGCGCTCCACTCATTGACGAAGCTTCAAAAGAACGTCATCACCAACGATCGTTTGGGAGAAGACTATCCCGGAGATTACAAAACGTTTGAACGGCACATTCCCGATCGCGGCCCCACGGGAAAAGACTGGGAGGTCTGTCAGCCGATCAGTGGAAGCTGGGGTTATAAAATCGGTGACGAAAAATGGAAATCGTCGCAAACACTGATTCGCAATCTCATTGACATTGCTGACAAGGGCGGAAACTACTTACTCAATGTCAGTCCAACTGGCGATGGAACGCTCTTGCCGCAGGCGATGGAGCGGTTGTCGGAAATTGGTAAATGGATGGACATCAATAGTGGGTCGATCTATGGAACGACCGGCAATCCGCTTGGCCCGCTCGACTGGGGTCGATGCACCAAGAAAGTCAACGGCGGAAAAACGACGCTTTATTTGCACGTCTTCGATTGGCCAGCCGACGGAAAACTGTTGGTACCAGGTCTCAAGAATCAGATCCAAGAGGCCAAACTTCTTGACGGTGGCGCAGCGCTGGAGACCCAATCTGGCGAAGACGGAGTCGTGGTAACCTTACCAGCTGAACCGTCCAATCAGTACGCCAGCGTCGTGGTCTTGAAGGTGGACGGAGCTTTGGGAGTTGTGGCTACACTTCCAACTCTTGGAAGCAATGGAAGCCTAACCCTGACGGCTGACAAAGCGTTTATTCACAACAACGAAGGCAGTGGCAACGCCTCAGTCAGAATGCACGACGACATCCCCCACATCGGCTACTGGGTTGATAACGAAGCGTTTGTCGAATGGACGTTCCAAACCAAACAACCCGGCAAGTACGAAGTCAGCGCCGAATTCTCTGTTGAAAAACCGACAACCAAGTTCAGTTTTGGACTCGTTGGCAAGCCCGCTATGGTGGAAATGCCGTCCACTGGTGGCTACGGCAAGTATAAAGAGAAAACCCTGGGCGTCCTGGAGATTCAATCTTCGGGCGAGCAAACCATTCGCATCAAACCTGTGGCGGCGGAATGGAATCCAATCAATTTGAGAAAGATCACGCTCAAACAAAAGTGAGCATCAACTGAATCAAATAACTTTATGCAAGCTATTGTTGTGGATGGCTCGAATCGAATGGTTCACCAGAGAATTATGATTTGAATACGCAATCTAAAACCGGATCCAAAAAGCGAATCAGCCAAACTGCCAAGCCGATTGATCCAACCAAGGATGCTTCGCCTTCGAGTGCCGACGCGGTTGGGCAGTCGTCGGATTCGCTTGATGCGCCATGGAGCGTTGCTGATTCCCGCGAGCAATATGGCATCGACCGTTGGGGCATGGATTACTTCTCGATCTCCGAATCAGGAAATTTGACCGTCAAGGCGCCAACGTCAAAGGGCGAACAAACGATCGAATTTTCCGAGATCCTCAGTGGTCTCAGACAGCGCGGTCTCGACATGCCTGTGATGCTGCGACTGGAGAACCTGGTCGATGATCGTATTACAAAACTTAACGAAACGTTTGCCAGCGCGATCAAAGAGATCGGTTATCAGGGCAAGTATCAGGGTGTTTACCCTGTCAAGGTAAACCAGCAAAACCAAGTCGTCGCGGAGATCGCGCGATTTGGAGAACGGTTTAATCACGGGCTTGAAGTTGGCAGCAAAGCCGAGTTGCTGATCGCGATGTCGACACTGAGCTCGGTTGATTCTCCGATTGTCTGTAACGGATACAAAGACGCAGAATTTATCGATCTTGGTTTGCAGGCTCGGCGAATTGGGTTTCAAATTTTCTTTGTCGTTGAAACACCCAACGAAATTCCTTTGATCCTTGAACGAGCCAGCCTCTGGAATATTGAGCCGCTGATCGGCGTCCGTGTCAAATTGTCCACGACGGTCGAAGGGCATTGGAGCAACGACAGCGGTGACCGCAGTCTGTTTGGGCTCTCTTCGGTTCAGTTGGTCGAAATCGTAGATCAGCTTCGCGAATCGGGAAAGCTAAATTGTTTGCAGCTTTTGCACTTTCACCTTGGGAGCCAGATCCCCAACATCCGCAATATCCGTGACGGCGTCACCGAAGCGTGCCGATTCTACATCGCTTTGATTAATGAAGGCGCACCGATGGGCTACTTCGATCTTGGTGGTGGACTGGCGGTAGATTACGACGGGTCTCGCAGCATCGATGGCCACAGTCGCAACTACGATCTGCACGAGTATTGCATCGACATCCTTGACTGCATTGTCACGTCACTGGATCCCCACGACATTGAACACCCAACGTTGATTTCCGAATCAGGTAGATGGACTGTTGCGCCAATGTCGGTGCTGCTGTTCAATATTCTTGAGGTCAATGACTTCCAACCTCAAACGCTTCCCGATCCTTTGCCCCAGGGTATCGACGAGTCAATTGATGGCTTAATTGAAACTCTGGATCACATTCAATCCCGGCGGCTCCAGGAGAATTTGAATGACGCGGTTTACTATCGCGACAGAGCCCGCAAATCGTTCCAGGCTGGAAATATCAACCTGCGACAACGCGCCATCGCAGAGAACATTTTCCTGACAATCATGCACAAAATCGCCGCTCAGGTTCCCAACATGAATCGGCCTTCGGCAAGCATGCTCGCGATCCCGGATAAGCTTTCTGATATTTATTACGGCAACTTCAGTGTGTTCCAGTCGCTTCCCGATACCTGGGCGATCGGGCAGGTCTTTCCCGTAATGCCGCTTCAGCGCTTGGATGAAGAGCCGACTCGCAACGCGATCATTGGTGATCTAACCTGCGATTGCGATGGGCAGTTGAAGCGCTTCGTGGGCAAGGATGCCAATACTTCAACGTTAAGATTGCACGAACTCAAACCGGGCGAAGATTATTGTCTCGGCGTGTTTCTGGTCGGCGCGTACCAGGAGACACTTGGCGATCTCCACAATTTATTTGGCGACACGAATGTTGTCAGTGTGCGGGTCACGGCCGATGGCCGGCTGCAGTTTGTGCACGAACTCGAAGGCGACAGCATCAGCGATGTTTTGAGTTACGTCGAATATCAACCGCAAGAGATTTACCAAAAGTTTCGTACTCGCGCTGAAGATGCGGTCGAGGCTGGTCGCATTTCGATTGCCCAACGCCAGGAGATGCTGCGGTTGTTTAATGAGAGCTTGCGTGGCTACACGTATTTCGAGAGCTAGGCTGTCTTTGCTCCGAGGCTATGATTTAAAGGTGGCATCGACGACAATCAGGTTTTTAAAAGCAAGTATTGCAGCGAGAAAATATCATTTCTCTTTTATGCAACCGGTTCCGAGCGTCAACAATGCTTCTGGTTGGGACATCTGGAACAGAAGAAAAGTGTGGGTTGGGACTCGTGTCAAGCCGGAGCTTGTGAACTTGCTGAGAGCTTAGCCGTTAACACGATTCCAATTGCAGGATAAACTGCAACCTTAAACTCTATCATCTTCACTTCAAATTCTTACTAAGCGCTGACAACCCAGCTAATTTAAGCTCCAATAGAGCGCAAGAAAAACACCTGATAAGTCTATGAGCATTGCAAATAAAGAAACACGAATGACCGCATTTCCACAGATTGAAAAAATCCAATACGAAGGCCGCGATTCAGACAATCCGCTTGCGTTTCGCTGGTACAACCCAGAGGAAATCGTCGAAGGCAAGACGATGAAAGAACACCTTCGTTTTACGATTTGCTACTGGCATACATTCCGTGGTTCTGGAGCCGATCCATTTGGATTGGGCACGATGCAACGTCCCTGGGACGACGGAACCGACTCGGTCGAAAACGCTTGTAATCGAGCCAGAGTTGCGTTTGAGTTTTTCGAAAAACTTGATGCTCCGTTTTACGCTTTCCATGATCGTGATGTTGCACCTGAGGGGAGTTCGCTTTCTCACACCAACGAGATTTTCGACTCGGTAGCCGCAGTCCTCAAAGAAGAGCAGGATCGGACAGGTATCAAGCTGCTGTGGGGTACCGCCAACATGTTCTCACACCCTCGTTTCATGCACGGAGCGGCAACGACTTGCAATGTTGACGTCTATGCCTATGCCGCCGCTCAGGTCAAAAAGGCAATGGAAGTGACTCACATGCTTGGCGGTGAGAACTACGTGTTCTGGGGTGGCCGTGAAGGTTACATGAACTTGTACAACACCGACATGAAGCGGGAACTGGATCACTTGGCCAAGTTTTTTCACATGGCTGTCGACTACGCCAAAGAGATTGGTTTCAAAGGTCAGTTTCTAATCGAACCCAAACCCAAAGAACCGACCAAGCATCAATATGATTCGGACGCTGCGGCCTGCATCAATTTCCTTCGGGCTTACGACCTGATGGACCATTTCAAACTCAACATCGAAACCAACCACGCCACGCTGGCCGGTCATACGATGATGCATGAGCTTGAGTATGCCGGCATGCAGGGAGCGCTGGGTTCAATTGACGCCAACACTGGAGATCTGTTGCTGGGCTGGGATACTGACCAATTTCCGACTGACTATTATCTCACCACGCAAACAATGCTGTGCCTGCTCAAATACGGCTTGGCCCCAGGTGGCGTTAATTTCGACGCCAAAGTTCGCCGTGAGAGCTTCGAGCCAATCGATCTTTTCCACGCCCACATCGGGGGCATGGACGCGTTTGCCAAAGGCTTGAAAGTCGC
>CAYSQZ010000135.1:2434-12487 GCA_964433035.1 uncultured Pirellulaceae bacterium | reverse complement strand
AATCACTCGTGCGTTGCTGTCCCGGCATCTTGGGGATTTCGAATCCGCTGCACCATCTCGACAATCTCCTGGGGAGGAGCGGGCGTCACCCTGGAGACCAACGTCGCCACGGCGAAATTAAGTAGCATTCCAAAGAAACCGATCCCTTCAGGAGAAATCCCCAACCAGTAGTCTTTGTGACCGGCAATAAACTGAAAGTAAATAATGTAACCCAGAGTCAAACCGACTCCGACGACCATCCCCGCAATCGCACCTTCGCGATTGATACGCTTGGAGAAAATCCCCATCAGAATCGTTGGGAAGAATGAAGAAGCAGCCAACCCGAACGCAAACGCAACGGTCTTGGCGACGAAATCCGATGGCGGGAAGATACCGAAGTACGCTGCGATCGCAAGAAACACGAATGATGCCCCTCGCGCCCAAAGCACTTCCTGGGAATCGCTCATCCCGGGACTGATAATCTTTTTCATCAGATCATGGGAAATCGAAGTCGACAGAACCAGCAGCAAACCGGCCGCCGTCGAAAGCGCCGCCGCAACGCAGCCAGCCATCACCAGCGCAATGACCCACTTGGGAAGACCAGCCATCTCTGGATTGGCCATCACCAAAATGTCTTTCTCGTAGAACACTTCGTTGCCGTTGCCGGTCAATTTATTCTCGACAATTCGAGGCCCGCCTTCTGCCCGCTGGTCCGAATATATCGGCTTCTTTTCAAAGGCGTCCCCCTTCTGGTGCTGCATGATGCCATCGCCATTTTTGTCGACCCACGCGATCAAGCCGCGATCTTCCCAGTTTTTGAACCATTGGGGCGCCTCGGCGTAGCTGGTCCCGTGGACTTCGGACAACAAGTTCGTACGAGCAAATGCTCCCACTGCTGGAGCCGTCAAGTAGATCACGGCAATGAATAACAACGTCCAACAAGCCGACTTGCGCACGGCTTTAACTGATTTAACAGTAAAGAAACGTACGATCACATGCGGCAAACCTGCCGTGCCGCACATCAGCGCCGCTGTGATGCAAAACATATCAAGCTTGCCAAGGCTTCCGTCCGTGTAGCGAGCAAACCCCAGTTCCGTGTTGAGCGAATTTAATTTCGCTAACAACGGCACCGACTCGTCAGCGCCTCTAGTGAAATCACCGATCAAACCAAGCTGCGGAACCACGTTGCCGGTCAACAACATCGAAATGAAAATCGCAGGAATCGTGTAAGCAAACACCATGACGCAATACTGCGCGACCTGGGTGTAAGTGATACCCTTCATCCCACCCAGACCCGCGTAGAAAAAGACGATCCCGGCTCCGATCAAGACTCCCAGCCAGATCTCAATTTCAAACAACCTCGAGAATACAATTCCCACCCCGCGCATCTGCCCCATGATATAAGTCATGCAGATAAACACCGCGCAGATCACTCCGACGGCTCGGGCGAAGTTGGAATAGAAGCGATCACCAAGAAAATCGGTGACCGTGAATTTATTGAATTTCCGCAGGTAAGGGACAATCAGCGTCGTCAACAAAACGAAACCACCAGTCCACCCCATCAAGAACCGCGAAGCGTCATAACCGCTGGCGGCAATGATTCCGGCCATCGAAATGAACGTCGCTGCCGACATCCAATCCGCCGCCGTCGCCATGCCGTTGGCAAACGGAGATACGCCACCACTGGCAACGTAATATTCCTTGGTCGTGGCCGCACGCGAACGAATCGCGATCAAAATATAGATCGCAAACGAAATACCGATAAAAATAAAGTTCCAGATTTCCTGACTCATTGCTTGTCCTCGTCAAATCCGTAGTCGTGATCAAGCCAGTTCATCAAGATCATGTAAACGAAAAGCAAAATTAGAAATCCGATAATCGAACCTTGCTGAGCCATCCAAAAACCAAACGGGGCTCCGCCAACGTTTGGAACAAGGCTATCCAGCAAATCGCGAAAAAGAACGCCGCAACCCAGCGAAATAAACGCCCAAACAGACAAAATCCCAACAACCACTTTAAGACTGCTGGACCAGTAGGCTTCGTGATTGAGAGGATTCCGGCTCACGTTTTTTGAGGACGGCGATTGGGAAGCCTCAAAGGGATTCGGCTCCGCCTCTTCAGAATTTGAATTCATACCGGTTCTCGTTAATGATGCAAACTTTGCGGCAACACTTGAGCGTCACAACGCACTCCTCAAGCTACTCATTTTGGCACATCTACCCAGTTCGCTCAACAAGCACTACGCATTGTTTGCTAAATGTGAGCGGCAAGGCGCTCAGTCCAATATGAAATTGTCAGACAGTGCCCAGACTAGTGGTCTGTCAGTTCTGAATTGACGCGTGCCATGCTGAATTGACGGGTGCCATGTTTACGCTCGCCTAAGCATGCTCACGCAAGCGTGAAGCATGGCACCCGTTTGGCTATTCATTTCAGGATTGAAGGACCACTAGACATCCAGCAACACCGATTCAGGCAAATCCAGAATTTTAGCCAAGCCTTTCATCGCATCCAGTGATTCGGTGATCAAATTCGGATCCCTCAAATCATCAGGTGCGAGTTTCTCACGATAGTTGGACTCAACCCATGCCACCAATTCTTGATGCAACTGCTCACTCCACACAACACCTTGATGTAATGCCGCCTGCTGTCGGGGCGTCAAAACGACACGCAATCGAAGGCACGCCGGACCACCCCCGTTGTTCATGCTTTGACGGAGGTTGAAGAACTCCACCGACTCGATCGGCCCGGCTTGATCAACCAGCTCATCAAGACAACGCTTCGCTTCTGGATTGTCACGACACTCCAGGGGACAGATCAACTTCATCTTTCCATTGCCAATCGTAACCAGCTGACTGTTGAACAAATAGCTCGCTACTGCACCAGCGAGACTAAGCTGCTTTTGAGAAATTTCGAATACGTAAAGCGAGCAACCGAACTGCCTTTCAAATTGCGACTTCAATTGCTCCAATTGCTTCGCTTGATCAATAAACGCCATTTCGTGACAAAGCAAAACGTTCTGATTGCCAACGCAGATCACGTCGTTGTGGAACACGCCGGCATCAATCGCGGCCGGGTTTTGCTGGAGAAAAACTGTCTGTTGAAAGTCCAGCCCGTGATTCCTGGCGATCGACTCACTAGCCAACCGCGTTTGCCGAGCCGGAAATTTCTGGGGTCGTAGACTCGAGCGATTGATTGGATCAACCCCGAAAGTAAACATCTCAATTCCAGCATGACCGTGGGCTGGCGCAAGGCGAGTATGGTTGGCAGCTCCTTCGTCTGACAAAAACGACTGAGCAGGAAGCGGATCATGGACTTGGAATTGATCTGGATCGGCAAAAATCGAGCGCAAGTTCCGGGTGGTTGATCCAGGTTCAATCGACCGATGCAATGTGCTCGACAAATTCGCGGGGGTCAGGTGCAATCGTCCGTCCTGACAATCTGCCGAAGGCGACACCGTTGCTGCATTGGCGGTCCACATGTTTGAAGCCGAGAAACAACTTGCCAGCAGGGCAGGGCTTTGCTTGTACGCTCTGCCAATGAGCTGCTGATCATTCCCGGTAAACCCAAGCTCCCTCAACAACTCCAATCGAGGACGACGAAGCGGTGGAAGCACACACTGCCCGATCCCGAGGCCAGCAACGAACTTCATCTTCTCTAATCCCTGAAGCGCAGCGGCCCGCGGGTTAGAGACCTTGTTTTGATGGGATTCAGAAGCAACATTGCCAAACGAAAGACCAGCATAGTTATGCGTCGGCCCGATCAATCCATCAAAATTAAATTCGCCAGCACTCAAATCGCATCCTAACTCTTGGTCGTGATATTGATCGTCGGCGTATCTGAAAAAGTCACCGTTTCGGGAACTGTGATTCCGCCCGAGACAATGGCTTGCAAAGTCTCCTCCAAGTCCCAATTCAAATCCATCACGTCTTCCTGTTCTACCAGTAACATGTAGCCCGAGGTTGGAACTGGCGTGGTGGGAACATAGACGCTCAAAATTGTTTTACCGGTATTGGCATCGGTGCACTCACTAGTCACGAACGCCGGTGCCTTCAATCCAGGATGAGGAAACTGAATCAGCACCACGCGTTTGAATTGCTTTTGCTGATCCGTAGAAGTCGACAAAGCATTGATAACTTTACTGACCGCTGAATAAATATTGCTTACCCCTGGAACCGAATTCAATAACCAGTCGACGAACCGATGCAATCTGGAACGAAAGAACATCCCTGCAACAAAAAGCACGCCCAGCACCAAGCCTAGCGCACAAAAACCAAGAAAAATATCCATGCCCCACGAACTGTCGCCCTCAAGCTTCCAGAGCTTTCGAAGTCCATAAGCAATCGGACTCAAGGCAATCGAATAGAGCGTTTCATAGAGCCATTTGATTACAAAGTAAGTGATGAACAACGGCAGGACAACAAAAAGCCCCTGGATCACTCGGTTTCGAATCAGCTTCAGCGATCCGATATTCGTCGAGGCGGTTTTCAGTTCATCGTTCATAAAAAACCGAGATCAATATAATTCGCGGAAGTAGTATTACGCCCTTTGAACATTATTGTAACAAAACGCGCCTGCTTGCGGGAGCGTCGGACGTAACGATCAAGAAACATGTGCGGAACCAAACTCAAGAACCTATCCCAAACCAGCATGTGGTGGGATTGGGCTCATTCCCGGTTGTCTGGTTTCAAAAGTAAAAGCCACCACGTATTTGATTTGGATAGGTCCTGAGCCAGATAAAGCATCAGGCGCCTCGGCTACTGAAAAATTCGCCGTAAGCCAATACTATTGGCAGCACCGATCCCAAAATTTCCAGCTCGTTCGATCGGTTTGTGCTGCAGAATCAGATGATCCCCTGGAGCGACAAGGATTTGTTGAGCTGGATCCATCAGGGCTTGCGATAGATCAACTCGGATGTTGACTCGTCCATTGCGTCCATTGTTACGGATTACGTTCAGCTCAGTCGGACCTACACTAGAGAACAAACCTCTGTTAGTCGAACGAATTGGCCCCCCGGCCAGCGAGACAGCTTCGAGAACGGTCAGGTTTCTATCGCGAGGAAGCGGGTGCTCTCCTCCCCGCAGCAGTCCACTGGTGTAGTAGACTTCTGTTGGCCGAGCACCAACAACCACCACATCGCCGTCAGAGAGCACCGACCGATTGCGATCTAACGAACGGTTAGCCGAACCTCTCAAAGGAATGCTCAGGCTCGATCCAGCGATATCATTTCTGATTCCGTTAGGGGAATAACTGGTCCGCGGAAACTCTGAGCGGCGAAAGCCGGCTTCATTTCCGCGGTAGTAACCTGAAGCGTTTGTAAATCCGGCCCCGGATTGAAACGCTCTGTCCCCGGAAGAACGATACACGCGTAAGCTGGACGCCGCGTTAACGCCCGGCAGACCACCTGTTTCCACCAACGCATGGAAAACATCATTTTCACCAGCCGGCAACTGCAACGATTCTGAACGGGCGCTTTGATCACTACGATCAAACACTGGACCGCGCCCCGCCTGGTTGCTCCCACGCAATCGCATGGAACTGGAATTGTCCTGGCGAATCACAATCACATTGACGGTTCGCTTTCGCTGCAATGTCACGATGATCTGGCTATTCTCGTTGAGTATTTTTTTGCTTGAAGGATGGTTCCCCAAATAGACCGACTTGATCACAGCTTCAGCTTGCTCAATCGTCAGGCCACGAACTGGAATTGGATCAACCAGGGGCAACGAAACAACTCCACTTTCGCGAACGACGATCGGAAATCCTATCGAAGGACCAAGGCTGCTACCTTCTGGCGGATAATGTACCGGCGGCGCACTGCCAGACTCACCCAAGACACCTTCGAGAAAAACTCCCAACACATCTCCAGAATCAAGCCTGTAAGCGCTGGGCTTGGATTGGCGCAGATATGAAATCTCAGGCGAAGACGTTTCGGCTGCAGGTTGCTGTAATTGCCAAGCCGGAACTTGAGACGCGGGAATCGAGTTGCGGACTCGCTGAGCCACCGACGGCGCTGCAAAGAATGTCGCAGCAATCGCGATCAGCCCCAAAAGAAACTCAACACGCTTTGGCTGAGACTGTCGTTGGAATCCAAGTTTTAGATTTGCTTTGAAGCGCATCCATTTGTCCGAGAAATCGAAGTTACAATTGAAGAATCGGAATTGTTCGCTTGAGAAGTTAGAAATTCAAGAGAAACCGAACCTACTCAAAGTCAAAATCGCGGAAACTAGAACAGACACTGCCTGAACAGACTGAAATACGATTTCGCCAGCCATCAAATGCTTGGGTGACTGACAGTCAATTTCATATGGACTGAGCGGCCTGACGCTACCGAAACACGCAACGAACCGGCGGCTAGCGCCTCACATTGAACCAACAGTGCCTACAGGCAATGAGCTGAGACTGTTAAAAAGCAATAGAGTTTGAAAGACAAACGCAATGCAGCCTACTTTTTGGCAGTTTTCTTGGCTGCCTTCTTTTTAGTAGCTTTCTTTGCTGCCTTCTTTGTCTTCTTTTTGGCATCAGCTGTCTTGGCTTCTGCTGCCTCCAAAGCTGCCAGCTCTTTCTTCTGTTTGGCAGTTAGTTTTTTCTCTTTCTCTTCGACGATGTCCTCTTTGACTTTTTGGACAAAGTGCGGAGGCTTGCCTTCAGGAGAAAGTTCTTTGGCGCGTTTTTCAGCGGCCTTGCGCTGGTTGAACTCATACAACGCGACGCGTTTCATCGCGTGATTGAAAACGCCCCAGAAGAGTTTTCGCCGAATTACCTCAGCAGCTTTAGCGCGAGACTTTCGCTTTTTCTTCTTCTTCGGCGCCGCTTCAGCATCGGCTTCAGCTTCCTTTTTAGTCGCCTTCTTTTTAGCGGTCGCTTTGGTTGTTTTTTTAGCTGCTTTTTTCGTTGTTTTTTTAGCTGCCTTGGTCGTTTTCTTGGCTGCCTTTTTCGTTGTAGCCTTCTTCTTGGCCATTGGGTCTAGTCTTTTGTTCAGGAGAAATCGGACAATCTTCGGAAAACTAAGTGCAACAGTTTACCGGCAAAGTCCAGATTTGAATAGCGACCCATTGGACAAACTTCAAAGCAGGATTGGGCAGGATCAATTACTCTCGGTTTCACCGGGCGGATCGATCGGAACTGCCCCTGGAGGCGGCGTCCCCTTGCCTTGGCTAACGTACGCAGAACGGGCTTTTTTGTATTGTTCAAATGTCAATTCGACCGTATCAGCAGCCTCGGATGCCGGATCAGGCTGGGCCGGTTGGCAATAATTCGAGTCTTGGCCATGCGACAGCGAGTCATTGAGCAGCCGCTCCAGATACGGACGGCACCACCCGCACCCCGTGCCCGCCCCAAAGCACTGACTCAACTGACTGGGGCGTTTGGGTTTTTCTACCCGGATAAAATTCACTACTTTCCGACGGGTAACGTGGAAACACAAGCAAACAAAGTCATCTGGATTCATGGCCTCAACTCTCAACAGTTTCAATTGACTTTACAACCGTTTGGGCGCTAGCCCCGGACCTACGCAGGCTGCAGCTCCAAAATTCGGGTTATCGCCGTTAAGCGCCCCCAACGGCTTAACATTGATAAATCCAATTGCAATAAAATCACAGCCTTGGCACGAAAAAGCGGCTATCAATAAGTTCTCTCGCTTCCAGAACTTTAGCTTTCAAATATGATGGTTTAAGTATCCACGGGCCAGAGACGTTGCCGAATCAAATTGATAAATTGGTTTTTCCGGCCAAGTCGAAAGGCGAAAATAGAGACGAAAATTAGTTTGTCGTTGTCTGACTCCTCACTTCAAAAAGCTTCAAAATACGAACTTATCGATCCCGATGTTCGTTTGATGCTACAGGTGCGCCAAGGCAATGCGGTGGCTTTCGAAAACTTAGTTGAAAAACACCAAAGACGTTTGGTAATGGTTTTGGAGCATTTAGTCGGAAATCGAGCACACGCCGAGGATTTGGCACAAGACGTTTTTCTGAGAGTTTACCGGGCTCGAGAACGTTATGTTCCCACCGCGAAATTTTCGACTTGGCTCTACACGATCACCCACAATGTTGCCAGCAACTGGCTGCGAAAATCATCGCGTCGCAAAGAAGTCAATCTGGTTTCTTCTCCCTCGGGATCAATGCCTGTGCGACCGCTGGACACGATGGCAAAAGACAAAAGCACGCTGATGCCGACCCGGCTGGCCGATCAAAAAGAAATGGGGGCTGTCATTCGAGAAGCGATCCAATCTCTTGGTGAGCGACAAAGAATGGCGATGTTACTTTCCAAATACGAGGGCATGAGCTACGTCGAAATTGCTCAGACCATGGAACTGACCACCCAAGCCGTCAAGTCGCTGCTGTCCCGGGCTCGCGGTAACTTGCAAGAGGCACTGGAACCCTATTTGAAATCAGGCCGGCTTCCCAAGTCCCTGGAATCTGGCTCGAAACCTGATGTTGATAAACCCAACGATTAATTCACACGGCCATTGATTGGCGAGATAAATCTTTGCAAAACGATCCTCAGAACATCGAAGAGTTGACCGCTTACCTCGACGGTGAGTTAGATCAAGCTGCGCACGATCGTGTTGAAACTCGCTTGGGAAGCGATCCAGAATATCTTGCCCAAATGCAGAGTCTGCAGCAGACCTGGGATTTACTTGACCAAGTTCCAAAGTCAACGCCTACGAAATCGTTTACAGAAAAGACGATGGAACTGGCGATTGGAGACGAAGTCAAACGTCGCAACTCGACCAACGTTGGAACGTGGGCGCTCAGGGTTGCCGCGATATTGACGATCCCGGCAATCCTGTTCGCGACCAGCTTTGCGATCGCGCGTCACCAACAGAACCAGCCCGATCGCATCCTGCTGGAGAACCTGTCAGTCATCGACCACCACCCGTATTACACAATCGCGAAGAACGACAACGAGTTCGTGAACGGGTTGCTTGAGCTGTTTTCAGGAAACAGCGATTTGGTGACTTCCAACTTTACCTCGGAAAGTCAAATTGAGCCCGAAGTTGTGGAGATTACGCCTGAGACGCTGGACTCGCGAAAGTCCTATGTGGAGTCGCTTTCAGCCGAAGACAAAATCCAGTTAAAAAAACAGATGACCGAGTTTTTAAAAAAACCGCAAGCCAAACAGGATGCCCTCAAGGCATTTGATCAGGAAATCAGATCATGCGATGACGCCAGCGAACGATTGCTTGTGTTGGGGCAGTATTATGAGTGGCTCCGAGGTCTCAAACAGGAACAACGGACGGTGGTCATGAGCTTGCCTGCTCAAGAGTGCTTAGTCCACATCGAACGAATTAGGAACGTTCAGGCCAGTGACAAGCTTAGCATCGCCGGTTTATTAGATGCTCCACGGCGCGATATCGAATTTATATTTGGCTGGTACGACTCGGTATGCGATCAAGCTCGCGACAGCATGCGCAAGCGATTCGCGCAGGTCGTTACCGAATCCGCCATGGCTCAAGGGCGAACGCCTTCACGCGGTGCAATGAGAATTGCCGAGCGTGGTTTTTTTCCACGCTTGGTTAAAATTCTATTACAGCTTGACCGTGAGTTCGTTGAACAAACAGTCTTGCGCGAGGGTAACCTGGAACTGCTTGACCTGTTCCTTTCTGAAACGGCCAGGGAAGTTTTGTACTCTCACAATGCTGAGCAACAAAAGCGACTGGTGCTGCAGTGGTTTGTGGCGGCCAATCAAGCCAAGTTCGACGTCCGCCCCGAAGATCTGTACAAATTCGAAAAGACACTCGACAACCAAACCAAGAGTCAACTGCGAAACCAAAATCTTTCCAGTGAAGATTACATCTCAGCGATTCGCAAACTATATCGTGAGAAACTCGAACCCGATCAACCTCGCAATGACGAACAGGTTTGGGATACGATTTTAGAGCAGTTACAGCAACAATAAATCAATAGTCGCCTTTGGCTCCGAGGCTGTGGTTTTATCAAACCTCTGGAACAATAAGTGCAAATGGTAACCCGACGAGGCTGTGATTTTTCCAAACGCTTGGAACAATACAAATGAAATGGTAACCTGGCTGTGATTTTTTCAAACGCTTGGAGCAATGCAAATGAAATGGTAACC
>CAYSQZ010000135.1:0-2334 GCA_964433035.1 uncultured Pirellulaceae bacterium | reverse complement strand
TAACCTGGCTGTGATTTTTTCAAACGCTTGGAGCAATGCAAATGAAATGGTAACCTGGCTGTGATTTTTTCAAACGCTTGGAGCAATGCAAATGAAATGGTAACCCGACGCGTTAGCGAGGGAGAAGCGGCAACTGGCTCCGCCCTCGCTAACGCGTTTTGAAGTTGCACTAAAAGAAAGGCAACCTCCCTCCGGCAGGGTGACATTCTATTTTAGGGCTTTACGCCGCAACTACATGCTGCCACGGCTTGGCGGCTAGAAACACTGCAACTTCAATAGTCACGCGTCGGGTTGCCAATAAAGTATCGCCTCTCCGCGAGTATCGCGCGACTATGCCAATTGACGAGTCACGGTTGGCATAATGGGCATATCACGAACTTGTTTGAGTTTTTGCCAAGTTGTGCCAGCTTTTGCCCTAACTTTGCTTGCTCGCCAACCGTCTATAATATTAGGACGACTCAATAACTGTTTCAGCCAAAACAAAGATGGCAAGCCAACTTAAAAAGCCAAATCAAGCGCAACATTCGGCGGCGTTGCGCCAGTCGAACAAGATCAAGAATTACGTCAACCAGCAGCTTGAGAAAACACGAAACCAAGTCAAAGTAGTCGATTTGATTTCAGGAATTTTGGTTCTTGTCGTTTTTGTGATCGGTTTCCTTTTACTCTGCGCGGTAGTGGACGCCTGGGTATGGCCACTGTCAACGTTGGCACGCTGGATTTGCCTGGCCATTCTTGTCGTCGGTGTCGTCGGCTACTCGGCTCTCTCAATCGTGCCACTGTTTCTAAGAAAGATCAATCTCGACTATGTGGCCAAGATGGTCGAAGAGGCCAAACCCAATTTCCAAAACAGCCTGCTTAATTACGTTTCGTTTCGTAAGCGACCTGAAGAAATTAAGCCTGCTGTTTTCGACGCGGTATCCCGACAGGCGGCAAGCGATCTGGCTTCGGTGCCCGGGGAAGCCGCGGTAGATCAGTCGAAGCTGATTCACTTGGGCTTGCTTTTGGTCGCATTAACGTTTGCCGCAGTGTGCTACGCAATGTTCTCTCCCAAAAGCCCGTTTCAAACGGCGGCGAGAATTTTTTCTCCAGGCGGCAAAATCTCTCAACCTGCGGTGGTCCAAGTCCTCGAAGTCAAACCGGGAGATGCGACGGTCTTCTTTGGCCAGACACTTGAAGTCTCGGCCCATATTCGTGGCAGCCATCAACCTGAAGATGTCAAGCTAACTTATTCGTCCGTCGACCAGCAAGTCGTTGACCAAACGATCGTAATGGTCCCGCAAGAGAATGCAAAAAATTGGTATCGAGCTGAGTTAGGAGCCTCTTCAGGCGGAATCCAGCAATCGTTGCGATACCGAGTCACGGCGCGTGACGGGGCTTCGCCAGAATATCTTGCAACGGTGCGCCCCAATCCGTCCATAGCCGTCGACTCAGTTGTCATCAAACCACCGGCCTACACAGAGCTTGCCGAGCGCACGATTTCGGGGCAGGGCGACGTCGACGCGATCGAAGGGTCGTGGGTCACGGTTAACGCCCAAGCCAACCTTCCCATTGAAGTCGCTCACATCGAGTTACTGGAAGAAGTTATTGATCCCGGTAGCCCTGAGGGGGAATTAGACACAACAACGAAGTACCAGCTGGCTACATCGCGGATTGAAATGAAGTCAGAGGACAAGTTAGCCACCGGCCGATTCCAAGCAACTTGGGATTCCTCTGGTGAAAAGCCGTTTGCGACTCACTATCGAATCATGTTTACCAGTGTCGATGGGGAGCGTAATTCCCGTCCTAACATTTACCCAATCCGGTTGACTCCTGATTTAGCCCCGGAAATTAGATTTCGAAATCCGATTAAGACAACCGTTGAGGTTCCTGAAAATGGAGTTTTGGCAATCGACGTTGAGGCCAGCGACCTCGACTTTAAGATCAGTTCGATCCGATTAAAAATTGATCATGACGGATCCCAGCTGCTTGATCAAAAACTGCAAATGAGATCAAGCGATCAATACCGCCGAGTCAATGGTCGGTATCTGTTGCGTCCCAGTTCTCTTAACTTGAAAGCCGGCGACAGGGCGATTTTCTTTGCCACAGCCGCTGACAATCGAATGTCTCCGCTTAGCGCCTCCTTGGATCCAAATGTTTCCCGAACTGAGAATTACTCGCTGACGGTTATCAAAGCTGACGAGAACATTAAAGACGGTGATCGCCAGGACGGTGGTGGACAAGACGATGGTGGGCAGGACGGAGGTGGGCAGGACGGCGGTGGGCAGGACGGCGGTGGGCAGGACGGCGGTGGACAAGACGGCGGTGGACAAGACGGCGGTGGGCAGGACGGCGGTG
>CAYSQZ010000134.1:10470-12567 GCA_964433035.1 uncultured Pirellulaceae bacterium | reverse complement strand
CTTCTTTCAACTCGTCGTACATTCAGTTTCTCTCTGCTTCTAAAAGCTCACAAATGTCGTTGACGGTCTGCTCGACCGATTGATTGATTACGATGTGCCGATAAATCGACGATGCGTCCAGCTCGTGTTGGGCTACTTCGAGCCGTCGCTTGAGAACTTCTTCGGATTCGGTACCGCGTCCTCGCAACCGCCGTTCAAGTTCTTCGATGCTTCCGGGGTGAATAAAGATTGTGATTGCGTCCGGGTAAGTTTTCAAGACCTTCGCTGCTCCCTCAACATCCACCTCTAAAATTATCCAGTCTCCCCGCTCAAGGCCAGTGGTCACCGGCTGGCGAAGTGTTCCATACCAATGGCCGTATCCGAAAACCTCGCAATATTCAAGAAAATCATTGTTATCCCGGTGTTTCAGGAATTCTTCTTCGCTGAGGTAGTGGTAGCTCCTGCCAGCCTCTTCACCGGGACGCTGAGGGCGAGTCGTGGCCGAGACACTTTCGACCAGCGGCAGTTTCGACTGGGAGAACAAGCGTCTGAGGACCGAAGTTTTGCCAACCCCAGAGGGGCCAGAGATGATGACCACTTTTCCAGTTTTGTTGGATTCCTGGTTAGACATCTTGCCACCTGTTTCAGCTGAATGCTCAGTAGCCGGAACTTTAGGCTTCATCTCTTCGGACTGTCGTTCTGGTTGATTCATATCTTATCTTACACCACAGCGGTCAAGGATCACTGGGGTTTATTCTACGTTTTGAACCATCTCGCGAATTCGCTCAATAGCCGTTTTGATAGAGACCACATTGTTGGCAATTTCGACATCATTGGCTTTGGAGCCAATCGTGTTGGTTTCCCGAAGCATTTCTTGCACGATGAAGTCAAGCTTTTTTCCGTCGCTTTGTTGGGCATTGGCAATTTGCTTAAACTGCTCGACGTGGCTGCCGAGCCGGACAGTTTCTTCTGAAATGTCGACCTTCTCGGCGAAAACGCCAACTTCTTTAATAATTGCCGTCGGCTCGATCGTTACATCGTGATCTGCCAGAAGACCGTTGATTCGATCGGTCATCTTGCGAGAGTAACCCTCGATTACCTTGGGTGCCAGTTGTTGGACTGATTTGAGTCCCTGTGCGATCAAGTCGGCATTGGCGAGCATGTCATTTTTCATCACTTCGCCTTCCACTGTTCGCATTTGGTTGAGCTTTTGGAGGGCTTCTTCAACAGCCTGTTGGGCAATTGGCCAAACTACTTCGTTCAACGAATCATCGATTCCGTTATCAATCACGCCCGGCAGATGTAGCAACGATTCCACGTTAATCGGTTGGCTACTACCAGCGATCTCAGAAAGCTGGAGCCAGTAAGACCGAATGATCGATTCGTTGAGCTTGCACCGATCGGCAGAACCGAGCAACTGAGTTTTGACTCTCAGGTTGACGCTGCCACGTTTGATTTTCTGCTTGACCAGCGTTTCAAGCTTGGATTGAAGTTCGGTATCGAGATCGCTATGAACGTTGGTCTTTAAAAAACGGTTGTTGACCGATTTGATTTCGGCGACAACCCGGACCTGATCATTCTGGGCGGAGGCCTGTCCATGACCGGTCATGCTGAGTAACAAGGAAAGCTCCTATGAGTGCTCAACAGCACTCGATGAGAAAGAACTAAGGCTTAGTTGCCCGGTGCTGACGTTGCGGGCACCTGAGGATCGACGATAACTTCGGGGGCACCTGTGGCGGGAGCATCAAGGTTCAACTCAACTGCTGGAGTGGAGGGTACAATTGTCTCTGCCCCGGTTGTCGCTGGTTCGGTTAAGACAGGAGTCGCAGTTTCCGCGGGAGTTAAAGTTTCGACAGGAGTTGCAGTTCCCAATGCGGGTACAGCAGTTCCTGATCCAGCCGGCTGAGCCGTTGAAGCTCCTTCTGTTGTGGACCCTTCAGTTGTTGCCGAACCAGCTGCGGATGAACCGGTTGATGAACTTTCTGTAGATGAGCTGTTGGTCGTGCCGGATCCGGCTGCTGAACCTGATGAAGCTTCCAAAGAGGCTGCGTTGCCAGCTTCTGCTCCACCTGTAGCTCCCGCTGCACCGCCAGTGCTACCTGTTGTTCCGCCAGTGCT
>CAYSQZ010000134.1:7180-10370 GCA_964433035.1 uncultured Pirellulaceae bacterium | reverse complement strand
CCGCCAGTGCTACCTGTTGTTCCGCCAGTGCTTCCTGTTGCACCGCCACTGCTTCCTGTTGCTCCACTTGTGGCAGAGTCGGCTGGATCAACCGAAGCACCCATTGACGAGGCTGCACTTTTGTCTGCTGCAGTTTTCGGTCGAGGCGGTGGGTTGTAGGCAGCGATTGTGAACATGCACAACATGATCCAGACCATCGCAGTGATTACAGTAATTTTGGTAAACGCATCGCCAGCTTTAGAGCCAAAAGCGCTTTGGCCACCCATTCCGCCCAGCGCTCCGGTCAGACCACCGCCCTTGCCGCGTTGGACCAGGACCAACATCATCAGGAACATCGAGGAAAGGAACAGTAACACCTGAAGCAAAAGTAAGCCAAACGCAGCTCCAATTAATGGAACCTGGAGATGTGCAATAAGTTGAACCACAGCCATTTTATTTCTCGAATACGAGTGTTGTACTAAGTTAGTGACCAGATCAAAGTTCTGGTTCGCTACTTGTTTTGAGTTTTAAAACTTAAAAACGTTTATTTGGAAAAAATTAAGACGCCGAAACGACAGTGGCGTTAATAATCGCGGCAAAACTGTCGGCTTTGAGTGACGCACCTCCAACGAGTGCTCCGTCGATGTCAGATTGCGACATCAGCTCGCCTGCGTTGGCTGGTTTCACGCTGCCGCCGTAGAGGATCCGAACCACATCAGAAGTCTCGGAATTATAGCGTTGGGCCAATAGTTTGCGAAGATCAGCGTGGACTTCCTGGGCTTGTTCAGGCGAAGCCGTTTTACCAGTTCCGATCGCCCAAACCGGTTCATAAGCGATGACCGTTTGGCAAATTTGCTCTTCGGTCAGACCGGCCAACGATCCGTCGAACTGAGTCTCGACGACTTTCTGAGTATTGCCTGCTTCTCGATCTTCAAGTGTCTCACCGACGCACAGTACGGGGGTTAAACCCGCTTCGAGGGCCGCGAGGACCTTTTTATTGATCAACTTGTCACATTCGCCAATTACATGGCGACGCTCGCTGTGTCCGAGGATGACAAAGGTACAACCGATGTCCGAGATCATCGAGGTGCTGGTCTCCCCGGTAAATGCTCCGCTGGCTTCGAAGTAAACGTCCTGAGCACCGACTGAAATTCCAGATCCAGAAACGGCATTGGCCACCGCATCGAGGTAAACATTGGAAGGGCAGACCAGGATATCGACATCGCTACTGGTGTCGGCGTCTACCAAGCCTTTGGCAAGCGCGACCGCGTCTGCGCGATTCAGGTTCATTTTCCAGTTACCGGCAATCAATGGACGTCTCACGGCTTCTCCACGAATGAGGGAATCAAGCAAAATTCGAATCGGACATGATATCAGATGCTTGGGGTTTGCTTAATGGGCAAAATCGTTGAGGTTGGGCGAAAGATGCCTTGTTTTGAGCAAAGAATTGGCACTTTGATTGGCAACCATTGGCGGTGTCCCGGCATTTGTCTGCTTTGCGCTCAGACACAATGCCAGCCGTTTTGGCGCTAGCCACGGACAAGGGCGGGAATCCGGGCTACCGCCCAATGTCATTTACTTTAGGAACTTACTGCCAATTTAGGAACTACTACCTTTAGGAACTACTACCAAGAGGCAACCTTAGAATGACTTAGGCAGACTGCTTGGAAACGAATCGGAGAGTCGTTCTACGTAGCCGACTCTCGGAGCCGTGAGCCACCAGACCAGCCATAAACAGTCCAATTATCGGTCTGAGTAAACCCGGGTCGTTTCTTCTTTGGAAACCGGAGTCTGGCGCCCGTCGGTTTTCATATTGATTACCACTCGATGATCACCGGCGACTGTGCCTTTGCCTTGAACGACAAAGCTGATTTCATCACCTGGGCTCATGCTGTTGATCGGTTCAAAAGCGATCTGTTGGCCGTTGATCTGATGACGGATTGAACCGTTGACACCGGTGGGTTGAAGTCCACGCGGAAACGTAACGCCCAGCTGAACGTTGGTTGCGGCTTTGGTGCCCTGGTTAACCACCCGAATCTTGTAGCTGGTGTCGCTGCCGATTTCGATCGGATCGATAACGTCATCAATGTCGATGAATACATCGACCAAATGCTCGACATTCATCGGCTGAATGACGCTGGCTTGAACTTCCAGATCCGCGAAGGTCTCGAACTTGATCGGTTGGGTTCCGATTTCCACAGGAGTTGTTTTTAGCTCAACTGTTGCTCTGGCGTCCCGATCCAGTTCGGCCAAACTCCAGTAAACGGAATGAGCATTGGCGTCGTAGCGTCCCTGGTTGTTGGCCGATTTGAACCTCAGTCCACTTGGTAGCCTGGCGATCAACTCAACATTGGTGGCCCGGGCTGTTCCGTTGTTGGCCACCGAGAACGTATGGGCGACGTTGCGTTGCAAAAATCGACGTGTCGGTCCGTCTGATTTGGCGACCAAATTGGGAGCGACGACTTCCAGGGGAAGTTCGTGTTTGCATTCAAGTCCTCCGTCGGCTGAAGCGAACAGGACGTTGCGTGTTTTGCCGATCTTTGCTGCCTTGAGAGCAAGGCGAAGTCGCTTCGACTGGCCCGGTAGTAGCGTTCCAATTTCGTATTCAATCGCTTGGCTGCCGTCTTGAAACTCAAGTTCTTGCGGGACGTCTTCCTGGATCATCACATTGTTGGCCGGTCCATCGCCTTTGTTCTTGACGGTGATGTCAAACACGACATTGTCACCAATCAAGTGCACGTTCTCGGCTTCGTGAACAATTTCAAGGACGGGTTTGGTAACCAGTGTTCGCATTGAAGCCATCGTTGCAAAGGTTACGTGAGCAACACTGCCAATTTCTCCGTGGCGAATGGGCTTGAGCTGGATCTTGATTCGTTTTTCCTGGCCCGGTCGGAGTGTTCCGATATCCCAACGCAGATCTCCGCCTCGACCACTCGATGGTTCGGGTGAAGCTCCAATAAACTCAGTTCCGCTGGGAGTCTTGTCGAAGACCTGAACGCCTTCTGCCGCAACGCGTCCTACATTTTTGATGATCAACTGGAAGTCGGCGGTTTGATTGACTTGAATTTCTCGTGGGGAGAGCTTTTCGACAGTCAATGCAGGTGCCTGAACACCTTCGAGCTGTCGTTCGCCGGGAATATTCTTCGAAAGCGTTCCAAGTCCACTAAGTCCACTGGCCCCGGAAGCAGAACGGAGGTTGGCTCCGATCCGG
>CAYSQZ010000134.1:5430-7080 GCA_964433035.1 uncultured Pirellulaceae bacterium | reverse complement strand
AAGTCCACTAAGTCCACTGGCCCCGGAAGCAGAACGGAGGTTGGCTCCGATCCGGCTATTGGTTCGCGAGTTTGAACTTGAAGCGTTAGAGAACGGCGATGTTTTGGGCGGTGAGTTTGGTCGTTGGTTGTTGAATTGGCTGGCTGGTTTTCTCGGTGAAGTTGAGCTGGTTTGGCGGGTCGAGTTAAAGTTCGAACCTCCAAATGATCGATTGGGTGGAGCGGCTTTTGAGTTGAAAGGGGTAGCGCTACTCTTTGCAGCGCCAAAAGGGCTATTGGTTGAACCGGAGCCTTGAGTGGGCGCCTTGGCGGCAAAGTTTCGAGAAACCGGAACCAGGTTTGATTTTGGAGTTGTTGGTGCGAAAGTTCGACCCGGTGGTTTGGTACGACTGCTGGAAGCAGAATTGGAATTGGATTTTTGAGAAAAAGGTGAGTCGGTGGGCGGTTGACCAAAGTCAGACTTCACCGCCGGTGGGGCGAATCCAGGTTTTGGGGCGAATCCAGATTTGGGTTTGATGGCAGACTGAACTCTGCTGGTCGCGTTGTTAAAACCACTTTTAAGCGAGTTGCCTGCTGACTGGGCGGCACCGCTTGTCTTGGCAAGCAAATCATCTGCAGCCGAGCCAAGGTTTGATTTCAGTTTGTTGGCTGTTGCTCCGAACTGTTCCTTGGCGCCGCCGAAGGAATTGATCGCAGGTTTGGGGCTAAAAGGTGAGGCAGGCGGTTTGGTTTGAGCACGCGCTGCGAAGCCACTTTTGTTTCCGATAAGTGGAGTCCCACCAGGCGCTTGAGCGAACCGCTCGGGTGCTTTGGCTGGCGGTGGAGTTATTTTTGGTTTAGTGACTACGACAGGAGTCTTGTTGGGTTTGAACCCCCCCGGATTGGATGGGGGTGTCGGTTTGAAGGCAGAGCTGTTTGGCTTGACAACGGTCGGCTTGAACTTCGAAAGTTTGTCGCGGTCGAAGGCAGTGCCTTTAGGTTTCAATACAGCGGAGGCTCTGTTGAATGTTTTGCCGGCCGCGTTCTTCAGATCTCTGGCTTTGTTTGCAACTCCAGAACTAAATTTGTCAGCAGCGCCACCGATTCCTTCCGTCGCGGCGGCAAGCGTCTCTGTCCCAGTCGTAGGGGAGTGCTTTCCATTACCGCCGATCGATTGAACGACCGCGAACGTTCCTAGAGCGACGAATAAGCCGACCGCAAGAATCCTTCCGATAATCGCTTTGTTAAAGCGTGATCCAGTTTCTTCGTCGTGTTCGTGTTCGTTTTCAGATTCGGGCATGGCACTTTTTCCAAGTTGAATGTGAACATGCAACGCCTAAAAGGTTGCTGTTCCAATTCGGTTCGGGAATGGCATGGCCATGCCGAGTTGTATTGATCGCAGCTGGCTCAATGGTTCTTGCGAAACATCAATTTCAAAGACTGCGGTTTCAACTAAGCGTCGGCTTCCATGCCGTTTGTTCTGGTGCAGGAGACAAACCCCGATCCTCGGGGCGCACTTCTACACTCTGTAGCTAAATTTGATACCAAATGTAATCTGACATCGACAATAGCAGTTGGTCTGATCAAGCCCAGAGAAGGATGGGGGATCATCGGGCAGGTTTGTGGCAGAGTCGTGAGGGCTAGCAGGACTGCTGTGTCTTAAACTGCCAGC
>CAYSQZ010000134.1:0-5330 GCA_964433035.1 uncultured Pirellulaceae bacterium | reverse complement strand
AAACTGCCAGCTTAAATCAGCAATCGCGTTACTATTATTACCAGTAACGGGCGGATCAGGGACTCGTAACCTCGTCCACTACCGTAAAACTCAGACTTGAGCTGCTCCTAGTATTCCGTCTTAGCTTGTACAGCGAAGCGATCAACCGCTAAATTCGATCCAGATTTTTTCGGTCTTTGGCTGTCAGGTGTTTTTTCAACCGGTCTAGAAGGCTGTCTTCTGGCTCGCCAGGACTGGCACTATTGTTTTGCTGACTTCTGTATTTTTGAGTAAGCTCCCGATCGCGGCGGTCAAGTTCGTGTTGCTTGGACTCCAATTCAGCCTCAAGTTGACTAAGTTTAGCTCTCTCTATCGATAGCTCAACTTCAGCGGCACGAAGCTTCGAGTTAAGTTCATCCTTGACCCTTTTGATTTCCTTTGGATCAGTGGAAACACTTTCTTCTTCGCTGCCTGAGCTTTCCGGGCTCAACTTGGTTGCGGCACTGAGTTCTTCATCGGCCATGGTCGTTTCCAAAACTGGATCCGGCGCCGTTGGCAGGTCCATGTCAGGCCGGTGCTCAGGGTCAATTCCGTACTTGGAAAGCATGGCTTGTTTTTGGCTGCTCCAATTGGGTTCGGTTTCAGATTCGTCAGCGTCATCCTGAGTCGATGAACCAGTTGCCAGCTCAAGTTTCATCTGAGCCAGCATTTTGGAGAATTGACTTTGGAGTGCTTCGATGTCCAAAGAACTGGAGTTCAGATTTTGTTTTTCGATTAGTTTCTGTTGCCCTTCGATTGCGGCAGTGATCTTTTTGAGTCTGTCGTCGAGGGCTTCGAAGCGTTCTTCCGTTTTGGTCGTTGAGAACTGGGGGCCGTCAGCATCTCCAGTCATGTTTTTCTCAAACTCGCCGAGTTTGGACTCAAGCGAATCGAACCGCTTGAGAATCGCTTTAAACCGCTTGAGAATTGATCTCAACGTTGCGCTGTCAACGCTCGCATCACCGTTGTCATCGCAATTTGAATCAGAGTTCGCAATGTGATCTTTGAGTGAATCAAACCGCTTTTCAAATTGATTTTCCAGCTTACGAGAAAGGCCATCGACCAACTCGTCGGTGTCCGAAGCTTTCAACGACTCGCCGGCTTGGTTCTGCTCTTCATGCAAGGCGACCAGCATTTCAACATGCTCGAGAATTTGCGCAGTATGGCTTGGCGTTTTGGCGCCATGGCTCTGGCTTCTGGAGGACTTTGTTTTTTTGTTTCGACTGGACATGGTTTGAGCTTCGTCGTGTATCAAACTGGAGTGCAAGCGAATGTTCAAACACCCCGGGAAAAGATAGGTCAGGGAATCCGGCGTGGCGGCTAAAATCCGGCGAATTACAGACTTTGGCTTCCCTCGTTCCAACCGGTATAACTGTTTTTCCCGGAACTGATCGATCGCTCGATCAAACTGTAGGCAGTCCAGCGAGTGTCGCTTAGAATCGTCGTCTCGAAGCTTGTTTCAGATCAACGCAGGAAGCAAAAAACCGATGCCAGACCGTCCTTTCGTCCATCTTCATTGCCATAGCCACTACAGTCTTCTCGACGGCGCAAGCTCTATCCCCAAGCTCGTCCAACGCACCAAAGACCACGGTATGGACGCTTTGGCTCTGACCGATCATGGAAATATGCATGGAGCGCTGGAGTTTTACCGAGAGTGTAAATCCAAACAGATTAATCCAATCATCGGGTATGAAGCCTATATCGCCCCCGGTAGCCGCAAGGAGAAATCAGGCCGGGGTAAGGATTCGAGCTACCACCTGACGTTGCTTTGTCAGAACGCGACGGGTTTTAAAAATCTGGTGAAGATGGCTTCGCACGCCAGCCTGGATGGTTTTTTCTACAAGCCGCGAATCGACAAAGAACTCCTCCAAGCGCACCACGAAGGGATCATCTGCCTCAGCGGCTGCGTCTCGAGCGAATTTAGTCGTGCGATTCTGCGAGGTGGAAACGGGGCTGAAGATGAGCTCGAAGAAGCCAAGGATGTTGCCAAATGGTTTCATCAATTGTTTGGTGATCGTTATTTTCTTGAGATCATGAACAACAACGTCGATATCCAAAAGCCGCAACTTGTGGGAGCTGTCGAAGTCGCCAAGAGTGTTGGCTTGCCACTGGTTGCCACCAGCGATTGCCACTACGTCGATAAGGAAGACGCCGAATCTCAGGACGTGATGTTGTGTATCAACATGGGCAAGTATCGGACCGATTCCAGCCGCATGAAAATGGAAGGCAATCAATTTTACTTGCGGCCGCCCGAGGAGATGTATCGGAACTTTTCGGGGCTCGAAGATGCGGTTGCCAGAAGCCAGGAGATCGCCGATACGGTTGATATCGAATTGGAATTGGGCGAGCGTTATTTTCCCGTTTTTGATTTGCCTCAAGATCGTTCGCCAGAAGACGAATTGCGCGACTTGTGTCTCAAAGGGCTAATGGATCGCTATGAGGGCAACGAGGAAATGAAGCCCGGGGGCGAGCTTTCACAAGCCGTGATGGACCGGCTTAATCGCGAACTGGGTGTGATCAATAAACTTGGGTTTGCCAACTACTTTTTGATCTGTTGGGATTTTGTAGAACAAGCCCGTCAGCGGGACATTCCTTCGACGGCTCGTGGTAGCGGTGTTGGCGCGATCGTCTGCTTTGCGTTGTATCTTTCTCACGTTTGCCCGCTCAAATACAGTTTGCTGTTTGAGCGATTTCTGGATGAAAATCGTCTTGAAGCGCCCGATATCGATATCGACTTTTGCAAAGAGCGACGTGGCGAGATCATTCGTTACGTTAAAGAAAAGTATGGCGAAGACAGCGTTGCCCAGATCGGAACCTTCGGGACGATGAAGGCTCGCGCGGCGATCAAGGACGTGGGCCGGGTGCTTGGTCTTCCGCTGGCCAGAGTAAATCAAATTACCGCAATGATTCCTGATAAGTTGGGAATTTCGTTGCAGGAAGCGCTTGACTCAACTGATGAGCTCCGGGGAGTTTACGAGGGTGACCCCGAAGTTCAGGAGATGATTGACTTTGCGCTCAAGCTTGAAGGGCTCGCCAGAAATGTCGGAACCCATGCGGCGGCGGTCGTGATCAGCGACGGGCCTTTGACCGACTATGTTCCGCTGGGTCGCGTGCCGGGCAAAGACGATGTCATTACTCAGTGGTCGATGAATGACGTTGAGGATGCGGGACTTTTGAAGATGGATTTTTTGGGTCTGCGAACCCTGACGATCCTCAGTAACGCGGTCAAGCTGATTGAGCAAACCACGGGAGAGACAGTCAATACGCTTGATTTTCCTCTGGATGATGAAGCGACGTTCAAGTTACTTCAAAGCGGCGACACTCGTGGCGTTTTCCAGTTGGAGAGTGGCGGTATTCGGGACTTGCTGCAGAAGATGAAGCCCGACCACTTCCGCGATATTATCGCCACCAACGCGCTCTATCGTCCCGGTCCTTTGGAGGGCGGGATGGTTCAGCAGTACATCGATGTCAAGCATGGTCGCAAGCAGGCTGAATATAAGCTTGACGTACTCAAGGAGATTCTCGAAGAAACTCACGGTGTGATGGTTTACCAGGAACAGGTGATGCAGATCCTTAACCGGTTGGGCCAGATTCCTTTGGCGGCTGCGTATACCTGCATCAAAGCGATTAGTAAAAAGAAAGAAAAGATAATCGCCAGTAACCATGAAGCTTACATGGAAGGGGCGGTTGAGCAGGGGCTTTCCAAAAAAGACGCTCAGGACATGTGGGACATGATTCTGAAGTTTGCTGGTTATGGTTTCAATAAAAGTCACTCAACGGCTTACGCTGCGATCGCTTGGCAGACGGCTTACTTGAAGGCCCACTACCCCGTCGAGTTTATGGCGGCGCTGCTTACGGGCGATATTCCCGGGCGAAACTTTAAAAGCAAAGACTCGCTAGTCGAGCATCTCGAAGACTGCGATCGAATGGAGGTGGAAGTCGTCGCACCCTGTGTCAATCATTCGGGAGTCGAGTTCATCGTTGCCGAGGGAAAAATCCATTTTGCGATGTCGGCCATCAAGGGATGCGGCGGTTCGGCGGCTCAAGCGATCGTCGATGAGCGCGCCGAGAATGGAGCGTTCAAGGATATCTTTGATTTTTGTGAGCGGATTGAGTCTTCAAAGTGCAATCGTGCAACGATCGAGACGCTGATCAAAGCAGGTGCCATGGACTGCTTTGGTGCCAAGCGGTCGCAGCTCTCGGCCGTCGTTGAGCGGGCGCTTCAGTCCGGCGCCGCCGCGATTGCGGATAAGAAAAGTGGACAAAAGAGTTTGTTCGGGGGTGATGATGACGTTGATGACGATGGCCAGGAGTTGGCTGTTGTGTTGCCTGAGATGGACGAATGGGAAGAGCGAATGTTGCTGGGTGCCGAGAAGGAGGTGCTGGGCTACTATCTAACGAGTCACCCATTGGCGCAGTTTGAGGAGCAGTTGGCGCGATACTGTTCTCACAAGACATCGGGGCTCGAGGGTACCAAAGACCGGGATCGGGTGAGCCTGGGCGGGATGATTTCGGCGGTTAAGCAATCGCATGTCAAGAATCCGCGCGATCCGAATTCACCAACCAAGTACGCCATGTTCGATTTGGAAGATGTTGACGGTGCCATTCGATGTATCTTGTGGCCGCAGGATTACGCCAAGTTCGGTGATAAAGTCATCGCCGATGAAGTCGTCGTCCTGCAAGGGCGGTTGGACTACCGAGGTGGCGATGAAGCCAACATGATCGTTGATAAAGTCATTCCGATCAGCCAGTTGGATCAAAATTTGACGCACGGAGTCAAAATCATGATCGATCAGCAGAAGCATGGGGAAGACGGGCTTAAGAATGCTTACGAAATTCTTCGGGGTTATCCAGGCAATCGCGAGTTAAAGATCGAAGTGATTCTCGAAAATGGAATGCGGGTCGAATTGGATTCCAACAAGCGGATTGATATCAATGATCAATTGACCCGTCGTCTAACTGATTTGCTTGGCAAGACGTCGGTCGAAATGTTGATTGATCGAAAAGCGCTTTCAGCCAAGGCGGAACCAAAAAAATGGGGGCGTTAGTGAAAAGCGATGGGTTGTGGTGTCCGTGTTCGACTTACCTGGCTGAGCGGTGGCTGGCAAAGCATCCTACGACTACCGGGGCAGCCCAGCTGCAAACGAAATAGGTGCAGACATGACAGGATGGGACAAGCACTCTGTTTGGGACAAGCACACTGTTTCATCAGAATTAAGTCAACCCATTGTTACCCTCCCTTCGGGGGCTCTTCGCGCAATTTAGTGGTTATGTACGCATATATGTCGCCACCCTCCCTCTGGGAGGGTCGA
>CAYSQZ010000133.1:0-12585 GCA_964433035.1 uncultured Pirellulaceae bacterium | reverse complement strand
AAGGAGTCAGGACAATAACTGGCTTTTATGCAAAAAGCCAATGATTCCTTTTTCTGGACCGAATAACTGGACTTTTCGGTTCATTCTGACCTTTTGCCATCAGGTATACAAACCGATCTGGGAGTTTTCTGAATTTGGAAACTTATGAGTTTTAGGAAAAGCTACTGTTTTGTAATGGTTTTGCTATAGATCGAAAATGCTCGACTCAAAATCAAGTGCACCGCCCCAACTCAACTCCAGTAGGCCAAAAATGAACTTACGCGACTCACTTTTGAGACTCTTGTCCAGCGCAGAAGGCGTAGACAAGTCAAACTTAACCAAGCAGCAGCAATTCAACATCGAGTTGCTTGAACAGCGGATCATGTACTCTGCAACCCAAGCCGGTGCTGCCCTGGGGGGTGACGGTGGAATAGACATCGATCAGCTCGAAAGCCTCTCCAATGACAGTAGCGTTGAAGGGCTATTCGGCAATTTCGATCAAGACATTGACCAAGCGGAAATTGAAAATTTCGTTAACGGTCTTATCGACAACTACGTAGTCGGCGACGAAGGCAATGATCGCGTCTCTGGCGGCGCCGGTAACGATCAAGTTCGTGGAGCTGCGGGAATTGACTTTCTCGTAGGCAATGAAGGAAACGACATTCTTTTCGGCAACGATGGAAACGACACGATTGAAGGTGGCGAAGGCAACGATCGACTTGTCGGTGGTGCTGGCGACGACATCCTCGACGGTGGACGAGGGCACGACACTGCGTACTTTAATAACAGCTTCGACGGATACTCGTTCGAACTGGTAGATGGTGCACTTCAAGTGACTGGATCTTCAGGTACTGACACTGTGTTGCAAAATGTTGAGACTCTTGAGTTCACTGATAGAACCATCCAAGTCTCAGAGCTTGTGGCAGAAGCACGGGCCGAGCGGGCTGATACAGGACCTGTTGTTGAAGCAAACCAACGATCTGCTGAAGCTCCTCTTCCGCCCTCTGCACCTGATACTCTCAGCTCGGCAGGCCGAATGTTGGCTGCCTCTCAACCTGGCTCACCGGGCGATTCTTTGATTGGCAATGGATCCAACGACGTTATCCAAGGTAGTATTGGCAACGACTTAATCAACGGCAATGCTGGCAACGATTTTCTTGTGGGTGCCGGCGGAAACGATAATATTGACGGCGACCACGGCAATGACACCATCAGCGGCGGCAGCGGCAATGATCGACTTAGCGGATCAGGAGGCAACGACCGCATTGATGGTAACCTAGGCATCGATTCAATTACCGGTGGTTTCGGCAACGACAACCTCAATGGTGGCAGCGATGTCGATAAAGTCTTTGGGCAAGAAGGCAATGACGTTGTCCGAGGCGGTACCGGCAATGACCAAGTCACTGGCGGAACTGGAGAGGACCTTGTACTCGGTCAAGAAGGTAATGACGACGTTCGTGGCAACGAAGGCAACGACGTGGTAGACGGTGGAGCAGGTGACGACTTTGTTGTCGGTAACGACGGCAATGATCTTGTCCTTGGCGGAACTGGCAACGACACAGTACGAGGTGGAGCTGGCGACGACACCGTATCTGGTAACCAAGGAAACGATCATGTGTTCGGTGGTGCTGGTAACGACGCCGTCAACGGCAACGAAGGAAACGACTTTTTGGCCGGCAACGATGGCAATGATCGCGTTACAGGCGGTGCAGGTGCTGATGAACTCCGCGGCAACAACGGCAACGACGTTCTGCTAGGCGGCGACGGCAATGACACTTTGATTGGTGGCAATGGAAACGACTTGATCTCTGGCGGCAACGGCAATGACATTGCAGTCTTCGCTGGTGCAATGAATGACTTTTCAATCCGAGTCCTTGAAAACGGTAGCCTTCAGCTAACGGGTGCTAACGGAGTTGATATCCTTCAGGCTGATGTTGAAAGGGTTCAGTTCTCTGACAGAACTGTCGGCTTCGCTGAGTTGCGAGCTAATGCTCGAAGATAAATCGAGCGTCTGGTTCGGGACAACGTCGTCATTTGAAAAGCAGAAGCAGTAGACCAGCGTGCCTGTTGCAGGTGTTGCCGTGTCTGGCTTGCGTGGCCAACACTTGCGCTGTCCCGAACGCTGGCGACATCATTTTAAGACAGCGCACTTGTAGCGATTCCAAGCCGTGGAGTGATATCCGTTGGCAAAACGGGCCTCCGCAAGCTGCAAATGAGGAAGTTAGCCAGTTCATCAAAATCGGAAACGGTTAATATCGATCGGCGGGCGTGATGATGATAGGTCAACGAAGCTATTGAGGCCGCTTAATTTGAGCAACTGAGTGCCCCAGCCGACCCGCATGCTTTTCCTTAAATTCAGCTTCAAGTTCCAGTAGCTCCTCGGCGATCCAGAAACTGAAATCAAAGAAAGCTTCCATATCAACTAAAAGTGGAAGATCAAACCGATGTCGGGCCAAGTCAAGCTGGGGAACAGATAGAGATCGAATCATTGGACGCTCGCAGAGATTGATAATATGGAAATCAGCGTCCCTGCTTGGGATCGTTACCGAACTCTTTTCGGTATTTGACTGGATCGATTTTAACTCAACCGGCAGCCTGTTGTTTCATCAATCTCTGTACTTAACTCTTGGGACAATGGTTCGGGCCAATTTCGCAAGCCAGTGCTATCATTGCTAGATTCAACTCAATAACGCTAGAAATTGACTCACTGCCATCACTTTGAGAAACCGGAAATGCAACTATTTGCCGTGTATCGTTCCCAAACGACCTTGCTGCGATTCTTGCTTTCTCTCTATACTCCCGGAAAATTGATATCACTCAAAAAATAGTTTATCGGATTCCGAACCACTTGTGGTAAGAGCACGTAGTACCGGCGAGTCAAATGGATGTTCGAAAAAAAGGCCTGAAAATTTCAGTCCCGATTTCGATCGAATCGGTTGGCAAACCAAGCTAACTTGTTCGGGGTTTTAATCGACAAGGTTGAAACGCTTCCATCGAACTAGAAATTGAGAATCACTCAAACATAAAAGACGTTACAGGCGCACGGCATTTCGTCAGCGTCAATAAACTATTACCAAACACCAAACGAGAGTTGCTACCGCGTCGCGTCGATGAATAACATACTTTCAATATGTTGCGTTGTCAGATCTCCAGTTACGGATGGCACGATTCATCGACAAGGAAGCAGCCTTGAGAGATTTCAAAACAGATCAATCCAATGACTTGCCATGGCAAAGCCCAAACTGAATGGCATCTTGGGAAACGGTTCAATTGAAATCAAATGGAATTGTGCAAAAATCAAATATAAAGCCTGTCTTTGTTTTTTCATTGCCAGGTAACTTTACCCGCTACGGGGAGAACCAAAATGCAAATTAGACCAACTTCAAATATTCAAACATCTGCCGTCAACTTGCAAACGCAAAACAAGACGCAGTCAACTACCAACACCAACTCGGTTCCAGTGGACCAGGTTGAAATCTCGGCTGAAGCTCAGCTGATGAGCACTCAGGCGGCTGGCACAGAGATTCGTGCCGACCTTGTCGCTGACGTTCGTGCTCAGATTGCTGAAGGCCAGTATGACACGGCCGACAAGATGGACATCGCGATGAGTCGCTTGTTCGATGAACTTGCGTAGTTGATCGAAATCCAAACCAACGACTGAAGCCGTGGAAGTTTTCACGGCTTTTTTCATGCGCTAGTATCACGAACATCGGCACCTTTGCGCGTCTTTCTAAAAAAACGACCGAAGTTCCTTCAAAAACGCTGCAGCAAGTTGACCACGCTGTCCAACAAAAATTACAATGGTCAGTACGCACAGACAGATTTAACTTACATACATTCTGGCCGTTTCACGTTTTGTCCTGACCGCTATCCACATGGCAACTTTAACATCGACCGACCATTCAGTTGTGAGCAAACGATTCAAGCTGAGCACTGATCCGGTGATTCTCGGTCGACACCCGGAATGCGAGGTTCATATTGAAGACGGGTCGGTCAGCCGCCGTCATGCGCAAGTCACTTTTGAAGGCGGACATTACTTTCTGAGTGACCTCAACAGTCGTAATGGCACACTGCTAAATGACCAACCGATCCATCGGCCGACCAAGCTCTATGACCGTTCGACAATTCGAATCTGTGATGTGACATTCGTGTTTTGGGTCAACGATGCTCCCAATGCCACGATCAAACCTCGGGTGACGATTGAGACGAATAAATCGGTCCCTGATCTACCGATTTCGGTACTTCTCGACGATTCGGTCGCGGCTCCTTCCCAAGTGATGTCGCAGTTCGAGGCTCCTTCGCACCATTCGCGCAGCCACAATCACGTTGGCGCTGCCGAAAAACTTGCAGCGTTGACAAAGGTAACTTACGCACTGAGCGAATCAATCGAGCGCGACGAAGTCTTAAACAAGATTCTGGACTTTCTTTTTGAGTTGTTTACCGAGGCCGATCGCGGCTTCATCATTCTCAAGAACAGCGAAGGTCGCCTGGCTCCGCTTGGCTTTAAAACTCGTCGCTCCGATGATGACGAGAACATTCGAATTAGCAAAACCGTCGTCAATCAAGTCATGGAAAACCGTCGCCCCTTGATCAGTAGTGACGCGGCGGCAGACGACCGATTTGATCTAAGCCAAAGCATCGTTGATTTTCGAATTCGTTCCATCATGTGTGCGCCGCTTATCAACAGTCAAGATGAAGCGATTGGCGTCATTCAACTCGACACGCTTAGAAAATCGGTTGCATTTAACGACGAAGACCTCGAGACACTCGTCACGGTCGCAATGCAAGCGTCACTGGCAATTCAAAAAAGCGACTTGTTCGAAGATTTGAAAAAGTCGGAAGAAATCAAAATCGATCTCCAGCTTGCCCACGAGATTCAACAACGTTTTCTTCCGCAACGCCCGCCGTCGTGCGATCAGTATGAGTTCTTCTCCTACTATCGCCCCATGCAGCAAGTCGGTGGAGACTACTTTGACTACGTTGTGCTTGACGATGGTCGAATTGGAGTCATCGTCGCCGATGTTGTCGGGCACGGGATTGCAGCGGCCCTGCTCATGGCCAAAATCTCTGCTGAGTCGCGATTTGCGTTGGCGACAACGAGTTGCCCAATCGAAGCTGTCTCCAAAATGAACAACAGTTTATCCGGGCTCAACATCGACCGCTTTGTGACCCTGTCATTGGGATTGCTGGACCTAAACTCCAATACGCTCAGCATCGTTAACGCGGGTCACATGCCACCCATTTTTCGATCTGCCGCATCGGGCGAAATGAAAGAACTCGCCTTCGAAGAATCCGGATTGCCTTTGGGCATCCTGGAGGATTATGCCTACGAATGCGTGGAAGTCAAAATTGAACCGGGCGACGTGGTAATCTTTTACACTGACGGAATCAACGAAGCGATGAACTCAGACGGTAACCAACTGACTACCAAACAAATGATCGAGGAAATTAAAACCAGCCAAGCCAAAACGCCACAAACGATCGGTGAGCAAATCCGCAAGTCGGTCGTACGACACGCTGATGGTTTTCCGGCCATCGACGATATTTGCGTGGTCTGCGTTGGACGAAAAGAATAATTCGCGATTTATTTCGCTTTGGAATCTTCGCCGGTTGCCTGCTGTCGCAACCGCCGGATCAAGTCGAAAATCGGCTTTTCGTTTCCATTCTCGTCGATCAAACCACCACCCAGGTAGCGTCGATCATCGCCGTCCTGCCATTGTGACCAAATGACTCCATGGACTGACGGGCGTGCGATCATGACTGACAAAACAGTCTCCAGAAACTCGATCCGACTCGAGTCGGTCAAATTACTCAAAGTGCGATTGATCTCTCGATCCGCTTTCACATCAGAGACATCAGGCAAACCAGTTGGTATCTTCAAATTCAAGATCAGCGGCAAACCCAATTGTGACCAGATGTCAATCAAATCGATCCATTGAAGCGGGTCTCGCAGCATGCTACCGTTGGGCCAATAATCGAGATTGATATCCAAACCGAGAAACCCGACCGACAATCCCTGCCGCAACATTGAATCAGCAACCTGAAGCGGATGAACTCCCCCGACGGCCCCCACCAGTCGTTCCGCCCACGGAAAGTCGAAACTCACCATCGTGGGCACTTCGTCGAATGAATCCTCGACCAGGCGGACTAAAGCCGCTGTGATATCAAGCTGCTGTGGATAGGAAAGATTTCGATGCCCAATCCCGTTGAGCCCGGATACGATATGAATCAGCGAAGTACTCTTGGGGAGGTCTTCAAGCTGTTGCCGGCATTCGATCAGCAACTGGTCTTTGCGAGCCAGAAAATCGTCGAGCGTGATAAGTCGCTCACTCATCCCGCCCACGCCGGCATCGAGCCATGGCCCAACGATGATTCTCTTTTCAATCGCCGAGGCGTCTCGTCCACCGGCCCCGCTAAGCGATGTCTCCGCGTCAGGGCCCAGATTGACGCGCGCCAAATCAAAACATGACTCGCTGATGCTTGGATCGTATTGGGATTTGAAGCCGATTTGATTTCCAAACCAGAACGTACTCATCTCATCGTTCTCTCGTCGAAATTTGCAAACCTGCTCACCAAACGCGGTAGCCAAATCAAAAATTGCGTCCATCGCCAGCTCAATCGCCTCAGCCGCAGATTTATCTTTGACCTCAGTCTGCTCATTAAGGATCGATGTGCTCAGCAGCCCGGTCGCCGTTTGGACGGTAGAATCGACGGACTCAGGAATTTTCAACCCACCCTCACGCCAGATAGAAATTTGATTTCTGATCCTATTCAATGTGCCCCGCGCAAGCTCGGTCAACAGTTCGTATGGTTCTTCGCGACAAGGCAACGTGCCGCTGCAAATCAGCATCTCGCCTCGCTTGGAAAACGGATAGATCGAAAACAGCTTTCCAGACTCTTCCCGGTTGCGAGAGACGATCAACAGCTTTCCGGTTGGTTCACCGGTCGCTGGATCAATTGGGGCTTCTCCGGTAGCAATTCGACAAGGCCACGGAATTCCATCGATTCCAACGATGTGGATCGTGTTTGCGTGATACGGGTCGAGATTCCAATCCAGTGGTACTCGAAACCTGAATTCACCCATTAATGTGTCTCGTGATTTAGAACGTCGTTGAGAACCAATTCTTTCCGATCCAAATGTGGCCAGACTCAATTGTCCCAAATTGCCTCAAAGAGGAAATAGGAGCGAAGCAATTTTGCGCCGATTTGATTTCAAATTTAGGTACTTTCAGTCCTGCCAGCGCTCACGTATATTCTGGTGAAATGCTGAACAGGTCAGTTCAAATTGGAATTTAATTTAGGATAGCTTCGCGTGTCTACTTTGGTTCGACAAGGAAAAGTCCGAGACGTTTACGACGTTGGTGAATACTTTTTGATGGTTGCGAGCGATCGAATTAGCGCCTTCGACTACATTTTGCCAACGACGATTCCTGACAAAGGGCGCGTGCTGACGCAAATTAGCAAGTTCTGGTTCGATTACTTTGGAATTGCTCACCATTTGGTTTCAACCGATTTGAGCAACGTTGAAATTCCTGATGGTCTTGATCCAGCCGACTTGGAAGGTCGGACGATGATCGTCAAGAAATGCGAAGTCGTTCCAATCGAGTGTGTTATTCGAGGATACCTGGTCGGTTCAGGCTGGCGTGACTATCAATCCACTGGCTCAGTGTGTGGAATCGAACTTGAAGCTGACCTGAAAAACTGCTGCAAACTTCCAACGGCTCTTTTCACTCCTGCAACTAAAGCGGAGTCCGGGCACGACGAGAATATATCATTTGCCCGTGTTATCGATGAGATCGGTGAAGAAACTGCCACCCAACTCAAAGATAAGAGCATGCAAGTTTACGAAAAAGGGCGTGACTACGCAGCGAGCAAAGGCATCATTCTGGCGGACACTAAACTGGAATGGGGCTGGCACCAAGGCGAGTTGATTTTGATTGACGAAGCCTTGACTCCCGACAGTTCTCGATTTTGGCCAGCCGATCAATATGAAGCTGGACGCAACCAGGTCTCATTCGACAAGCAGTTTGTCCGAGAATATCTTGACTCAACTGACTGGGACAAGAACAGCGAGCCACCAGCGTTGCCCGAAGAAGTCGTCAACAAGACCCGCGAGAAGTACATTGACGCTTACGAGCGCTTGACCGACTCAGCATTTCTCTGGAAGTAGTTTCGAATTCATAATTGAGTTTTTCCTGGCAGGCATCCAGAACCGTTTAGTCGAAACCAACTCTTAACAAAACCAAATCAACTCTCAACGAAATAATCAGTCATGAACATCACACTCGCTCAAGCCGAAAAAATAGTCTCGGTCGCCAAAGAAAAATCTAAAGAGATCGAAACTAAAATGAACATCGCCGTGGTCGATGCTGGGGCGAACCTCGTCGTGTTTGCCAGAATGGACGGAGCGTGGTTGGGATCGCTGGATATTTCGATCAAAAAAGCCAAGACCGCGCGATTTTTCGACATGAACACCGGCGACATTGGTGGATTGTCTCAACCTGGTGGCTCGCTGTACAACATCGAGCATTCCAACGGTGGACTAATCACTTTCCCTGGGGGTGTCCCGATCAAGAATGCGGACGGCGAGATCATCGGAGCCATCGGCGTCAGCGGGAGTTCGGTCGAAAATGATCATACCGTAGCGACAGCCGGTGCCTCTGCCATTTGAAACGTTCCAGAAACTAGTGGTCCTTCAATCCTGAAATGATTCAAGATTCACAACTGCTAAAAGAAAACAACTAGCAGCAATCGAAGCATGATTGGGCTCCCCATTTTTTACTTTTTGGAGAATGAAACGATGAAAATTTTTGTATTTATTTTGGTCTTGTTTGTCCCGACTACTCTAATGGCTGATCTAACAATTCGAATCAGTAACACTGGTGAAGATAGTCACGGAAAGTGTATCGTTGAAATGGTCGGCGATGGTCCCAGTCAGTCAATAGGTCAAATAAGCTCCGAAGAGGTGATGGAGTTTTTGTTTTTCGAGCCTTTTGGTGTAGGTAGGTTCACTCTTTCACCAGCCCCGACAATAGGAGGTGAAGAACTAGGTGACTTGAGGCTTTTTTCTTTACCCGTAGCCGACTCGATGCACAATGAAATATTTTTCGACGAATCAATTGATGTTGACGGCGACCTTTCAGAATTGAACGGCGTCTATTACTTCCCTCGGGAACAGCTAGGCGATCTGCAATTCCGAGAACATACGTTTACTTTGGGATTTTTTGATCCAATCAATTTTATTCTCCAACCAAACGATGTAGCACTGCCGGGCGATGCAAATCTTGATGGTGTCGTTGACTTTTTTGATATCAGCGAATTCGTGAATCGTTTGATGAGTAGTCAATACCAGTCACAGGCAGATGCTAATGGTGATGAGCAACTCGACTTTGCAGATATTTTGCCATTTATTGCTGCCTTGTCAGGTATGAATTAGTTAACGGACACGGAAGGCAATCAAAGAAGGAGGCATGAGAGATGGCGGAAGAATCATCGTCAAGTGGAATTAGTTTTTTTGGCGTTCTTACAATCCTGTTCATAGGGTTGAAGCTCGGCGGAGTCATTGATTGGCACTGGGAATATGTTCTCGGTCCGCTTTGGATGCCGTTGGCCCTTGTGATTGTTGTCGGAGGACCAATCATATTATTAGCGATGAATAGCAAAACGGGTGCCATGCTTCACGCTTGCGTGAGCATGATTACGCGAGCGTAAACATGGCACCCGTCAATTCAGATCTGACAGACCACTGGTTGCGGCATAGGCTTCCAACACCCAAAGCCTGTGACAGCAAAAACTCGGCCTGATACTGTCAATCCTGTGATCCTGTCACAAAATCTCTCAATGCCTCGCGCAGAACCGGAGAGCTAGAAATCAGAAAAGATTGCCCGCTGCAGAATGCCCCAATCTGGGCATCACACGTTGACGAGATTTCAAGGGCACAAACTTTGCGGCTCTCCCCTCGGCTTATCTGCACTCAGCGACAGCTACAACTTCTCCACCAACTCTTTGAGCATCCTCTGGCGGATAATATTGCCGTGCGCCTGAACCGAATCAGAATCGCCTAATGCGACAATCGCTTCGTCGTACTCTTTGCAACCTTCCAACGCCCGGCCAAGCAAATAACCAACGCCGTCTCTCCATCGCTCAACATCGTCCTGATCTTTGAGAACGCTAAGCCAATTCTTGGCAGCGTTAACACTGGCGTTATCAAACAAACACTGAGTCAGAAAGAAACCCGCGTCACGTCGCATCAATCGCATTTGACCCTGAACGCTTTTAACCTGAACTAAAAACTCATCAGCACTTTGATTTTCATCTTTTCGGATTCCCAACAACCGCTGCAAATCTACATCCGTCCCAACCGCTTCCAGATCGCTGTCCGAGTACATCAAACGCTTTGCACTTTCGATCGCATTAAGAGATCGAGCCCGCTTTTGAGCTCGGAACTTCCCTTTGAAAAACCTTGCTCGCGAGGTGCGATAAATGACAAAGTTATCGATATAACTCTCGCCTTGAAAATGCCAACGAAGCCGATCCCGCAACTCCGAGCTCGATTGTTGCCCTAAGGCCTCACGAACCGCTTGCCGAAACAGATGCGTCTTGATCGCAACATCCCAAGCTTTAATTTCGACACCTTCAACACTGGGAAGCCGTTGCTTGATTTGGTCACCATTAAACGCTAACGTCAGACGCTTTTCACCAATCAGCGACTGCTCTAAGGCGAGCATTCGCTTGGAAATCGATTCCGGAGTCACGTAAACAAACCCAACGAGCTCTTTCACATCATCCGGCTTAACCCAATACTGCGTGTCATCATCGAGCGATTCCTCGGTCGTCAAATCCAGGCGCGAAAGCAAACTTGGATCTTTGCGAACCTGAGACAACGTCGCAACGGTCCCAATCTTTTCGCCTGGAAAAGGCAAACCGAGGCGAGTATCAAATAAATAGTATTGTCCACCAATCGCAACGCCGACGGCCCAGGGCTTACTATCATCTGAGGTTGGCATCAACATCACCGAATCGATATCCAACTGCCTCAGCCCGAGCATGAACAGCTTGGCACGCTCAACGTAATCCGCTCGCCCATAAAGCAGTGTCTGCCACGGATACCGCTTGTAGCCCAACCCCGAAACTCCACGTTGAGCAAGCGATCCCTCGGACCTATTCAAAGCCGTTGCACTAATGGCGTCCTCATCCAAATCGCTGGACGAGTTTTCAACAAGCTGAATGTTTCTAACAATCCAATCGAACAGCTTGAAGCTGTTGGCCAACTTCTGGGCATTTTCCGACTCAAGTTCCCGATGCAACTGACCAACCACTTCCAGCAGCGGATCTTCGGTGTCTTCACTGGGTTTATAGCCATCAGCGGCCAAGCGATACAACTCAAAACCACTGAGCAAATCCGAGCTGACAACGCGATCGACGATCTGACCAACCCAAGCCGACTCCTGCAGGTAGTGAGCATCGGTACCCAAAAAACTGTACTCTTCATTTTGCTGCAGCATCGCCAGCGACTTGTGACTGTCCAGCAGTGGCTGGGAAAGCTCGTCCGCTGTCCAATTGACTCGAGAGAGCTTTTCATCAGAGTAGGAAATCCAACGATTCAGTCCCGTAGATAGTTTGTCTTTGAATTCTTTTTGCTCGAACTGAACCTCACTAAAAATAAAATCCATGGTCCGTGAAAGATCATCAACTTTAGTCTTCTTTAAATCCGTTTCCAACATCTCCAACATTGGGTCAGCCGGAGGAGTACAACCAACCAACCCCAATCCAAATGCGATCAGCATGACGCAAGACAATCGCTGCACCAAACTCATTCTGGTTTTGAAGTCGAATTTTAAATTGATGTTATTTTCTAGACGCATCTTGAGCAGTCCTGGTATCTGTTAATCTTTTAGCGAGCCAAGCTCAGTTTAGAATTCGTTAAAGTCTTCAGTTTAAGTCAAAACAGACCGACCGTTAAGTTAGCCGAACCAGTTCATGAATCTGTTTTAGCTTGACCAGCAGAGGATCCATTCTTTCGAGCGGCAACATGTTCGGTCCGTCACTTGGAGAACGATCCGGCTCGGGATGCGTTTCAATAAAAACGGCATCACAACCCATCGCCACAGCTGCCCGAGCAAGCGGCTCGACCATTTCCCGATTGCCGCCGGTTTTACCACCGGCTGCACTTGGCTGTTGCACACTATGCGTGGCATCGAACACAACAGGTACTCCAATTTTGGCCATCTCGGGAATCGAGCTCATGTCGTTCACAAGCCGTCCATATCCAAAGAAAGAGCCTCGTTCAGTAACCATTATATTTTGACAGTCTGACGATTCCAATTTTCCGACGACATGTTGCATATCCCACGGCGCCATGAACTGCCCCTTTTTTACATTCACCGCCACTCCAGTTTGAGCGGCTGCTATCAACAAGTCAGTTTGGCGAGCTAGAAAAGCCGGTATCTGGATCAGTTGGCAAACCTCGCCAACGGCTGCCGCCTGCGCGGGAAGGTGTATATCGGTCGTCACGGAAAGCTCGAACGTGTCACGAACTTCTTCAAGGATCTTGAGACCTTCCTCAAGTCCTACTCCTCGATACGAATTCAAACTCGTTCGGTTCGC
>CAYSQZ010000132.1:0-12714 GCA_964433035.1 uncultured Pirellulaceae bacterium | reverse complement strand
GGCTCCTTTGACTGGCGGAAACTTTGCGCTTAGTTCACTGGGCGAAGCGGTCTTCCTGAGCCGTGTCTCGGGAGGCATAGTGTCGCTGGAGGACTCGGTTGAATTTGGTGCTACTTTCTCCGGTGAATCACTCGGCAGGCTTCCAGATGGCAGCGGACGTCTGACACGACTTGCGTCAACTTCCTTTGGCAGTGCCAACGGCGAAGCGCAAGTCGGCCCGTTGGTGATTAGCGAGATCAACTACCATCCTGGGGACCCAAGTGCAGCTGCGCTGGCGATTGATCCGACGTTGACCGACAACGATCTGGAGTTTATCGAGATCGCGAATCCGACTTCCGAGTCATTCGATTTGACCAACTTTCGTATTCGCGGTGAAGCGGACTTTAATTTTGTGGCGGGAACAACGTTGGCGGCAGGTCAGGCAATCGTGGTGGTGACCTTTGACCCTGCGAACCCGCTCAATGCAAATAGGCTGGCTGCTTTTGAAGCTAACTATGGCCTCAGCGGCGACGTTACCATCGTTGGCGGTTTGTCGGAGTCGCTATCCAACAGCTCTGGAAGAATTTCGCTGCAACAACAGGACGCACCTAACCCACTTGGAGAGGTTGCATATGTTGCCATCGATGAAGTCTTCTATACCGATGACGCTCCGTTCCCGGACGCCGCGGATGGATCGGGACAATCGCTTCAGCGCGACGACTTTAGTGTCAGCGGAAACATTGCCACCAACTGGATTGCGGTCGCCCCGACACCTGGCGAATTAGAATCAGAGTTCTTGTTAGGTGATGTAAACCGAGATGGAGTCGTGAATTTCTTTGATATTTCGCCATTTATCGCCGTGCTGCAAGCCCAAGATTTCCAGGCTGAAGCAGATATCGATGGTGACGGCGATGTGGACTTCTTTGACATCAACCCGTTCATCGACCTGCTAGGTGCGCAGTCGTAACTTGGTTGGCATCAATAGAACCGCCGACATCAAAAAAGCCACCGCTTGGGTGCTCAACAACCGTTTCAATCTGTGAAGATCTGTGTCTAAAGACCCTTGGGATTAGAACTTAAGAAATCTGCCACGAACGAATCACACGAATAAACACGAATTCTATCATGCTGATATTCGTGTTCATTTGTGTAATTCGTGGCTTGGTTACCTCTTCTTCGGCGGAAGACAGGTAGAAATGGCTATCAAAGCAGATCGCTGACTTCGTCTCGCTCTTCTTTGAGTTCGGTCGCGGTGGCGTCCATTCGTTCACGGCTGAAGTCGCTAACTTCCAACCCTTGTACGATTTCGTACTCGCCATTTTTGCATGTTACAGGGAACGAATAGATCAAACCCTCTGGGATGCCATAGCTACCGTCGGATGGAATGGCCATGCTGACCCAGTCACCATCCTGGGTGCCCATTGCCCAGGTTCTCATGTGATCAATCGCGGCATTGGCTGCAGAAGCGGCGCTGGAAGCACCACGGGCTTCGATGATTGCCGCGCCCCGTTTCTGAACGCAAGGAATAAACGTGTCGCTATACCATGATTGGTCGACCAATTCAGGCGCCGCTTTACCAGCAACGGTCGTATTGCTGATATCGGGATACTGGGTAGCCGAATGGTTGCCCCAAATCGTCATCTTTTTGATTTCATTGGAAGGAGTCTGCGTCTTGGCCGCCAACTGGCTGATTGCGCGATTGTGATCAAGCCGAGTCATTGCGGTGATATTGCCATGTTTTACGTTGGGAGCATTCGCCATCGTGATCAAAGCATTGGTGTTGGCCGGATTACCGACCACCAACACTCGGATGTCAGACTTGGCACTCTCATTGATCGCTTTGCCTTGGCCGGAAAAGATTTTCGAATTTGCGGTCAGCAAGTCTTTTCTTAGCATGCCTTTTTTACGTGGCATGGCACCAACTAACAGTGCATAGTCTGAGTCACCGAAGCCAACGTTGGGATCATCGGTTGCGACAACGCTGTCAAGCAACGGAAAGGCACAATCTTCGAGTTCCATGACGACGCCCTGAAGTGCGTTCATCGCAGGAGTGATTTCCAAAAGCTGCAGAATGACCGGCTGGTCTGGGCCAAGCATATTGCCCGCTGCGATGCGAAACAATAAACCGTAGCTGATTTGACCTGCTGCACCTGTAACTGTAACTCGAACCGGACTTTTCATAATTTCCTCAAAATGTAAGCAAGCAAAATTAGCTGTTGGTTAGCGCGACCTTATCCACCCTGCCCTTCGCTCTAAGTGCCGCATTTAACTGAATATCTCGCAGAAATCGCTGAAGTTCAAGTGGTGATCAAGCAAGTCAGGCTATTGCTCGATGCCTGTTACGTCGAGTTGATCGGGAAGCGACTCGATAATTTTTTGGCCGGGGCTTTTTCGGCGACGGTCAATAAATCGGTACCACCAAGCCAAAATCGCAAATCCGATTATCAGAACGGTGACGAAGCAAAGCAGAACCAGATCCAGCCAGTCTGCCTCAGAATCGACATGAACGGGCGTATTGACGATAATCAGCGGACTGACTTGGCCCGAAGCTCCCGCGGCGTCGGTTTTATCGGATTGGTATTTCCAGAATCGGAAGAAAAAACCATCGATTAAAACCGACTGACGCTCAATCGATTCCATGGAAAAACCGGTCGGCAACTCAAGACAACAAACGGTAATCGGAAATCGTTTGTACTCGATTTCTTTGCCAGATTTATTTTTGACGACGATCTTCCCACCATCGAGGCTGGGAAACATGATCAATTGGTAATATTTTGAAACGCCAATCCGGCTGGCAACTTCCGGATCGGTAATGCTAATTTCAGAACAAGTGCGGACGACCCCTTTGATCCGAACAGCATTTCCAAAGTTGGAATTCCCATCTCGCAGGATATCAACAAACCCAAGCCGATCCCCAAGTTCAGTATCAGGCCCCAGGCGATTGACGCTTCCAATCATCTGGTAGAACGCTTCTGAGTCTGCGCTGCCAAATTCGCGTGCGTTGTTTTCGCGGACAAAATCCAATAGTCCAATATCGACACCCGCCTGAGCCAGCGTGACGTGAGACTTATTGCTACGCGATTGGATAACTTGATCGGGATACCATCCAATTCGTTCCACGATAAAAACCAATGCTGATGAAGCCCCTGCACCATCGCCTTGCTTGTTAGCGACATCGGAGACTTGTGGATCGTCAACTGATTCGTCAGGCACAACATCAGCCTGGGAGCCAACCTCTCGGCGAGCGAACAGAAATCCATCCAAAGCGATCGGTTCGTCGAGGTCCGTGTCGATGGGCAATGCACGCGGGACGGTGCGCGACAGAACAACCAGCGGCTGCTGATGTTCGTTCTCGCAATGACAAACGAATACGCCTTTGACAAGATCATCTTTCTCAGCGCTGGCGAAGCGATGTTTGGTAATCTTCTTGAGTCGAGCTTCTCGTTCAAAAACCCACAACCGATAGTCTTGGGTCTTTGAATAAATCTGCTCCCAGGTTAAGTCTTTGGAATACTCGCTGTAGACGCTTCGACTCTTGGTAGATGTCTTTTGGATCCGATAGACCAACGGGAGAATCATTGGGTCGTCGAGATCCAGAGGCTGGTCGTCTTCGACATCGTAGGCTTGGCTGATCGATAGCCCGGAAAGTTCCAGCGGTTTATTGTTGTGAACCTGACCAAAGGCAACTGGGACTGGCACGCTGAGCAAGCCCAACACGATTCCGACGCCAATGGCGAGCATCTTCAAAACGCGACTAACTCGATTTGCTCCCGGAAAATGTCCTGAGGCGCTTGCAGTCGGCAAATGATTGGTGTTAAGTGACATGTCGACCAGCTCAAGCAAAAATGTAATTCGTCTTTGGGGGATCAGGCGACGATTGATTCCTGACGCCACCCCGGCCACGAGCCGGATTGCAATTCGTTTTGATCATCTTACCTGCCAACTCATTCCGAGTCGTGACCCTCGAGATCATAGTCATAAAGCGCCTGAACTTTTTCACGATCGGTTTGGACGTTGGGGTCGGAAGTCAAATCTCGAAGCGACTGATCGATCTTGCCGGCCGTCTTGGCTCCGGGTTGATAGGGTTTGGTTTTAGTTGAGCGAAACGCCCACCAAGCGATCGCGGTCGCCAGGATCGGCATCACCAACAGCAAAGCAACAAACAGCCCGCGCGAAGGCACCCAGCTATTTACCGAGGTGTGCTCCACGGGCGCGATTCGAGTGAGCTTTGACGCCACAATCAATGGGCTGTTAGCAGCCGAAGAATCCGCCGCGACATAGGTTCGGATTTTGAAAAAGTACCCTTCGATTTCTACATTCTCGTTGAGATCTTGAAACTGATCCGAAAGCTCCGGGAACCCACTGGGCAGTTCATGGGCGTAGATACAGTACGGACCTTGTTTGGTTTCCTTGGGTCGCACCCAGAGGATGTACCGGTGAGGGATTCCCAGCTCGGAATCTTCGCCAAGCCGATCAATTCGCGCCGCCCGGACCCAACCTTGGACGCTTACGGGTTTGCCGCGATAAAATTTAGGTTGACTCATCAACTCAATGCGCGTGACGGGCTTGAAACTGGGCGGCGGTTCATCTGGAATCAGGTTACCTGCGGGGCCCAATACAACTTCCCAGATTCGCTTCCACGCTTCGGCGTCACCAGCCCAGCCAATCGCCGTTTTGTCCTGTACTTGATCGAACAGAATTGGATCAAGCATCGCTTGCAAACGGTTAACGGCCTGCAACTGAGCCAGAGTGAAGTCCTCCCCTTTGACCGTCGCTTTGAATGCAGGCAAGATTTTTTCTTCCCAAACTTTTTGCGATTCGAACAAGTCGGACGCGAGCTTCTTCTTTTCGTCGCTACCTTCGATCGCCAAAGTAAGCTGATCAAAGAGTTGCTGGTGATATCGTTCACGATTCCTGGCGACGACTGTTACCAACGACACACATGATTCGACTATCCCAGGATCGAGTGTTTTACCGTGGCGCATCGCCCGCACCATTTTTAAAAAATTTGCTTGTTGTTCCGGTTTCATTTTGCCAAGAATTGATCGCCAAAACTCACTCGCACTGGCAGACCCGGGTGCGGTCTGATTCGACTCGCTGTTTCCAATTGAAGCTCTGATCGATCCGAGATCCGGAGCGAGTTCGATGGAGTCGCTTTTTGAAGCATCTTCGCCGGAATGACCGAGTGTCCTGGCCGGGGACTGTTTGGGCGACGATTTGAACCTTGGTTTTTCGGTCACCTCAGAAGCCAACTTTGAAGCCTCATCAGCAGCCTGGCTCGAGTCGGAATCGTCAGTCGCAGATGTGGACGCCTGCTCTTCAAAGCCCATCCATTCCCAATTTTCCGGCTTGCCAGCCTCATTCATTGCAAAGATGACCAACAACAGCATCGCTACAAGCACAAAAAGTTGCGGAGCCACGACCTTGCTGCCCCCCCAACGCGGTGTCCGCGAGGCTCTACGATAGTTGTGTTTGCCGAGCATTGAGAGTGTCCGAAGGTTAGAAATAATCCAATTACCAGAGTCGCCAACTTTTGGGGTTGCAGTCAATTTCCGATTCAGCACTCCAGCGAAAAACCCTGCACAATAACGCAAAATGATACTACAATGTAGTAAGCCTTCCGCCCCGAATCCATTCGCAAACTCTTCCAAACTTGCATCTTGAGGTTTCGCCCAAGGGTCAGCCCCAAACTCATGTCCATGAGACACTTGTTGGTCCAAAGACCTCAGGAGTAGTAAGTCTATTTTGGTTTGACGATTGTGAAACCGCTTTTTTTCGTTAAAAATAGCGTCTCCAATTGTCCTAGAAAACCAGCGAGATTGTCAGTATTCGGGATTTCATAGTCAGTATAAGGATGGCGGATCGTGTTGAGACTTTCCTTGCTAATGGCCACTTTGGTGGCATCGCTCGCTTGCGTGAGCATCACACATGCTGAGGAACCAGCTCAGGTTTTTCTGGAAGCCCTTCGTGACAATGGATACTACGACGTCGCGATCGACTATTTGGGTGATCTTGAAAAAAGCGACTTGATATCTGACGAGTTTCGAAGTTCACTGCCGTTTGAGAAAGCGGAGATCCTGATCGGAAGCACTTCGAAGCTTCGTGACTTGTCATTGATTGAAGAACGTCTGGACAAAGCCCAGGAATTGCTTTCCCAGTATGCTTCGCAAAACCAATCGCTTGAGGTCAGCGCCCGTACGCTTCGGTACCAGGGCAATCTGTTATTTAAACGCTCCAACATCTACATCAAGCAAACTCGCTCCGACCGCGCGACCGAAAGCGAAAAAGAAGAGCTACGTGGTAAGTCCAGAAACGTGCTGAAACAATCGCTTGAGAGTTACACAAAAGCCAAATCTCAACTCAAGCGACTGGTCGACCCCAAGAGCCCCGATGCCATTCGGATCGACCCGGAAGACCCTTCCACCGGAAAGAAGCTCAAGCAGCTTCAAAACGCTTATGTTCAGGTCCGTGTCCGGCTGCCAAGTGTCACAGAGCAACTCGCTGATACCTATCCCGAGGGTAATCCTGAGAGAAAAAAGTTCCTCCAAGAAGCTTCCAAAGTCTACCAGGATGTTTCCGATGACTATCGACGATTTTATGCGGGACTTCAGTCAGTCGTCTTTGCGGCGCGATGCGAACAAAAACTTGGCAAGTCACAGGCTTGTCTGGAACTGTTGAGTGACATTTTTAGTTTGGGGAATAATAGCTCGCTCAAGCCGCTCAAATTAGAAGCTTATTTTCTGGCGGCGGAATCCTGGAGCAAGATCAAGCCTTACCCTTACAAGGACGTCATCCACCGTCTCGAGCCAGCAGTCAAAGTACTCAATCGTGTCGAAGCCAAAACTCCTCAATGGTTGCGTGTCCAGCTGGAGTTGGCAGTCGCCAAACGGGCCAACGCCGAAGCGCTGCGAGAGAAAGGTGGCGGAAAGTCCAATCAGGCCGCTGGCGATTTGGACCGCGCCGCGGCACGCACGATGCGACACGTGGCCAAGGTTCCCGGCATCTATCGGGACCGAGCCAGGGAGTTGCTGTCGCAGTGGAACGTTTCCACCGTTGCAATCAAGGATCCGTCCGAAAAAGCTCCGACCAACTTCAACGACGCTCGCCAGAAAGCCAAAGACCTCGTGGGTGAGCTGGAAATCGCTTCCGGAGAAGCCAACGCCATTCGCAAGAAAATCAAACGTGAAAAGGATGCGAACAAGAAAGCTGAGTTGGAGGCCGAACTAAGTACCGCCAGCGCCGAACTTCGCGAGCAAGCCGACGGAGTCCTGTCGATGCTGGATCTGGCGTTGGAATTGGCTGACAAAGACACCGTCAGGGCCGACATCAACAACGTTCGTTACTTGCAAAGCTATTGTTACTACGCTTCAAGGCAGTACTTTGAATCAGCACTGATCGGTGAGTACCTTCTGGCCAAATACCCGACAGTCCCAGGAACTCAGCAGGCGATGTCGCTGATGATCCAAAGTTATTCAAACATGCTTGATGCGGCCAAGCCAGACGACAAAGAATTTGAGTCGACTCAATTGGTCAACGCTTGCAACGCGGTAATTGATCGCTGGAGCGGTTCTTCCGAAGCCGGCACCGCGGCCAGCACGATGACCCGTTTGTCCATCAACAGTAAAGACTTTGCCAATGCCGAAAAATATTTTTTGCAAATCCCCAAGGATGCAGCAAATCGAGGCACGCTTGGCATTAGCGTGGGTCAACGAATGTGGCTGGACGTCAAGAATCAGTTAAAAGGCGGTCAGGACATTGCGAGCGTCCAGGAGCGGTTGACCAACGCCAAGGGCTACATGGAACAAGGAGTCAACAACGCATCAATCGATACGCTTGACTACGGAACGGCGTTGGGCGCGTTGATGCTGGTCGATGCGTATGTCGCTTCAGGCGAAATCGATAAAGCTGTCAATCGACTTGAGTCGGCCGCGATCGCGCCGCTTGATCTGGTCAAACAGAAGCACCCTGCGATTTCCAAGAACCCCAAGCAGGAGATGGCTTATTCTCGCGAAACCTATAAAAACGCCGTTAAGACTTACCTGACGGCGATGAAGACCAGCAACGACAAACAAAAATGGGTCAAGAAAGCCAGCGGTATAATCGCGGCGATGCGACAGGCGATGGAAGCCAGTAACGACCCTCAAGACCGAATTCAACTGACTAATATCTATCAGCGGATCGCCAAAGAACTGGTAAGCGACTTTGATTCACTGACTTCTGATAGTGAGAAAAAAGAATTCGCTTCGGTGTTATCAACGTTTCTCGATTCGATTTCCGAGGATTCCGAGGATCCTGGTACGATTCTATGGGCGGGTTCGACGCTCAGAAGTGTTGCTGAATCGCTGGCTTCTTCGTCGTTAAGCGATGAAGCCAAACCGCTGTTCCAAAGCGCCGTCGATGCGCTCGACAAAGTCGAGAAAATCGGATTCGCGGGCGAGCCTGATGAGAAAGGTATGCTCTCCAAGCTGAAACACCAAAGGGCGCTATCACAACGTGGAGCTGGAAATTTTGAGCCCGCGGTTGCTCAACTCTCCGAGATTCTCAAACTAAAGCCCAGTGCGCTCAATATTCAAATCGATGTTTGTGAAACACTCCAGCAATGGGGCAAGGCGTCTGGTCGATCCAAAAAATACCAGGAGGCAACCAAAGGCACCGGCTCTTACGGCTCTTACGCCGACCCCAAAACCAAGCGAAAAAAGAATCTGATCTGGGGCTGGGAGAAAATTGCCTTGAAGACTCGCAGATACGAAACGCTTCGAGATACATTCTTCAATGCGCTCTACCATGTTGCCGAATGTCGTATGGAATACGGAATAATTGAAGGCAACTCAAAAGCCATTGCCGCTGCCAAAAAAGAAATCACCAAAGAGCGTGAGCGCGACCCGACATTTGCTGGAAAAGCGATTTGGGCCAAAAAGTTTCAGGAACTGGAGAACCGTATCGACGCCGCTTCCAAGTAACCGAATATTAAATGGACAACCAACAGCGCTGGCGATGAGCTGGTTCATCAGCTCTGACAACGAGAACAACTAACAAAATGACTTTAACTCAAACCATGAAACTCACGACAACTAAATTCCTGTCCACCGCCCCGACCATCGCAACTGCGTGTTTAATCTTCGCCATTTTTGCTTTACCTGCTTCGCTGGCTCAAGCGCAAGATTCGCTTTACAGACTCCGCGACAATGGCCGAGCGTCCAAGGTCAACGGCAGGATCACCGAGGTTACCGTAGACGGCGTTACAATCAACGGTACCAAAGTGCCTTCGTCGCTGATTCAAAAAGTTTCTTATGGCAAGGAACCGCTTGAGGTTGGTCGGGCCAGGGGCCAAATGGAATCCGGGCGATATTCGGATGCAATCGAAGAGTTGAAGAAGGTTAAGGTCAATGTTGAAACTAATGTCGAACAGGAGATCGACTTTATCCGAGCCTATTCAACGGCTCAAATTTCTTTGCGCGGTGGTAACGTCACTCCCAAGTCGGCCGCAAGTACGGTCAAGGAATTTATCGCAAAAAACCCTAACAGCTTTCACTTGGTTCCTGCCAAGGATCAATTCGCAAGACTTGCATTCGCTGCTGGGCTTCCACAAGTCGCCGAAGCTCAGTTTAAAAAGCTACAGTCAAGCCAGTGGCTTGAGTACAAGCTCAAAGGACATTTCCACGCTGGCCAGATGCAGATTCAGCTTGGCAAACTAGACGAAGCCGAATCGTCTTTTAAAGCGATCGGTGGCGTTGAGTCAAACGATAACATGAGTCAAACCTACAAGCTTCTGGCCCAATGTGAATTGGCAAAGATCAACGGGCTCAAAGGCAATGCGGATGCTGCCCAAAAACAGCTTGAAGCAATCATCAAACAGGAAAACTCAGATAATAAAAAGCTCTTCGCGCACCTGTATAACGCGCTTGGAGCGGTTCATCAAAAGGCCGGTCGTCTCAAAGAAGCTGCCCGGGCATATTTGCATACCGAATTGCTATTTGCCTCTGAGACAGAAGCTCACGCAGAGGCAGTTTATCATCTGGCCTTGATCTGGCCCAAGTTGGAAGATACCGACCGGGCCAATCGAGCTCGCGATTTGCTCAAACAGCGATATCGCAACTCGTTTTGGGCCAGTAAGCTTTAGTAATACTTATAGGTACAGGTACCACCGTCTTTTGATCAACGTTACCGATTTTTGCCGATACAACTACAAATAGACGTGACCGCCTCTGGGGTATGTTTCCAACAAGCCCACCATCTCAATTCAAACTATCCAATTTCCTATTTCCCATACTTTAACCGAAGCCTTGGAGACTGTCGTTATGCAGTTTGTTCACTCGTCAATTCTTGCGACGAATCATGATTCCAACTCTGATAAAATCAGGTCTTGGCGCCTTACGTTAGTCAAGTGCCTGATTTTAGTCATTACCTTTTCAGCGATTGCATTACCAAGCCCCGTGTTTGATTCGGGCGCGACCGTAGTTGCTCAGGATGAGCCGGCTGCTGATCCCGCTCCCGCGGCGACCAAAGCAGCTGCTGAAGAAGAGTCATTATTGGCTTGGCTCGTGAAATCACTTGGATGGCTTTACATTCTCGTGTTCCTGACGCTTTCGTTTATCCTGGTTGCCTTGTTCATCATGAACGTGCTCTCGGCTCGACGGGAATCTGTTTGTCCTCAGCATCTAGTGGATGGCTTTGAGGCTCACCTGGACGAAAAGCAATATCAAGAAGCCTACGAGCTATCCAAAACAGATGAATCATTCCTTGGCAACGTTCTCTCCGCCGGGCTCGCCAAACTCTCCAGCAGCTACCCTCATGCCGTCGCGGCGATGGAAGAAGTTGGTGCAGAGGAAAACATGAAACTTGATCATCGCTTGAGCTATCTGGCGTTGATCGGCACGATCGCTCCGATGATTGGTTTGTTTGGAACGGTTCACGGAATGATCAACTCGTTCTATACGATCGCCAATGGCGGTGGTACGCCGGATCCCAACAAGCTTGCCGAAGGTATCTCAACCGCCTTGTTGACAACGTTGATCGGATTGGCGATCGCGATTCCAGCGATTCTGGCCTACAACATTCTGAAAAACCGTGTGCAAAAGCTGGTTCTCGAAGTCGGTATCGTCGGAGAAAATTTGATGAGCCGGTTCGAAAAAGTTGGCAAGAAAAAAGAGTAATTTTCGGCATCAAGATTTCGCCTCTGGCGATCTCGTCCACGTTTCTGAGTTTGAGTGTCTGAGTTTCAGAGTATCGTTTCATGAAGTTTGCTAAAAAAAGAAGTTCTGAGATCCTTGAAGGTGATCTCACGCCGATGATTGACATGACGTTTCAATTGATCGCGTTCTTCATGTTGTTGATTAACTTCTCAGAGGTTGATCGAGCCGAAGAAATTCTGCTTCCCAGTAGCCAACTCGCCGTCCCGCCGGACGTGCGACCTGACTATCAGATCATTCTTAATCTCGAGCCAACGGGAGCAGTAAAATTTCAGGGGCAAACGACTGATTCTATCGATTCGCTGGGGCCGGTCTTTCGACAGGAGATCAATAGCGCCAATCGAGAGGGTGTAAACGATCCAGGCGATATCGCAGTCATCATCCGCTCGCACCAGGACACGCCTACCGGAAAAGTTCAACAATTGATTTCCAAGTGCCAGGAATCCGAATTGCAGAGCTTTAGCTTGAGAGTCAATGAGAAACTTTATTAGGCAATCCCATGCGTCTTAACGACAGCCCACCAGCTGAAGAAATTAAACTCAACATGACTGCGATGATCGACATCGTCTTTCAGTTGCTGGTTTTCTTCATCATGACTTTTAAAGTTGTCGCTCAGGAAGGCGACTTTAACATCCGCATGCCGTTGGCCAGTACCAATGCGAGTCAGTCGATGGACGAAGATCTACCGGAATTAATCTACGTGACGCTTACTGCAGGAACCAACGGCAATATTAACAGCATCTCCATCGAAGACGGCGCGACTTTCTCTGGTCAGGACATGTACGAACAACTGACCAAGTATGTGGAGGGAAAACTTGCTGCAGAGGGGGATCCTGAGAAAGCGAAGGAGACCGAAGTTGAGTTTGACATCTCTCCCGAACTTAAATATTCCTACACAGTCAAAGCGATCGAGCACGTTTCGGGACGTGTCCAGGCTAGTGGCTCGGTGAAAAAATTGATTCAAAAAATCAAATTCAAAGACAACGGCTAATTTTGCTGGTGGCGCCCTAGAGACGAAGGGGCTTCTAGAAGCGCCTGAAGTTCCCGAGGTTGGGATTCCTAACGGTGGATGAGCCGGTGCCGGTGCAATCATTCACGGCCAACTTTGGCTTTTCCGATTGTTCCTGTTTTGACGTGAAGTAGACACAGATTTCGTCCAGTCTTTCGCCGTCTACCTACCCTCGCTCCTATTCTCGGGGCTGGCTGCCCGTCCAAGCCGCAGTTATGACGAGCTGGGCAAAGCTTAGCTTCAAAACTCCGATAAATTGACTGAGTCTTTGGCGAATGAAGTAAGCCTTTGCTGGCGCGCCCCAGACGACCAGGCTTTATCGCTAAGTCGCCTTTGGCTCCGATGCTGTATTTGCTCAAAGGCATGGAAGCGCAAATGCTGTGATTTGCTCAAAGGCATGGAAGCGCAAATGGTAACCCGAAGCGTCAGCGAGGTCGAAGCAGCAACCACTCCGTTCTCGCTTACGCGTTTTGAAGTTGCACTAGAATGTCACCCTCCCTCTGGGAGGGTCGGAGAATTCGCTTGCGAATTGGACGG
>CAYSQZ010000131.1:0-12728 GCA_964433035.1 uncultured Pirellulaceae bacterium | reverse complement strand
GGGCTCAAATCGTAGACCAATTGATGCCAGTAACCATGGCTGGCAATCTCATGGCCGGCGCCAGCAATGCGACGAACCAGAGCCGGATAACGTTCGGCAATCCAACCCAAAATGAAAAAAGTTCCTTGCACTTGAGCTTGGTCAAAAATCGTCAAGAGTCGATTGGTGTTGGATTCAACTCGCGATTCAAAACTGCCCCAATCGCTTCGGCAAATACGATCAGCAAAGGCTGAAACTTGAAAGTAGTCTTCAACATCAACTGTCAGACAATTTGATGCTAAGGTGTTTAGGTTTTGATTCAATTTGGTGAAAACGATGATTAGCTTAATCGCCGGTTATTTAAAGACTGGACAATATCTCGAAACGCTGATTTTTTTGACCCACTGAAAATGGAACTCTTGACGAGTTTGGCTACGGTTAGGTAGCAGAGCGGGCCGAGATCTCGACACGAATGGGAGAAGAAAAATCGCGTCTCTCTCTTGGTCCCTGTGACTTTGGTCCCTGCGATTCAACAAACGCGTTGAACGCTTGTGAGAACGGAAGCGGTTCTTCGTTAGGCTGTTCTTTGAGCCCCAACTTTTCGAGAGTCTTGTTTCGTGACAAGGCCATTGCACGCATTGCTCTTCCGCCCTTGATACCAAACATTCTCATCGAAGTAGCAATGAGAATCCGAAGTTCCAGTACCACGTCGACTTCATTGATGTAGGTCAAATCTAATGCTTGCTTTCGTCGCACATCACCCCAAGTTGAATCGGGAGGAAGGTTGATTTGGGAGAGACCTGTGATCCCTGGCTTGACCAATACGCGATCATAATAGCTTTCGATCTCTCCTGCCAATTCTTCACAAATGACGGGGCGCTCAGGTCGCGGCCCAACCAAGACCATCTCACCTCGAGCAACATTTATCAGTTGCGGAAGCTCATCGAGGTGAAGCAGGCGCAGGACCTTTCCTACAGGTGTCATTCGACTATCCTTTTTGCAGCAAAGAATAGGCGATCCATTAATTTCTGCGTCCCAGGTCATTGAGCGAAGTTTAATGACATCAAAATTTCGTCCGTTGAGCCCGGTTCGGGTTTGTCGATAAAACCCGGGGCCTCTGGAAGTAAGCACGACCAGCAACCACAACGCAAGAATCAGCGGCGAGAAGAGTACAAGCAAGAGCCGGCCAAACCAAAGACCGTACCTGTATTTCCGCTCAAAGAATGCCTGACGCTCTGATGTCCAACGGACCACCACGCTTTGAGAGGTCTTTCTTCCTGGCTCGACGGCTGTAATTTTATCTTCTTGAAATATTGACATCGACTGGGTCCGAACTACTAAAAAACGATTGGTTGTTAAACAAAGATATAGAGGCGAAACCGCTTAAAACTCACTGCACTATCAGGCTATTGGCCTTTGGCAAGAACACACTCAAAAAATCTTCACAGGGCCGGAAATCTTCGTCGCCTACCGGCCCGGCGATTTGAAGCTTGTAGAGGTTATCTGTCATCCAAAACCTTGGGTTTTTGCTGGCAACCCAATTTCCACCATCACTCCATCCGTACCAAACATCCAGCGTTGGATCAGGATCGGCAGCATGTCTTTCTTTGAATTGGACCGACCAAAAACTATCGGCGCCTTCTGAATGTATTAATGTTTCTGTCTTCCGTTCACCGCATTGCGATTTGGACACCGAGCTGTAGCAAATCTCTGGAGTGTGAACCGCAATCGGACCACGCGGCCCCAACAGAACTGCAACGGTAATGGTACTTCCAGTTGATTGATGACGGTACGATCGCATCGTTGATCCATACACCCTCAGGAGTTCCGCTGATTTTTCCTTCAATTGAGATTTCTCAACTTCTACCCAGTTACCACAGGATTCGGGGACGTTCTGCAATTGACTACCCTGGGACACCAAGTCCTCAGGGCTGGACCAGCGCCCGTCCAGCATTCCGTGAACCAAACCCGAGCAAGCCGTTAACGCAATTACGATCGCCATAGGGATAGCCAATGACCTGCGTCGCGGACGGGGTTCATTTTCGGTGGGATCAACCTGATCAATCACTGTTTTGTCTTCGTTAATTTTGTTCATTGTGAGTCGCCCTGAACCAATGTGGATGCGATTTCTCGATACTCCTGCTTGAGTTGCTTCAACTCCAATTTCTCGCGGTGCGTCAGTCCCTGAAGGTTGGCCTCTAGTCGCTTGAAATCAAGCCGACTCCAGACCTCTTGTGCCAAGCGATCCTTTTCCTGAAACTTCAATGCCAACATCAGATGGAAAGAGAATCGAGGATCCTTGGAGCTCTCGGTACATTGACGAAAAGCATTCTCAGCCTTGGCAAGATTACCTGACCTCAAATAGACGACCCCCTGAGTGTCGAGCAACTCCGTAAGCGCTTGCGGCATGTTTTTCCGAGCCAGATCAATCGCACGCCCGATCGGCTCAATTCCGCCGGACTCCCTTCCCGGAAGCTCTGAATACGCCATCGCAAGATTGTTGAGAGTCCTGATTCTTTCAGTTCCAGATCGGTTCCCTTGTTCGCGTTCCAAACGATCAATCATGTGATATAAAAATACTGAACGCTCGTAGTTGAGCCTTTTCATCTCCCAAGTCGCTACGCTTTCAAACAACGGGACATCGTCAAGCGAAGGTTGCTTAATTTTTTCGGCAACAACACCATTGAGAAGCTGTTGATGCTGTTCAGTAATCAATTCAATGGGAGCACCAATTACTGTCTCCGAAAGTAATATCAAAGAACTCCGATCAGGCGTACCAGGCTTCGAGTTCTTCAAATGGAACTTGACGCAAACATCCAATGCCTTTTCGAATTGCCCGGCTCGATTGAGTGCGACGACGTAGGTGGCAAACATCTTCGCATCCAGTTCATAGGCCTTTCCAATCCAGTTGGTCGCCTCACCAATAAATCCGACTCTGGCCAGCGTCTGACCGGCAATCGAACAAACCCTGCCATACGGAATGATTTTGTTTTCCTCTTCGCGATCCGCCCAGTCGCTTACAATCTTCGGCACATCGTCTCGTCGACCTGTTTTCAATGCGTATCGAACTCCAATTTCAAGATCAGCCATTGTGCCGTCTTTGGAAGCCTTCAACGTTCGGAGAATTGTTTTGACCCGAGCCAGATCGCGCTCTTGGCCGTGATCGATCAGGAAATTGGCGAAACGGTACAGATCGACCGGTGCCGGTTCAGCCGAACTGATAAGCGAGTTGTAGAGCGTTCGAATTTCTACCGACAAATCCTGAAGTTGCTGGGTGTCGTCTGGCGATACGGACGTGGAATCTTTGAGTTCCTTGACTTGCTTACTGAGCATCAAAGCCAACACTCTGGCAGCATCTTGACTAAGTGCGTTCTCCTCTTGAATGATGGCCCGCAAAACGCCGACTGCTTTTTCAGCCTGATGGCCGTCGCCGATCGAACCGAGTAAAATGGCATGGACGAAACGATTGTCGCTGGTGGAGTGATCGGTGGTTCGCAAAAGCCTGTTGAGCTCTCCGAAATCAACTTCTCTTCCATCGCGAGTTGCCAGTGCTACAGCCAATTTGTTTCTCAACTGCGAGTTTTTAGGATCTCTCTTTTGAGCCAATCTTAACGCATCAATCTCCTGATTGGGCTGATTGAGCGCCTTGTGAACTTTGGCGATTGCGAGTTGAGTTTGAGAGGTGGGCTTGAGCTTTTCGGCTTCAAGCAATAAAGGCAGAGCCTGTTGATATTCACCAAGCTGGACGTACCCGCGACTCATCAAGGCGATTCGCTTCATCGGCTCGAGCTTACTTTCACCAACCGCTTTGATAACCTGCATGACGCCTGCGGTATTCCCTTGGGCCAACTCCAACGAGAGCTTCGACGACAGGACTACCCCAGACTGAGGACCAGCGAGCGTTTCAGCTCTTCCAATGGCCTGCTGCGCAACGCTTACTTGCACCTGCTTTTGTTGTTCATCGTCCAGATTCTTGACCGCAACAATCGCAGTCTGAGCACAGACAATCTGAGCCATCAAATCGTCCGGTTTTGAGTTTGCCGTAGACTGAGCAATTTCGCTGCTCTGAATGAAATCGCCCCGTTTTTGCTCGACCAAAATCAGGCCACGCGAATCTGGATCAAACCCTTCTTTGTATTTGTTTTTGGCCGCGAGAATTTCGGCTTCGACTTCGTCAACGCGATCCAGTCTCAGCAGAAGCTTTATCAGTAGATCTCTGGACTGAAGCATCTGGTCACCAGCAACGATACCCACTCGAATCCGCTCCACAGCGGCTTCTGGATTTCCTTCGACTGCGAGCAACCACCCTTCAAGAGAAATGGCCTCGCCCCATCGCGGGCGTCGCTTGATGATTTCATCAATATGCTTTTTTGCCTCAGTCAGCTCTTGATCGTCGCTTGCCGGCTGTGAACGACTTAGCAACCCCGCCAAAATCTTTTTGGCATCGAGGAAACGCCATAGCGAACCCGTCTCACCTTCGACCTCTCGGAGTTTTTGATACCAGTGGTTCTGCAGTTGCTCAACCGTTTGGTTTGAATCTTTGACGACCGAAGAATCTGGAGAAAGGTTGCTGGCAATCCTACACAAAGTGAACAGGCTCTTCCGCCCCAGAGCAGGACTATTCTGCAGCGTTTGATAGGCCAGTACTCGGTCACCCCCAGCGAGGGCATAGCTTGCTGAAGTTTGCAACACTCGCTCGGCTGTGGCGGGATCCTGGCAGCGGCTGGCGAACTGGCTGAGCATCGCCGCAGACTCAAGCGGATTTCCTTTGGATGCTTCCAACTGCGCTCTAGCTACCACAGATTCAATACGGTCCTCGCCAACAGTTTGCTCCAGTCGCAACACGGCCTGTTCAGCCGCCTCATACCTTTGGGCCGATGCCAATCGCCTCGCAGCATACGCCTGAAATCTTGGATCGTCCTGTCGCTGCTGCGCAAGTTTCATAAGTTCCGACCAGCTCTCCTCTGAGTCCTCTAACTCAACCGAACCGCGCGAAGGCATCGAGGCACTGAGGATCACAAGCCGACTTTCTACTTCTTTCAGTTTTTCACTGTCTTGATGCTCTACGACTGACAGCGCCAGCTGGACATCCTCTTTAAGCTCCTCAATCCAGATTCTAAGCCCCGAAAAATCACGTTCACTCGAGAGTCTTCTAAACTGGTCATTGCACCGAATTTCGCAACTCGAGATCCTTCCAAGCAAGGAGTCAACGTCGGCCCGTTGGGCGACATCAACTGGGCGCTTGCCGACGATATGCCCTTGTTTACCGGCTCGTTCAAAGTGCCCACTACGTTTCCACGCCTCCGCCGCCAACGCACGAATTTTTAGATTCTCAGGCGATATTTCAATGGCTCGCTCGAGCGCCAACGCTGCCAAATCGGAAGTGCCATTTCGCTCGTGCAAATCAGCCAACTCAAGTGCGACCGAAACTCGTTCGTTCGAATCCACCTCGATTTGAGCATTGAGAGCGTACTCCAACTTTTCGATCGCAGCGTTGACCTCTCCTTTGGTGGACTCGACCTTTGCTTCCAGTACGTTCAATCGCCATCGGGCAATTTCAATTTGATCCGCAAGCTCCGCTCGCGACGTATTCATGGCCTGTTCTTTTTTCGGGGACGACAAGCTAAGAAAATTCGAATTGATCGTCTTGCGAAAATCCTCCAAAGCCAGCTCGGCATCAGGAAATACATTCTCAATCGAAGGATCACTCAAGGTCTGTCGTCGCAAATCTACAGCAATCTGGGCGATCGCTCCCCTAAGCCGAATACTCTCTGGCAACGACTCAACGCCTTGCTGGAACACCTGAAGCGCTTCCGGGATATCTCCCTGCTTAAACGCAAGTCGACCAGCGAGCAAAAACTCCGTTTCGCGATAGGACTTTGGAATCCACTTTGAATCAACCTTGTTAAGCACTTCGTAATAGCTCATCGCCAACTCGGGATTCTGCTCACTCAAGTTCATCGCAATCCGCGCGAGCAACAAATGATCCCAAAAGACGGGCGGAGATTGTCCGACCTCAGTGTTCCATGCCTGATCTTGCGAACTATCTTGCGAACTGTCAGGCTGCAGCAAACGTTGTTTTACTTTTTCGGCATTGGCTTCGAGCCGCGCATTGGCCAACAATGGCTGGCCACAATTTTTATCAAAACTGAACAGAACAATTTTTGAGCGACTGTCCTCGTTGTCTTTGATCGCGAGAAGCTTCTCTCCAATGCGCTGCTGAAGCTCCAATCGTTGACTCTCGGCATCACCCTCGCTGTTATACTCAAACAACTCTGGATGCTTATCAGCCATCGAGACGAGTGTCTGAAGCAAATGGACATCGTCAGGTGAATATCGCAACGCCTCAAACAGCACTTCTCCAGGTTTTCGAAAAGCCAGCTTACGCCAATGTCCGGCACCTTGAGGAATATTGGTCGATGACCTCGGCTCATAAATGCCTTCACTGACCTGCCCTGCCAAAGCCAGCGCCATCCACTTGGTTGCTTGCCGATCGTGATCCGGAGGCGCAAGCTTCACGATGTTCTCCTCTGCCTCACGATACCGGTAGGCCCCGCTCTGAAGCAGCCGATTGATTAGCAGCTTTCGCAGTTGGGATTTTTCGTCGCTGTTTTCCGAACCCAGCCGACCGATTGCATCACCAATACGCTTGCGAGCAAGTTGAGTGGCCCGGCTACGATTCTCGAATTCAGCATCGTCGGCCAATTGATTTGCTGTCAACGCGACATTGACAACACCCTCGACATCATCAGGTTCAAGCATCGAATATCGGCTGAGCCATTTAAGCTGTTCCTCAAAATCCCCTTCTGCTTCTGCAACTTTGGCTCGCGACAGGAAGGTACCACCGATAATCGAAGAATGGTAACGATAGGAAACGAAACAGGCTGCCAAAATCAGGAACATCAACGGCAGGCTAACTAGCAACAGGCGAATATTCCATCGCCAGGCAATCCGGCGTTTAAACTGCTTGTTTCGTTCATGCTTGTTTTCAAAAGAACCCTCATCAACAGCGGTTCTCAGTTCCGCGGTCAGCGGTCTGATTTTTTTTGAAGGCCTGATTTTTCGTTTGCTTGGCATGATTATTGAGAGGGAAGAGGAAATTTAGGCGTTGTTTTCGAGGCGAGATGCGGCAAGATTGTAGTGATAGTCACCATACTGATACGTGTACTGGCGAGCCGAAACGCCACTGAAAACTGTGCCAACCAGATTGGCCCCGGCGGCTTCCAAGCGTCGCTGGGCTTTTTTGACCGAGTCCAGACGACTTACGTCCCGCATCACACACAACAAAGCTGCGTCGGTTACTGATGCGACCGCAATCGCTTCACCTGCCGAAAGAACCGGCGAAGTATCGATCACCACATAGGCATACTTTTTGAGGGCAGCCTGCACGAACGATGACATCCTTTTGGCGTCCAGCAAACGATGGGGGCTTTCGGTAAGCTTCCCAGCCGGAAGAATGTGGATGAGGTCACCAAGGCTACGATTGACGGCGTCGTTAAACGAAGTCTCATGAGTCAAGACTCCCGTTAGCCCCGGGCTGAGGTCGAGCCCGAATATATGGTGCTGGTCAGGACAGCGCAGATCGGCATCGACTAGCAATACCGTCTTTCCGGTTGCCTTGGCGATCGAAAGTGCCAACTGCGAAGAAACACTACTCTTGCCCTCACCAGACATGCTGCTGATCACTGCCAACGACCGGGTTTGACTGGTCTCGAGCGAAAGAAAAAGACCCGCCCGAAGCGTGTCGATACTCTCCTCGAACACACGGCGCCCCCGACCCGACTGACCACCAACCGGTAACCGCGCGACTTCTCCGAGCACCTGCAAGCCATTGTCATCGCAAACTCCGCTGTCCGAGATGCGGCCTGATTTGAGCTCAAGCAGCAATCCCAAAAGAAACGGCATCAACGTCGCAATACCGCCGGCAAAGAGCATCTTCTTAACTGGAATTTTTTCAATGGCTGATGAAGGGATGGTCGCGGGGGCCAGCGACCGAATTGCTCCTTCAGGTCGTCGTTCAGTTCGAATCGCAGCCGATCGGCTCCGAAGCTTACTCAACACCTGAGTCGAGACTTCAAGTTCACTGGCGGCGAACTCCAACTCAGCCGTGGCACCTCCAAATTTCGCTAATTCCTGGCGAGCTTCTTCGTAGCGAGGCCGAAGGACATCTAGCTTGGATTTTTGTACTGAAATTTCATACGCCAGCTGTTGATACTCAGATGAACGCTTATGCGCTTCCTCGGCTCTTGCAGTAGCGAGTCGCTGCCTATAGTTCGCTTCGCTGAGCTCATTAAATTGCTGGGTAATTTTTTTACGAACGCTGGATGAAACGGACTGCAAGTTTTTTTGCGCTGCCCTGAGGAATTGTTTGTAACGTTTGTGATTAAAGTGATATACCCCGGGGTGATCGCTGTCCTCTATTTGCGTAATCAACCCCTTATACCGTTGCACATCTCTTTGGGCTTCGATGACGTCCGGATCAGCTCTTACCTGTTTTTCGATTTCGAAATCTGTCGGCAGCCGCTTTTGTACCAGGACTTTTGAGGGCGCTATTGTCGAGTCGATTGGACTCGCCGGCGAACTTTTCCCGGCAAGCATTGCAAGCTTGGCTTCACCAACAGCAATTTCGAGCTCCAGATCTCCAATCTCAATGTATGACTGCGTCGCACGAGAAAGACTGTCGGGGCCGTCCAACTGTGAAAGCTGATTTTCTTGAGAATAGCCAACTGTTTGGCTTTTCAACTGCTTCACTTTGTTGCGCTGATTTTCAACTTCCTGTTCCCAGCGGGTGATCTCAGGCTTAAGCCAATTAACGATGTTGGTCGTCCGCTTAGAATCGTAATCAGCCCGAAAAGCAATATAAGAATCGACGACCGCATTGCAAATTGCCGCCGCAGCTTTCGGATCGGTATCCTCGTATCTAACGCCTAACCGAGAACCGGCGCCGGAGAAACTCAATCGTGTTCTAAGATTTGTTTCCGCAGTGCCTGGGGCAGCAAGGCTTGGCGCCCACCTGAGATCCGGGTTGGCCAAAATTGGATCCAAAACCAGCGGGTTGAGAATCAATTGCTTTTCGGATCTAGCCAAGTCTTTGTAGACGGGATTTACGCCCTTGAACACCAGGTATTCGTCATTCGCTTCGATCCAGTGAGTGGCCCTATAACTTGGCTCAAATGTCCGAAGGACCACGGCCACAGTTATTCCAGCCAAGACAAGGCCTACCGGCAACGCCCAGACCCAACTTCGCCGGATCGTCGCCAAAATTAACCGGGGCACATCTTTTTGCTGAGAACCGCCATTTGCCAACTCTTTTGGATGTGGGCGACTTCGATGTTTAGTGTCTTTTATCATTGGTATATCAATTTGGATAGTAGTTGCGAAACAGGTTGCGCGAGCTCAAGAAATTAAGGTAGGATCCTCAGAATTCATTCGTTTTGCAGGCAAAAGAAAGTCTTTTGCAGTAAGCCGGGAAATCGGACGGTACAAATGTTCCCAATAAGCTTTGACCGACCAAAGCAATAAAAACGCCAATGGAATCATGGCAATTCCACACACGTCATGAAGTAGATGCCGATGTTTTTCGGATGTAAACAATTGATAACACAAACCAATGGCAGTGATCCTGAATGAGTTGGCCAGAATCGCGATTGGGATAGCTGCGAGTAAAATTACCACCCGGTCGATCCAGCTTCGGTCAGAAACAACGGCCCAAAAATAGGCCAGAGCGCCAACGCCAACGAAAATTCGCAAGCCCGAACAAGCCTCTTCAACCATCAACTTTTCACCGTGCAGCCACACGATATGGCCTTCCGAAACTGCTGGCTGGCCGAATACCCGCAGCAAGATCGTGCTGAAGTGAGTCGCCACCCCCTGCAACTTCCAACTCAAAAGCGATTCGGCTTGATAGGGGATTGGAATCATAAGAAACAAGAATGCGATCGCAGGCAAAGCCCACTTCATCGCTGACACACCCCACAAGTACCAAACGACTCCGCATACCAGCGGAACGATTGACCAACCGTCGAGAAAATCAGCGTAGAACATTCGGCCAGCCAATCGCATCGCGATTGAGAGTAGTATTAACGCCAAGCCCCAGCGACTTGTCTTCTGACGAATTCCTGGAAACCAATCGATCCGGCGGTGAAGAATGAGCAATGCCAGCGGAATTACGACGAAGCCGTGGGAGTAATCGGGTTCGGTTTTCCACTCTTCAACAAACCAGCGAATCGTTGGGAGATAGGCGTAAACCACCATCCCAACCAAAACCACCAGTCCAAGCAGCATTTTGCCAGACCAAACCGACGGTAGTTGCGTTAAGGCCTCAGGCTGCTGCGTTAAGGCCTCAGGCTGAATGCCGTGTTCCCGCAGGTTAGAAGGTTTAGCCGTGGAGTTGAACTTAGTCGAATCGACAGACAATTGGCGGTTCTTCAACTTGCGTCGCTTCGGGTTCTTTGATTTTCTTTTTCTAGCCAAAATGTGTCCCAGTATTGTTTCTTAAATCAGCGCGGACTCCGTCCCCTTGGGTGACCGTTGAGGTGGTCAATACGGGTTTTACCTAAGAGTTTTTCTCAGGAAACTCCAAGCTACAAGCAACACATAAAGTGTCAACCAAAACGGTGCTGTTTCGCAAAATCTTTTTTCGAGCTAGGGAAGGCAAAGCGAAGCGCAGGGGAAACCAATTCCGAGCCGACATTGCAAACCAATTCAACAACAATTTGATGAGGACAAGATAATTCGCCATCAGGCAAAACCTTTTCAACCAAATTGTGGAATCGAAGCGCGCTACAACTCGAGAACTTTGGCTTGGGAACGACTTGCCCCACCTTGCCCTAGTAGGGAACCACCAGCAAAACGCTAAACACGTGGGGAACAGCCTAAAACCGTTGAAATGCGAAAAGTCCGAAGCGTCTGATATCGAGCGCGAGCTGGGCAGCTAAACACCTCCGCCAAAGGTTGCGGCATCACAAAATTTTGTGGGGGATCATCGGTCGGCCATGGCCACTTGCACAGGTTTCTGAGACGTCGGTCCACCTGCTTGCAGTAATCGTAATCGAATCTGTCAGACTAATGGGGACCAAGCGGGGATTCAGCAGGGGAAGCTTCTTTTGGCGCTTTTCTGTACTAAAAACACTGGAAATGGAGTGCATCGATTTGATATACGTCAATGGGTGGGACAGGTTGGGGACAGAACCCCGGAGACGAACAGGGATTTTTGGAACTTTGCTGTATGTTTGGCTCGAATAGCATGGAATCCAAGCTTATACTCTTGGTTCAACTGAATTTCTCCTGAGGTTATTCCGATGCGCCTACAACCTTTTACAGTTCTTCCCATCGTTTCGATTTGCCTATTGGCAGTGTGCCCGTTGTCCCAGGCTGGACTCATGACGTTCACGCAGGTGCAGGATTTTAATACGCTCGCACACGGGGCTATCGTTTCCTCCTCGAATCCCGCCCAAACTCTATTAGGTTCTTTTGGTAACGTGACGGTCCGCGGTGAAAATTTAAACGACGACCGAGATCTAATTGTCGGCTTTGATACCGCTTTGGGAAGTGGTACGAGGGACGATGATTTGTTAGCTCCCTTCGATCTGGGCAATATCGGAGGCCTAGACGTAGACATTGAAGGCGCAGGCGATGAACAAGGAACTGCTCTCATCATCCAAGAGAGGGGTGAAGGCAGCGACGGTGACAACGATGGTCTGTTAGACAGCTCATCCGGGTCAGACGCCCCCGCCGACGATGAAGGGCGGAGGCCTGCCGGCTCGATTTCCTTCGATTTTGATGAGGCAGTTGAGTCCTTTGGAATTGACCTGTTGGATGTCGAAGGCGGAGAGAATTTCTCTTTTGAGTTTTTCTCCGACGGCGAGTTAGTTAGCACAGTAGGATTCGATGAATTTCTGGAAGGTGGTGAGTTTTTCGATCCTTCGGCTCCAGTCGTATTTGGAAATAATTCTGCAAATCGAATCGTCCCAATTACGACTGCGGAACTCGCGGCGTTCGCAGGTGTAGATAGTATTTCGGGTTTTGACAGTGTCACAGTCAACCTCGGCGGATCGGGCGCATTGGACAACCTTCTGACAACTCGATCATTCGTTCCCGAACCTGGTGCAGCATGTCTTTGGATGATGGCTGGCGCGATCGGACTGTGTGGCTTTGAGCGGCGAAAAAGCAATCGAATCAACAAACTTATTTGATTACGATGTGGATGTATGTGGGCTGGCATTCAGTGAACTAGCCAATACGTTCATTGCACGTGCAACTTCTAACTTGGGAAACGTTACTTTTGCCGAACTAAATGTTGTTGGGATCTCGCAGGTACCTGAACCATCAACCTCATTGGTGCTGGCTGGGTTGTTGGCAACATGTAGCCTGAGCTTAGGAGCAAACATGACTACTCAGAACCATGCCCGAATCGATGCAATGATATGCTGCAATGCTATTGTTCATTATGGCCTGCACACCTTCGATAGCGACGGCGGGTAAGGAAGGCCAAAAGAAAAGTACGCCGGCGCCGCTAATTGCTTTGGCGCATTGCAGGGCCGGGTCTGACGATCCGGAGCCCAAACCGAAACGGGTCGAAGTATTGAAGGGACATGGTGGGAAAGTTCGCGGACTGGAATTTCATCCAACCGAGCCACTTCTCTTTTCTTGCGGTGACGACGCACAACTCATTTGCCATGACTTTGACGGGGTATCAAAACGCACTAAGGCTATTCGGGAAATCAGTCGAAAGAAAGTCGGTGATAAAA
>CAYSQZ010000130.1:0-12854 GCA_964433035.1 uncultured Pirellulaceae bacterium | reverse complement strand
GTACTTGGTACTTGGTACTTACTACTGAGTACTAACGTCTGACATCCGATCTGAATACCAAAATTATACAAACACGAGCATTGAGGCAGATTCAATTGAATCACGATTGACGACGATGTCGTTGATCAAAACCACTCCAAGGTTGACTTATGAGTAACACTATAAAAAAAGATGATCCTCGCTTAACGGCATTTGTGCTGGGCGAACTAAGCACAGCCGACTCCGAGGAAATTCAAGCCGCGGTTTCCAACTCGCCTGAATTGGCCAGCGCGGTTGAGGAAATTCGCAATGTTATTGGATTGCTGGGTGAGGCTTATCAAACCGAATCACCGTTGTCATTGCTTGATCATCAGAAGTCCGAGTTGGAGCGGGTTGTTTCTCAGCAGTCCGAGCATCGAGCCGGCGGTTTGCAAGCGACCGTCGCGGCCAAACCGGGCTCCTCTTCGGCTTCTGCAAAATCCAAAACCTCCCGCCCATGGTTGCCGATCGCGCTGGCGGCCAGTTTGTTAGGTTTGATGGCTGGTTCGCTTTATTTTAGTCAGGTCTGGGAAAACCCGCAGGCTGCCTCCAAGATCGAGCAGTTTGAGAAGCTTGATAGATCGGCTATCAAAGAAATTGGCGCTAGGGCTGACGCAAGCAAGGGCAGCGAAAGCGAGAAGACGCTTCAAGACAAGCTGTTGGTTGCGCGTGAGAGCACGAGTTCTCATGATCGCCGGTCTCAGGAGCTTGTATTCACGGAACCAAATTTACCGGCGGCTTCGGCACCGACGGATTCGGAATCCAATGTTAGCAGGTACTTTTCAGATGAGACGGGAGAGCGGGAATCCAAACCGGTGGAATTCAATGGAAAGCCTGAGATTTTTTCTGCGGATTCAACAGAGCCTTCATACGGATATAATAAATCAAGTGGCGGTCAAGATGTTGGCGGTCAAGAGGGCGATCGAGATCGCAATGGTCAAGACGGTCAGCGTCGTTTAGGTGTTTTTGGAGGCGACGATGGCAGGCCGGGCCAATCTGCTGGTGAGCGACGGTTTGCCGAGATTGCCGAGGAGCGTCTACTTGAACTTGATGAAGCCGAATTGATGTTCAGCCGGTCGAAGGCAGAAGCGCCGGCGGTCATGGTTCCCAGGTCCGCTGGAATTCAAATTGACGTGATCTCTGCCGATGATGCTGAAGCACGTGAGCTGTCGGGAGAAATGGCCGGCAGCCCCGCTGGGTCAGCGAAGCCACAATCCCAACGGGGTAGTTCCAGTCGCACGGTAGAGAATGGGCTTTCGACTGGAGACTTAATTCCATCTGAGCAACAGGCGGCGGAAATTGTCGATTACTCGGTCGATGGAGGAGCCGGAGTCGGAGGCGGAGTTGGAACAAAGGTGCTACCTTCCCAGCCAGGATTTGTAATAGGCGGCGCCTTTGGGAGCAGTGTCATTGCGCCTGCTCATGCGCCTGCTCAGGTTAGTCCTACAGAGGTCCCAGAGGTCCCCGCGCAACTCCAAGGACTTGGTTTGGATCTGGTCACAAGAACGAGGTTGGAAACCAAGACCCGGAAGGTGCCAGTTACACGCATGGTAACACGATCCAAAACTGTTCCGGTTCAGCGAAAAAGAACTGAGCGTCGAACTCGAATGGTCAACGGCAAAGAGGAGAACTACGAAGTCGAAGTTCCCTACACAGAAAACGTAACGCAGAACTACACAGTGCAAGTTCCCGTTACATCTACCAAGCAGGAAAGCCACCAGGTGCCTGTGCCCTACTACGCGATTGGATTGCCTGAAGAAAAAGCTGATCAGTTAATCCTGGAACTCGCACGCAACCTTGATCCCAACGGCAAAACACAGTTTGAACTCAAGGATCTATTGCAACGCTCGGCTCAGAAAGTTAAGGCGAAGAAAGACTCAATGAAATCGCCGGCGCTGGCGAGAAGAGGACTTGCCGCCCCAGCACCCGCCAAAGACGCCAACCAAGAGCTTAAAAATCCAGCGAGTCAGGCTCAGCGGCTTGCCTCGGTGTTGTCCGAAGGCTTCAAGGGGGAATCTGCCGCTGAGGCTCGGAAGCTTGGTTTCGATGCTTCGGGTGTGCTTGGAACACTCGAGAAAAGTTTGGCCAAACGCAATGCCGAAATCAGGCGGAAGCGGTCGTGGAAACGAGTCAAAGCCGTACCTAACACGACGCGGTTGATGGTTGGCGACAAAGACGAGCTCGATTTGACCGGGATGCAGGTCAACGTACAAGTCGACGGATTCCGGGCACGCGTGTTGATCGACTGCTTTTACTACAACGATCGCGCCAGCCAACTCGAAGGGAACTTTAAACTACGCCTGCCTGACGACGCATCGTTGTACTACTTCGCGTTTGGCGAAAGTGCTTACGATCTTCAGCCCAAAGGAGAATTAGCCGAGTCGGAATTCCTCGACGACGGAACTCAATTTGTTTCACTTGGTGCGCCGGAAATTCGCAAAGCTCGCAAAGACGCCTGGGCAAATGTCAAAGAAGCCAGAATGGTCCCTCGGGAAAAAGCCGCTCACGCGTATCGCGAAACCGTGCGACGCAAAGTCGATCCGGCGTTGGTGGAATGGTCGGGAGCCGGTGTGTTCAACGCTCGGGTTTTTCCGCTTGCTCCACAGAAGCTTCATCGAATCGTGATCGGATACGACGTTAATCTCACACGGACTGATGACGGATGGGCTTATCAACTTGACCTTCCCGAAGAACCTGGTCAGTGTCAGGTAGATCTGAATATTCAACCGATCGCCGGAGTCCAATACAAAGTCACTCCGGATTCTGATCCGCTGGAGCACGTTGTCAAAGGCAAGAGCCACCAGCGCTACCAGTTCAACGGCAAGCAGGAAAACGGTGTCCGAGTTACCGCCTATGAGTCTCCGCAGATTTTGCTTCACTCGTCCGATGAAGACGAAGGTGATTTTTGGGGTATTCAAATTAAACCCGATCTACCGATCGAAAAAGTTGCCGGAAGTCCGGTTGGCATCTTTATGGTTGACACATCGCTGAGCAGCGATCCAGACAAGTTCAACGTCTGGCTGGAGATGCTGCGAGCAACCCTGACCAACAATCGTGATTCGCTTAAGCACTTTAACGTACTGTTCTTCAACGTGGACGGGCATTTTTGGAAAGACAGCTACGTTGCCAACACGCCTGAGAACGTTGAGGAGCTCATGGCGACTTGCGATACTTTGGCGCTCGAAGGCGCGACCGATTTGTACGGAGCCTTTGAGCAGATCGCCAGTTCAGATTGGGCTTACCGAGCGCCGGAGTCGAGTAACTCACCTCGGCGACCGGATCTGTTTTTACTCAGCGACGGAGCTGCGACTTGGGGTGAGACGAATCTGCGTTTGATTGGCCGGCAAATCGCTGACAACAATCTTGGCAGCTTGTTTGCTTATCAGACTGGGCTGACGGGAACCTCGATTTCCAGTTTGCGATTCCTGGCGGGGCAGTCGGGTGGCGCGGTGTTCAGCATCACCACCCAGGACGAAATCAAAACGGCTTCGACGGCGCACCGAAAACGCCCTTGGAAACTCAAGTCCGTTGCGGCTTTTGGGGCGACCGACACGCTGACCGCCGGACGGGTCCAATGGGTTTACCCGGGTCAGTCGTTGACGATCGTTGGACGCGGCGAACTCGATGGGCCGATTGAATTGGAGCTTGATCAAGCTTCAGAAGAAAAGAAAATCTCGATTTCGCTTGACCAAATCGAACAAGTTGAATCGGAGCTTGCATCCCGGTTGTATGGCCAGATTGCGGTCGGGCAATTGGAAAGCCTGGGCGCGAAAGTGTTTGACGTTTCTGCCTCATACGCTCGGCACTTTCGCGTCACGGGTGATACTTGCTCGTTGCTGATGCTGGAATCCGAAGCCGACTATAAGCGGTTTGATATCAAGCCGGAAGAAGATTTGTTCGTTATCAAATCAAAAGTCGCCAAGGATTTGATCGAAGATACGTTGAGGAAATCGAGCGATCAGCTGGCCGATCCCAAAGCTCAAACGTTGGCTTGGCTGGAACGATTGGAGACGATGCCGGGGATGAGTTTCAAGATGCCTACGGCGCTTAAGCTGGCGATGGACGAGATCGAGATTGTCCCGATTTCAAAACCGCTTGAGTGTTCACTAACCACAAAAGATGAGCTGTCCAAAGACTACTTGTCCGCCCTGGGTTCAGAGCGGTTGGACTATGAGAAGATTTCGGCTGAAGCTGACCGGCGTAGCGGGACGTCAGTCGACGAAGCGATCAAGGTTTTCAGTTCGCTGGTGGAGCGCAATCCCGGTGACATCGTGATCGCCCGTGACGTGGCATTTACAGCGATGGAGCTGGATCGACCCGCTCAGGCGTTTCATCTGCTTAAACGAGTCGCGCGGGCGAGGCCGTTTCAGGGTAACATCTATCCGGCGTTGGGTCAGTGTCTGGCACAGCTTGGTCAATCCGACATGGCGATCGTTTATTACGAAGTAGCGCTAGGCGGGACGTTCTCTCGTCAAGGCGGCGATTTCAAGCAGATCGTCTCAACGGAGTACATGCACTTGCTTCGACAAATCACCAGCGGCAAGTTGGATTCTTCGGTTCCCGATTTTGCGGCGGCGCGATTGGAGACGATGGAGAAAAACTCCAAATTCAATTCAGCCGACCTCGTGATCACGATGCTTTGGAATACCGACCAAACGGATGTTGACCTTCACATTGTTGAACCCTCAGGCGAAGAGTGCAGCTATGAAAACAAGCGTACTCGTTCCAACGGTCAGATTACGTCCGACATCACGACTGGGTTTGGACCAGAAATGTATTTCAATGCTGAGGCGCCTCAAGGCAAGTACGACATCAAGGTGAAGTACTTTGGCAAAGGTCAGAACCGAACCGAGCTTCGCAACAAAGTTCACTTGATGATCTATCGCAACTACGGTTCTGAAGATGAGAAAGTTGACCGGCGAACGATTCAGCTCAAAACTGTTGGGGAGAAAGAATCAGTCACCACGCTGGGAGTTGATTAAGTTCAGGAGTTGCTTGACGATCTCAACGGTTAGCCTGTCCTGGACCATATCTGTGGAGTGCCCAACGAAACCAGTTTGACCAACCACCACCCAATGACCCCGCCTAGAAAATAGGGTGGGATGTCGAGGACATCGAATCCGTACCCAAGCCATGCAGCGCCCAGTCGGGTCCTACGAAAGTCTTCCAGCAGTTGCGGCATTTCAACGGCCTGCAGAAACTCCAGCAAACAGGTGATCAGTACGCAGCCGACGCAGATGGCAATGATGAATTTGGGTTTCGGAAAAATTGCAAACCAGAGCGTAATCCAGAAGATGACGTAGGGCACACCGCCTCCATGATTTCGCCACCAGTCGGGTAAGTCACTTCGTAGGTAAGCGTAGGCAAAACAGGCGAAGACCGAAGCAAGACAAAGAGAAATCGGCAGCAAACGTGTCTTGTACCGAGGCTCGTTCATAGAAAAATTCAGTCTTCAAAATCAAAGCCGCATTGGCCGCGCAAAAAAACGGGCATTGATGTCGGAAACGAGAGAACTGCTGTCGAACACAGCAATCTACACGTTACCCGAACCCAAGGCCCGAAACTCTCGAACTCGAATCTCAAATCCTTAGATCGCTATGGATTACCCGCTAAGATGTCGATAAACGGCTGGATATCAAAAAAGTTCACCTCGCCGCTGCAGTCTACATCCGCTTCGGGCTGAGTACTTGCGTCTGTCAGGGCTGCAATAAACGGAGCGATATCGAAAAAGGTTACTTCGCCGTCCAAGTTGACATCTCCTTTCAAAGCCTGTGCTTCAACAAACGTTAGCACACCGTGTGGCTGTGCGGCAAAGAACTCTTGTCCGTCTGGATTGTCATGCCAGCTCCATACGGGCAGGGGGTTGGAGCCGTCGGTCGTAATCTGCGCAATATTGAAAAGCCATTCGTCTCCACTAGTAGGACTGGCACCATTTATATTCAGTCCAGGATCCACGCCACTTTCATCGAGTCCTGGAGCGTCGAAGTCCGTCCAGGGAATGGCCATCTCCACAACCCCTCCGGTTGAACCGTTGACAGATGCCATTACGGTTCCACGCATCCCAAGCCACATACCATCGTTACCGAAAAGCTCATCAATATGGGCTTCGGCGAACGTCGAAAAATCCGAACCGGTTTCCCCAAAAGTAATTGGATTGGTCAGATTAAAATCCATCTCAGTAGAGCATGCGGTGCATTGATAGGATCCAAAGTACTGATTGACCGCAATTTGATAGCCGTCTGGATTAGAAAATGGCCCCAGTAAAATATCTCCCTGATTCCCTTCGCCGTCCAAGTCTGGGTCAAAGTAGATATTCAGATTGTTGGCCCCACTTCGGAATTGATCACGTTGGTTGGTTGTCCACCCGCCAAAGTCGCTTTCTGTCAAGAGATAAAGATTTGTGTTATCCCACATCAATTGAAAACGATTGTTGTGAGCGTCGGCACGGCCCGCGGGGTCGCGCAAAATTCGCCAACCTCCTTCTGCTGCAGCAGCATCTGCCCATTCTCCCGGTGAGACGACCCCGTCAATGGTCGGGGCGTTCGAAGTGAAGTTGACGTCGTAACTTGGTTGAGCGAACGAAATTGCCGGTAGCAACAGCAGGGTCGCTACGGTCGCAGCTAGTTTGATCATCTTTAACATGGGGGCCTCTGAAGTTGGAAAACGAAAGTGCGCCCGCTAACTTAAAACGGGAAAGACGACGTTGAGTGTACCAATTAATTGATCCGACACAAAAAATTGTTCATTTTAGAGGCGATCGCGGAAATAACCGCGCATGAACGTTTCTTTCAAAGCGGAAAAAGCAAAGAATGGCCAATCATTTTCAGTTCGCGGTCGGAGACATTGATGCGGCGGGGAATGGTCGTGAATTGAATCTTGGTAGGTAGTAGACGAGGTTACCAGTCCCGCATGTCGCTAGGGCTCGTTACTTTGGACTCCAGGTCGCTGCGCTGCTGACTACGGAAATGGTTGACGTGTTAGTAGTATTAAAACCCAATCGAGCTCGGGTGGCTTTGGTTCGTTCAACGCACGGTTTGAGTAGCTAATCAGTTCGCGGGGCCGAGCCAAGTAACACTTGATTTCTGAAGTCTTGAGACATTAGCTACTGGCTGCGACAAACTGAACGTTTTGGTTTCCAGCTGGTTTGATGTGAACTGGCAGCGCTTGCCTAGACGTCATTACCCGACGCGCTGCAACTTGATGCATACCAAGCTCCATGGTTGGCATGGCCGACAGATTCTCAAGCCGAATTCGCATTAGTGATTGGTAAAGGCCGCCGCAAAAACCGTTTGACCGTTAAATCAGAAAACGATTCTCGTTTTTTTCGATTTCAACCTACCAACCGGGGATGAGGGTTCTTTTGATTGTTGGCGACGTAGTACTGCTTGCACTTCTTCTCGCCAAAGTGCAATCACTTTTCCGATATCACTTATACAAACACAGTGAGTCGAAGGAATCGAAATCCCCGAATCGGAACAAAGGGGCGCTGGTAGCAAAAGGCAACCTTACGCGGAGGATTCGATGGCTTCGGAAAAAATTATCAGAGTGGTGACCAGAGCGTCAGATGGCTCCATAAAAACCAAAGACTTCATGGACTTTGATCAAATATCTAGCCTCCATGATCAGATTGGCATCGACGATTGCAGCACTGATCTGAGCTTGCGAGGAATGCCGCTGTTTAAGGGTCTGGTTGGTCCGCTTCCGGAAAGTAGTACGGTTGTCCGGTATGAATCGCCCGATGTTTTTGAGTCGCTGACCAAGGAATGGAGCCAGAAAAAGACGAAACGACGGCGTCGACGCAAGACAACCAAGGAACCCGGTTCGGTGCCAGCTCCCAACATTTCGATTGAACCGACAACGATTTCTACACCGACGTCTATCTGACTTAAAACGCAATCTAACCTTCCTGGTACGGTGTAACCACTGACCTCGCCAGGACACGCCTCCGCAATATAGGAGGCGTTTTTTATGCGCTAACCTGGAGAACAGATCTGTAAGCCTTTACACCGTGGTTCCGTCATTGGCATCGGCTGGGCAAATTCTCAACCTGACTGGTTTGTTGTTGAGGCAATTGCAAAGGGATCAGCTAATCCAGCCCTCGAAAACACATCCGTTTTCGGAGAATTGGCTTCCCAGCGGATCCTGGGAATTAACCTTTGAATTGGTCGGTAATCAGCACATCGTTTTTAAAAAACGATATACTTCTGCTGTGTTAAACCGTAACGGATATTCCAATCGGAATTTTTTTTGAACCAGTTTTTTGAAAGTTTCGTACAGTGATCGCCAGGGATGAGCTGCACAGCCCAAGACGCCTCCAACTTTGACCGACCGTTGTCATCGTATCGCGCGTCATAGCCTTATTTGGTTGTGCGGATTTCGCGGACGAAAGATGTTTGTATTTTTTTGACCGCAGTGAAAACGTGATCAATGATTAACCGGCTTTAGTTTTGGCATTTCACCACGATAGGTGCGCCAATGGGCCGGTTCCTGATCTGACTGACACTAACCTGCTGGCTTCGCTCCCAAATCAAAGTAGCAAGCAGGATTGGCGTGAGTCACCTTTCGTAGGATGGCAAACTTAGTATGGACATCAAATTCAACATGCGCTTCGTCTCGCTGAAACCTCGTAGCGTATGGCTCTTTGGTCTGCTGGCAGTTGGATTTATTTGCGTTTGTGCTGATCAAGCACAAGCTCAAATTGATCAAGCTCAAATTGATCAAGCTCAAATTGATCAAGCTCAAGCAGCTCAACCACTCCGGCAGGCTTCTCAGTATCAAACTCAAAACAGTCAAGATTCTACTGTCCCCCAGTCAGTGATGACCCAGGGTGCGGAGCTTGAAGAGAACGGACAATGGGGCGAGGCGCTGAGTCTCTACCAATCGACGCTGCGGGACTTTCCCGGTGACAAAACAATCCAGACCCGACGTTCGGTCGCAAGAATTCATTTTGATCTTGGTCGACGATATTCGGATACCAGTTTTCTAAAATCAATTGCTTCAACAGATGGCGTTACCGCGATGAACGTGTACGCGGAGGTCCTGTTGAAAGTGCAGTCATATTATGTCGACGAACCGAATTGGGCCGATTTGGCCAGCTACGGTTTGACATCGCTCGAAGTCGCGTTAATGTCGCCCGATTTTCAACAAATCAACCTTCCCGGGATCAGCGACGAAGCGGTTCGCTCAACGATTCTGGCGACACGAAAACGGCTTGAGACAGCCAACGTTCACAATCGCCAAGATGCTTACATGGTTGCCACCGAAACGGCTCATTTCCTCAACAACTCGATCGGGCTGAGTGTTCAAGCCACGATGTACGAGTTCGTCTGCGGAGCGATATCGGCACTGGATCCTTATTCAGCGTTCATGTCCAGTAATCAGTACAGCGAAACGATGTCGCAAATCGAAGGCAATTTTGTTGGCCTCGGAGTCGAGCTGCGTACTCATCCAGATCACCTGGAGATCGTCAACGTGATTCCCGAAGGCTCAGCCGGAATTGGTGGAATTGTTTCGGGTGACCGAGTTACTGCAGTCGATGGCCGACAGGTTCTGGAACTGGGCGGCGATAAAGCGGCTGATTTGATGCGTGGTCCCGAGGGAAGCTTCGTCAGCATTACCCTGGATCGAGGCGAGCGGCCGCAGACAATCCAATTGGAACGTCGTCGAGTCGAGATTCCCAGCGTGGATGAAGTCGGGATTGTTGATGCGGCCAATGGCGTGGCTTATGTCCGGCTGACCAATTTTCAAAAAACAACGGCACGAGATTTTGACGCAGCACTTTGGAATCTTCATCGTGAAGGAATGCGTTCGCTGATCGTCGATGTTCGGGGCAATCCCGGCGGTTTGTTGTCGGCTTCGGTTGAAGTCGCCGATCGCTTTGTTGGCGACGGAGTTATCGTGTCAACTAAAGGTCGTAACCCGATGGAAGATTTTACCCATCAAGCCAACTTGGCAAGCACTTGGCGAGTTCCGCTAGTCGTTTTGGTGGATGAAAATTCCGCCAGTGCCAGTGAGATTTTTGCCGCTGCGATTCGCGACCACAAACGTGGTTTGATCGTAGGTCATCAAAGTTACGGCAAGGGAAGCGTTCAAGGGATTTTCCCCCTCAACGTTTCTGGCGGCGGTGTTCGGTTGACGACGGCCAAGTTCTTTTCCCCTACCGGTCGGCCAATCAGCCAGGTGGGTGTTAAGGCAGACGTGCTGGTCCATCAAGCTGCCAAGCAAGGGCCTCAGTTCGATGCCCAGGATGATGATCCTGCTTTGAGAGTTGGAATTCAAACGGCGCTAAGAACAATGGAACAGCGCAAGCAAATTAGTGCCCAGGGCTCATTTTCCAACCAGCGTCAAAGTCGTCAGTTTGCCGAAAGGTAACTGGTTTGGCAAAATTTTGATTTCAAAGAAAGGCATGCTCCAACTGAGCATGCCTTTTTTGTTGCGCACTTGGGAACAACCCCGTCGTGTCGATCAAATGATGATCAGCTAGTTTTCTTTCGCTTCGAGCAAGCTTTCGCTGATATGAAATCGTTCCTGAACATCGATGACCATTCGGTTGAAAGCTTTGATGAGTTTCAATCGCAGCCCGGCTTTCAAGCAACTGACAAAAACGCCGATTGCAAAGAACAGGATGCTAAGCAAAAGAAAGCCCGCCAGCCCTTCAGTTTCGAGTTCAATTCGTTCTCGTATCTGCCAAAGAATTGAAAGGATACCTATTCCAAGGGTCAGGCTCGAAGTCCAGGCAAAAAGTTTGTCAGACGACAATCGGTAGATGGCGAAGTTGAACAAGAGCAGGCAGCCAACGTACGCCACTTGAGTCCAGCCGGGTTGGTTTGTGGCCAACCAGTAGATCAAAGACGCCATCGCAAGTGTTGGAATCACCAGTGCAAACAGAACCCGCAGTTGCATCGCAAAGCGATCTTGGAAGCGAAACCCAATTACGCAAGCCGCCAGCAGAATCCAGTGTCCCGCCAGTGCGATTCTAAGTTCTGGCTGTCCCAGCGGCTGGGAAAGCAAGCCGATCAACGGAGCCAACCAACTCATCGCGATCAACCAATTCCAACTTTGAGCACGACGTTTGGCTGTTCTCAACTGTAATAGGCTCAGCACCACGCACGGCCAGACGGAGACCTCAGCCAGACTTGAAGCCAAATGACCCGTGGGGGTTGTAAACGCGACCGCGATCATCGCACAGACCAGCAACGTCGCGGCTCCTTTAATCTCGCGGATCGATGAGACGGCGAAGAATAACGCCACCGCCAGGATCGTCAGCCAAACCGGTGCGCCGATGGTCGAGGTAATGTCGGCATAGAAGGTTGCCTGACCAGGGTCCGGGCTACCGTTTAACGCCAAAGGGATCAACAGCGGAAACATGCCAAGCCCAAACGTTTGGATCGACGTAATTTTTTCTTGGCGCCCGATTTCGACCAACACAACCAGACACGCGAACAAAATCGGGATCAGAAAATAGCCACCAAAGATCGAGCCCGGGCCCATCGAGGGATCGAATGCCATCGCCAACAGCACCGACCTGCCACACAAGCCAACGATCAAGAGTACGAAAGCTGCAAAGGGAAACCACGGCCACTGCCAGGGGGTCCCATTCTTGGCGACCAATGAAGATCCTTTTCGAATCGCCGGAATCAATGTCAGGATTGACAAAGCACATAGCAGCGGAAAAGCTCCGATGAACCAACGTGTATCCCAGTTGGGATAGTGGTTGTTTTGCCATGCGATTACCAAGGGGAAAAAGAATGTGCAGGCCAGAATCAAATAAAAAGGCAATCGAAATTGAAATGGGAATTTGATTTGCAGTCCCAATAAAATCAGTTCGGTGACCAATGCAGAAAAACAGAATCCCAGAGACAACATCAAGAAGGCTGTGCTGGGCGATGTCAGACAGTGAGAATCAAAGCTCACCGAGAGCGCGAAAAACAAAAGCAATATCACCATGAAGATGGATCGAGCGTCATCCCAGACCCGTCCCAGGCGAACGATCAGGTAACCCGTCAAAGCCAGCAGGGTGATGAATCCCGACAACAGACCTGCCAACAGCCAGGGATCCAACGCGGTTCGTCCATTGTCTTGAAACGTCGTTTGAATTCCGTAGAGCACCAGCCCGGCACTGATCAGATAGAACGGGTTGTGGTTGTAAATCAGTTTTACAAGCCGAGAGCTTTGAGATGTGCGAGTGGAAGAAGTAGCTTCAGAATTTTGCATGCGTTGCTCCTTGTTAAAAACGAAGAACGGCAAGTGGCAAAAGACTAAGCGAGCAATTGTTGAAAGCGATTTAAGTCAAACCAGTGTGTATTCATCATTGCACTGCTTGCCCGATATAGAATCGTTTGAGTTTGAGTTTTTTGGTCTGACAGTTTTTGGTAGAAAATTGGTTGCTGCTTGAAACCGCTTTTCAATAATCCCTATCGCTTTGTTCTCCGGGATTGGCAATGCGAAACAGCCCTGCCGATTCAGGTGACAACTCAAACTCAAAGCTGGGAAGTCCAGATTGCTCAGCATCATATCAGCGGCCAGAAATGGACACTTGGTAGTAGTGGGGGCTGCCGGTAAAGTTTCCCTCAGCGGGCTTTGAGCATCGCACTAACAGCAACTGATCCAATCCCGTTGGGATTGTGTGCGTTATGTGTTGACATTTTCCCAAGGTTCAAGAACCTTGGGCCGGCCTTCCACCAACTTCATGACATAGAAGGGCCAGCGGACAATGGCTGGCACCCGAATTCCTCATTCGTGGCTGTCCCGCTTTCGGCCTCCACACTGCTTTCCGCCTCCACACTGAGTCACACTCCGAAACCCCAACGGGGTTTAATCAACAGCCCAGGGTTCTT
>CAYSQZ010000129.1:0-12944 GCA_964433035.1 uncultured Pirellulaceae bacterium | reverse complement strand
AGGTTCCAATTCTCCGAATGCTTTCGATGCCAACAGAGAATCTCAAGCTCCGCGCCACTAAACTTGCACAACAAATTAGCCATTTGCCATTAGTGGGAACTTGCGACGTCGTCGAAGACCAATCAATGCTCGGCGGCGGTAGTTTACCCACCCAGAAAATCTCGACTTGGTGCGTAGCAATCGAGCCAGCAAGCGGATCGGTCAACAACTTTTCGAATTTACTTCGGCAAGCTTCGCCCTCAGTGATCGGCCGGGTTCAAAAAGATCGTTTGTTTCTCGACATGCGGACGGTACAGCCATCTCAGGATACTGAGTTGGTCTCAATTTTCGAGGCATTGAATAGCCAGCCTGCAGAAGAAGAAAAGCCGAGCTGAACAAGCCCACGGTCCAACTGTGAGCCCGGCCACATCGCCCGACATTTATCGGCTCCAACGTATCTCTGTTAATCTGTAACGCGCCAATAAAATTTTGTTCGGCTTTGACCCAACGTGTCATAACACTTGCCGTTAAAGGAAGTAGAGACAGGACATCGCCTGTCGAGCTTCAACCCAAGCGGACAAATGTTTATTCAACTTTTAATCGGCGTCGCGTTTCTTGCTGCAACTATCTTTGCAATCCAGGTTAAAGTGCCTGTCAAAAGCAGCAGCCCGTTCTAAATGGAACGTCTTTGACAAACTACTTGGTATTCCGAATCCTTCGTAAGCGACGAGGCGCTACCCGTCGGTTCCATGCACTTCCAGTATCGGCGGCAATCGCCTCACCCCTCAGTAGATGAGCAGTTTACGCACCGCAATGGCGCCTAAATGATATTTACCTCTTTAGGTCGCCAAATGTTCTCCAACGTAGCGTCGAATTCTTTTCCAATCTCCGCCCAACGACTGACTTCAATTCTAAAATGCGCCACCGCTGCAGTTGGCATCACTTCCCAAATGCCAGAGAGCTGTTCCACTAAGTCTTCCAAGCCCGGATTATGCCCAACGAACAATAGCTTATCGACCGACTCATCGGCAAATCGACCGACAAAATCACAGTACACTTCAGCCGGCGCGTGATAAAATTCTTTGGTAAAACTCAGTTGCTCTTCACTAACGTCTTTACAGTTTTTGACGAACAACTCGGCCGTCATTTTGGCTCGGCATGCCGAAGAACTTACGACCAGATCAGGCGTAAGTCCTTGCAAGTGAACGAACTCAGCCATTTGAGGTGTGACCCTCAAACCTCGCTTGTTCAGCGGTCGGTCAAAGTCAGTCAGGCCTCCATCAGCCCAGCTGGATTTAGCGTGTCGCATCAAAAGAAGTTGTTTTGCCATGAAAGAAAACTCGTGCGAAACACAAACCTCAATTAAACTACAGAAAACTTAAATTCAACTACTTTTGGAAGCCAGATAACGCTTCCTGTCAAGCACTCTGGCGGCAAACTCAGGGCCGACTTGATATCCGATAGGATAAATGCTCAACGCAGGTTAAGCTAAGACTTAACGATCAACCTTGCGAATGCAAAATCGTCCCACTTTCGTCCCACTTATTTCGTTGGCTTTAACGACTCGAAGCGAAACAATCGTTGTCGCCATAAACCAGAATCATGCTGGCTTGAAGCTCGCTGGTAACCCAAAACCTTTTCCGACTAGATGGATCCAGAACGCGCACGAATACAAGCCGACTTGAGCGGGCAGCTTGAAGGAGAAGTCCGTTGTGACGCCACGTTTTTGCAAATGTACGCCAGCGACGCGAGCATCTACGAAATGGTGCCTCTGGGGGTGGTACGTCCTGCGGGCACTGATGACGTCGTCGCCTGTGTAAGGTACGCCGAAGAGAATGAGATTTCGCTGATTCCGCGAGGCAGCGGCAGCAATGTTATTGGTGGCTGCGTAGGAAAAGGGCTGATCCTGGATTTCTCCTACTCGATGCGACGCACTCGCGCGGTAGGCCGAGACACCGTAACGGTTCAACCTGGAGTCGTTCTTGGTGACCTCAACCGGCAGTTAAAGTCACACGGAAATTTCTTTGCCGCTGATCCATCGACTCGAAATGTGACCACAATCGGTGGGACCTTGGCACTCAATACGGTCGGTAGCCACTGGAGCAGCTATGGCTCACCCCGTGAAAATGTCATGCGGTTAAAAGTCGTGCTGGCAAATGGCGAAGTCGCTGAGTTCGACTCAAATGAAAATATTGCCACTACCAATGCCGTTCCACAGTTGCGTGCCCAAACGTACGCCAGCCGGGTCGAGCGAATTCTTTCCCGGAATGAAGAACTGATCGCCCAGACTCGTCCCAACACCAAGCAGAACCATGCAGGCTACAACCTCTTCGATTTAAAAGAGGGCGGTCAAGTCGATTTGACACGCTTGTTCATAGGCAGCGAAGGAACGCTGGGAATCATCGTTGAAGCTGTATTGCGCACTCGCCCCCTGCCAAAGCACCGTGGCGTTGCACTGTTGTTTTCGGATCGGCTTGATTCGGCAGCCAGAGCCGCCGTCGAAATTGGCAAAATGGGGGTTGCTGCGTGTGACCTGCTTGATCGACGTTTGCTTTCACTTGCCCGTGAAATCAATCCCGAGTTCCGACGACTCATTCCCGCCGATGCCGAAGCAATGTTGCTAGTCGAGTTTCAAGCTCCAGACAACAAGACGCTTCGTTCAAAACTCGATCACTTGGTCACTCGAATCCAGAAACGTAAAAAGCTGGCCTACGATGCTCGAATCGCGACTCAAGAAGAACAACGAAATCTTTATTGGCGGATCGTGCGGCGAATTGTGCCAACGCTCTATCGCTTGCGCGGCAACCGGCGGGCCGTACCGTTCGTCGAAGACATTGGGATCGATCCGGACAAGCTTCCTGAGTTCCTGCAATCAGTTCACAAAATTCTCAACGACAACGAAATTACGGCATCGCTCTTTTCGCACGCGCCGCAGGGCACGGTTCACATTCATCCGTTTTTGAACTTATCCGACCAGGACCAGGTCGCCAAAATGCACCGGCTTGCCAAGCAACTTTTCGAAAACGTGCTTGAGTTCGGCGGAACGATCAGTGGCTCACACGGCGACGGCCTGTCTCGCACCTGGTTTTTGCGGCGCCAGTACGGACGATTGTTCAACGTATTCTCCGAAGTCAAAGCGATCTTTGACCCCAAGAGCATTTTTAATCCCGGAAAAATTGTCGACCATCCTCACTATGGCCTCGCTGACAACATCCGCCCCGTCATCGTCAGCGACAAATTCCTCGGCCCTCAAATTGCGAACTCCGATTCGGCGGGGAGCGTAACCCACGAAGGCAGTGGCAGTAATCAATCTTCTATCGTGACGACTCAAAGAGCGAGCAACACTGCCTCCGCCGAAGCCAGTGCTGGCTCAAACCCCCAACCGTCGGTTTCACGGGCCGCCACCAACGCAAGCCAACCACCTTCACTGGCCAAACCAAAAGGCATCTTGGCGAGTTTGACCGTGCTCGAGCCCGAACTCAATTGGCAACTCCCGCAGATTGCCATAGCAGCGAGAAATTGTAATGGCTGCGGGCGTTGTCGTACTGGGACTATCAACGAGAGAATGTGTCCAATTTTTCGGCTTGCCCCCAGAGAAGAGTCGTCGCCTCGCGCCAAAGCCAATCTAATGCGTGGCGTCATCACCGGGAAGCTGGATCCCAAGGTACTTGCAACCGATGGGTTCAAGCGGATCGCCGATCTCTGCGTTAATTGCCATCAGTGTCGAATTGAATGTCCTGCTCAAGTCGATATTCCCAAACTGATGGTGGAAGCAAAGGCTCAGTACAACAAAGAAAACGGAATGAAGATTTCGGACTGGCTGCTTGCCCGACTGGACTGGCTTTACCGGATCGCCGGACGAACTCCGACATTAAGCAACCGATTGATTCAGTCCCGCTCGTCGCGGTGGGTGCTCGATAAAGTGTTGGGAATTGCTCAGGGTAGAAAACTCCCTCGTTTTTCAAACACCAACTTTCTGCGATGGGCGCAGCGTCAAAAACTTAACCGACCGTCCAAGCGTCAAACCAGAAAAATCGTCTACTTTGTTGATGCTTACGCCAACTGGAACGACGTTGAGCTTGGCCAAGCGTTCGTGAAAGTTCTTCAGCACAACGGAATCGATGTTCTGGTGCCCAGCTCACAGAGCATCTCTGGTATGTCGCTGATCTCTGAGGGTTCAGTTGTACGGGCAAAGCGACTGGCTCAACAAAACGTCGAGCTGCTTGCCGAATGGGTTCGACAGGGCTACAAGATCGTTGCCACCGAACCTGCGGCCGCCTTGGCGCTCAAGCACGAGTACTTGAATTTGCTTGACGATCGAGACGCCAACCTGGTCGCCGAAAACACGATCGATGCAACGAGCTTTCTACTCCAGCTTCATCTGGCGGGTGATTTGGAGCTCGACTTCAAACCGGTAAACGCCGCCATCGGTTATCATTTACCGTGTCACCAACGAGCTCTCGGTGAAGAGGTTCCTGCGATTAAACTGTTGAATCTGATCCCGGGTTTACACGTCGAATTGATCGAAAAGGGTTGCTCCGGCATGGCGGGAACCTTTGGAATCAAGCGAAAGAACTACCTGCGTAGTTTGCGAATGGGGTTTGCGTTGATCAACGCCATGCGTAGCACCGACATCATCGCCGGGACGACCGAATGTAGCACCTGCAAAATCCAGATGGAGCAGGGGACTACCAAGCCCACCATTCACCCGATCAAAATCATCGCTATGGCCTACGGGCTAATGCCCGAATTGGAAGATCTGTTCAGCCGTAGAAGCGGAGATTTGGTTGTCTCATGAGTTTAAAAATAATTCTTTTTGCCGCAGCCCGCGATCTTTGCAAAACCTCAGAAGCCCAGATCGAATTGAAGCATCCTGCCACAGTCGCTGATTTAAAACTCGAGTTGAGGAAAAGATTTCCTCAGTTGGAACCTATTCTGTCTCGATCGGCAATCTCAGTCGACCATCAATATGCCGACGACGAGTTTGAGCTCAACGAGTCCAGCGAGATTGCCATTATCCCGCCCGTTAGCGGCGGATAGAAGTTTGGCCCTCCGTGTGCGATAAGTGAAAACCTCCTGAAGAAATGCATGATGATTGAAGTAACTTCGAAACTGATCGATACCGCTGCAGTGCTGCAGTCGGTCCAATCCAATCAGGCCGGTGCTGCCGTTCTTTTTGTTGGCTCTACCCGCCAGTTTACCAATGATCGCGAAACGCTAAAGCTTGAGTACGAGTGTTATGAATCGTTAGCAATCAAAAAGATGACGGAGATACAGGAGCAAGCGGCCGCCAAGTGGAAGATCGAAGCTTGTTCAATCGTCCATCGCATTGGCACGATCGAGCTCGGCGAAGCCAGCATTGCGGTCGCGGTGAGTTCGCCCCATAGGGCCGACAGTTTTGAAGCCGGGCGTTGGCTGGTTGACACGTTGAAAACTGAAGTCCCAATTTGGAAACAGGAGCACTGGGCTGACGGCTCCACCGAATGGGTTCACCCGGAAGGCGCAACGCCAGGTCGAAAACCGCCTGAGTGATATCCCAAAATGGCAGACAATCCACAGCAAAAGTCACCCTCCCAATCATGGCCAAGATTGGGAGGGTCGAGAAAAGACGATGAAATCGGCTTTGATCGGGGAGGGTTGATGAGCTTCGTTTACAAACCTCCCCAGACCAAACCTCTCCAGACGCTTCGCGTCCACCCCTCCCGCATTCAGCCGCAAGCAGCGTTACACATTCTCGATCCTTACCAACAAGCGACATTCGAGCTAGAATACTGGCATCAAAAACCCCAAAGCCATTCGCTAAATGTCCTTTCTCCCAATCATTGACAACTACGGACGCGTACACAATTCGCTACGCATCGGAGTCACCGATCGCTGCAATATTCGGTGCTTTTATTGCATGCCCGAAACCGTTCAGTTTCTTCCCCGGGCTGACTTGCTCTCGTTCGAAGAGATCGAGCGACTGGTAGTGATTCTGGCTCAACAGGGCGTCGATCGAATTCGAATTACCGGTGGCGAGCCGCTGGTCCGGTCCGAGCTTTGGCGTTTGATCAAAATGATCAAAGCGATCAATGGAATCCGGGAAGTTGCTCTGACAACCAACGGCCTGTTGCTTGCTCAACAGGTGGAGCATCTAAAATCGGCCGGCTTGGACCGGCTTAACGTCAGTCTCGATACGATCGATCCAGAAGTTTTCGAGCAAGTCACCCGGCGAAAAGGGCTGGAGAAGGTGTTAGCCGGAATTGATGCAGCTCAAGCGATTGGGTTGAGCAACATTCGAATCAACGCCGTTTCAATAACCGGAATTACGGAATCGGAAATTGGTCCGCTGGCTCAGTTCGCGAGGCGAAAGAAACTGGAGCTGCGGTTCATCGAGTTCATGCCGCTTGATGGTGACCAAGCTTGGGAAACCGGCCAAGTGCTCTCGGGCGCGGCGGTCAAATCGCTTATCGAAGCCAACGTCGGCACGCTGGTTCCGGTTGAGCGAAATAATCCGAGCCAGCCTGCGGTTGACTTTGCGTATCAGGATCACGACGCCCGCGTCGGATTTATCAATTCGGTTACTCAGCCGTTCTGTGGTGACTGTAATCGAATGCGAGTGACGGCAGAAGGTAAATTCCGCAACTGCCTGTTCTCCAGTGCCGAGTGGGACGTTCGCGCCCTGCTCAGATCCGACGCTTCCGACACCGAGATAGAAGCTTCTATCCGGCAATGCATTGGGGCCAAGAAAGCCGGCCATGGAACTGACGACGGCAAATTTCTCCGGCCTGAAAAAGCGATGTATCAAATCGGCGGTTGAAAATTGACACCGGCAGAACAAAAAAGGCGGCAGGACCGAACTCGAAAGCCCGGACCGACCGCCAGAAGTGGCCGTTCACATTGTTTAAAAACCGAGCTTAAACCATGCCGAATCAGCGCGGCTTACTCGACGACACCTCTGAAGCATCGCCTTGCCAGTTGGGCACAACTGCGACTGGCAGCTGAACCGAAACTGACGAAGCTTTACCAGATTCCGAGGTCGACTCGATCTGCGAGCCGATCATCTTCCTGGCCCGCTGCTTTCGCGAAGCATCTCGGTCCCAGAGCGAGTTGAGAGCAAATCTCGAACAACGCTCTTGAAACTGAGCCACGGTATCTCCGGCTCCTTGGTCAACGGCGCGAATCTGCAAATCGACACGGTCGAATAGAATTCGACTGGCGATCTTAATTCGCTCCTCAAAACCAAGAGGTCCCAAATGCAATGTTCGATCAATACGTCCCGGTCGAGACGAAAGCCCACGATCCGGGCAACCCAAAGCTGGATCAATTTGCTCCAACTGGTTGGTCGTGATCGCAACGAAAAGTCCATCACACTTTTGAATGCCGTCAAGACAATTGAGCAAGCAATCAAAAGTCAATGTCTGCTGCTCCTTGCCGACTACATTGGTCCGACCGTGGAACACCGCGTCGATGTCTTCGATGACCGCCATGCAGGGAACCTGCGACAGCATCTTGACCCACTCGGATTGTAGCTCTTCATTGAACATGCTCGCCAAATCGAAAATAAAGACCGGAAGATCCAGATCCTCAGCGATCGCTCGAATCAGAGCCGTTTTCCCGGTGCCCGGAGGACCGTGAAGCAACCAACCTCGACGCCACGGAATCCCACGACGCTGATACCAGTTCTCATTGTTCTTCCAATAGCGAGCTTCTTCAACCATTTCGAGCGCGTCTCCATTGAGTGCAAGTGCGTCAATCGGCGAACAGGTCTTGTTCTTCTCGGCACCAAGCTCATCAAACTGCCAATCAAGCATTCGATGCTGCAAACACGCCCGAGCGTCGCCCGGTGAAGAAGCATCACGCGAGGAAACCACACCCGACTGGAACTGGCCCATCGGCTTTCCTGCAGTCCCGAACAAAAACTTCACGAAATGTCGGCTTTGCTTTTCCGCTTGCATCCCTTCAGAATCACATGCCAACATCTGCGAGTTGTAGTGTTCAGTTGCGTCGCTGATAAACTTGTCCGCATTAAACACGCCTCGAGGAAAAGTGATACTGATTGGATTGAGTCGCCACTCGCGCGACGTGACTCCGCCCTCGTTGACGCTATCCTCGCCCTTGGCATTTTTGCTGATCCAAAGTGGACGCCAGTCGTACCAGAATAATTTTCCCCCGGGCCCGATAACTTCCATCGAAACCAGTTGAGTTCGCCGGCGAGGTCTCACATGCAACAACCAGCCAGAGTAATTTCGAGGGCCGAATCGAGATGCTTTGAAGCTGTGGCGCAGGTACATCATGACCGCTTCTGACTGATAGCCTTGAACGGTGATGTTGATGATCATCCAGCTAAGCACATACGAATACACAGTGCGGAGGTAACTCCAACACGTCGCGATCAAGCCAGTCATTGCCGCGCCTCCAGCAAGTAGCCATGCAGTATTCATAGTAATCTCCCTCAAAAAAATCCTTGGTTCTGCGTCCGGCTTGGCTGGCTTCGATGCAGCACGAATCACAATCGAATGAGCTTTTTATCAATCGTTCACAGAATGTAGATTCGAGCTTTGTCAGCAAGCATGGCAAGGTTGCCACAACGCGTTCGCATCAGAGTGATGCTGATATCCTAAAGATGGCTGGGCAGCTTCAAGGTTCGCAGAGAAACCACTGAAAATGAAACAGCAGTCTCACCGTCTCAACAAAAAATCGTTTGGGGAATTTCCGGCCCAACCGTTCGCGCCGGAAACCAAGCTTACAGACTTTGTAGATATCAGATTTCGATTTGGGTTGTGAAAATTTGGAAAATCTCAGGGACCAATAGAGGCCGTAGCATCTTCAGTGGCATGGCAAGGCTTAAGCCAAGCTTAGAGATCGGCAAGCATCTCGTTCCTGGTCTACGAATTTCCAATAAACAATCCGGAACCATGGGTTACATCCAAAACTAAAAAAGAAACTCAGAATTTCTGCAAATTTCGGCACCCACGCAAGATTCGACAGGTGTTACGACATAAGTACGATGAATATCAATTACCTTCGTCGAATTTTTGATAAATACCTAACAAACTTAAGTAATAATCGGCGCCTGACGGTGGCTATTGGTTTGCAAATTAGCTCAACCAATATCAAATAGTTCTGCGTCTTTCGTCGAGAGTCAACCATTTTTAGAGGAATTCCATGAACACGCGTCTAGCAGCAATCGCCTTTACAGCTTTTCTTCTTTTGGCCCAAACAGTCTCTGCGCAAATCACGACAACGGAGCGTTTTGTGCAGATTCGGTCAATTGATCTCAACAGATCCGTGTTAGAGCTATTCAACAGTGGATCTCAAAGCCAGTCGCTTGCTGGCTGGAGGTTTTGCACGCACGACGAAAATGTCGTGCGCCGTTACTCGGGATCAGCGGGCCTAAACAACTTTACGCTGGCGAGCCAACAGTCTTTGTTTTTTCATTTCAACAATGATGCAGATCCTGCCAATCCTCAAGAGGTCAACATAAGTTCCCTTGGCGGTTCTTCCGCACCATTGAATGCAGGTCCCTACGGCGCCCAGATCTATATAAACTCTGCGTTCGGGTCGGGTGCTTCGATTGCTGACCACGTTCAATTCAGCATCGATGGCGTAGATAACGCGGTCGCAGATGAGCGCAGTGACGAAGCAGAAGGCGAAGTTTGGTCTGATCAGAGCGAGTGGATTCCCATCACCATGGATACAGAGATGATCGTTCTCAATGATGCTTCTTTAGACAGCGAGTTGCATTCGCCTGCGGACTACACGGTTACTGATTCAGTGTTGGTAGGTGATGTGAATGGTGATGGATTAGTGAGTTTCATCGACATCCAGCCCTTTATCGACGCTCTGACTTCACCAGAATTTGTTTTTGCAGCTGATATCAACTTCGATGGAGAGGTAAATTTCTTTGATATTGCACCGTTCATCGCCGTGCTGGCAGGGTAACTCCCGACACGAAAAGCCAATAAAAACAAAGGCCGCGTTAATAATAACGCGGCCTTTTTTTGTTGGTTTGAGCAAAGCGGAATCACTGTTCCGCAGTGGACGAGGTACGCGTGGTTTCCAACTGCGAGCAAAGACCACAAACCAACCGCTTACCAAATCTTGATGCGCTCACTCTCAGGCTTGTATAGCTTGTCGCCCGGATTGACGCCGAAAGCTTTATAGAACGCGTCGATGTTGCTCACCGGACCGTTGGTGCGAAATCTCGAGGGAGAATGCGAATCGGTTGCCAAGCGTTTTATCATCTCGCTGTCCCGGTACTTACGTTGCCAAATGCGGCTCCAGCCCACAAAAAATAACTGGTCGCTGTTCCAGCCAGCAACCATTTCTTCCGGCTTGTCTTGTCGAGCAATACTGAGCGCCTTGTGAGCAATCGCGAGCCCAGAGAGATCGGCAATATTTTCGCCAAGGGTCAGCTTTCCATCCACAAATTTCCCCTCCAAAGGTGAGTATTGGGCAAACTGATCAACCAAGCGACCGGTAAGCTCTTTAAAGGCGGCTTCGTCTTTCTCGTTCCACCAATTCTTGAGGTTCCCATCGCCGTCGTAACGGCTGCCTTGGTCGTCAAACCCATGACTGATCTCGTGTCCGATCACAGCTCCAATACCACCGTAATTTAGCCCATCGGCAGCTTTGACATCAAAGAAAGGTGGCTGCAAGATCGCGGCTGGAAAAACAATCTCATTCTTGGAAGGACTATAGTACGCGTTGACTGTTTGAGGAGTCATGCCCCATTCTTCTCGATCGATAGGCTTGCCCAGTCGACGGATCTGTCGCAAATGCTCAACAACATTGGAACGGTAAACGTTGCCGTAAAGATCGTCAGCCTTAATTTCCAGCTTTGAATAGTCTCGCCAAACATCTGGATAGCCGATCTTGGTCCCGATTTTCGAAAGTTTCAGTTTCGCTTTCTCTTTCGTTTCTTCGGTCATCCAAGTCAAATCATTGATGCTGAACTCGAACGACTCCAACAGATTCTTTACAAGAACCTTCATCTCTGCTTTCGCCTCAGGCTTAAAATGCTCAGCGACATACAACTCGCCAACAGCCTCACCGAGAGCACCAAAATCACCAGCCCCTCGGCCAGCCACAAGATTTACCGCCCGCTTCCACCTTGGTCGTTGAACTGGAACACCGCCCAGCTGTTTCTCATAAAGTTCAAATCTTGCATCAACAAATTCCTGGGACAGGTAAGAGCCATAGCCGTCAATCAATCGGTACTGAAGGTATTGAATCCAAGTCTCCTTGGAGGTTTCCTCAAAAACCGGGACAAACTCCTGGAAGTAGCTCGGAGTTAATACGTTGACTTCGCCTGGCGTGTCCTTCATATCGGCAGCCGCGAAAAACCCGGACCAATCCAATTTTTGGTCAGTCAACTCCATCGCTTTCTCGTAACTCATTTTGTTGTAACGCTTTTTTGCGTCACGCAAGTCGACGCGCGACCACGATATTTCAGCGAGCTTTTTCTCGAGAGTAAGAATGTCTTCAGCGGCAAGATAGCTATGTTTGACCCCGGCGGATTCAAGCACTCGTTGAATATAGCGTTGTAGCGCTAGACGAGTTTTAGCTGAGTTGTCATCCGATTTCAGATAGTAGCTTCGATCCGGCAACGAGGTGCCGCTTTGTACGACGACAGTAATGTACTGCGTCGCCATTCCTGGATCTTGACTTACTCCAAAACCAACGGGACTACTGACGCCCATCCGATTCAAATAGCCAAAATGTTTCCAAATCGCTTTGTGGTCTTCGAGCAAACTGATTTTTTCAAGCTCGGAACTCAAGGGCTCAACTCCAAGCTTTTCAACGCCTTCTTCGTCCATAAAACTTCTATATAGATCAGCGATCTTCTGAGCATTGCTGCCCTGCGGGTGAGTCGACTCAGCAGTTTGAGTAATAATCTTTTTGATTCGGACCTGAGAAAGATCCGCGAGCTTGCCAAACGAGCCATAGTCCGATTTGTCTTCCGGGATTTCTGTGTCACGCAGCCAAGTCCCGTTAACGTGTCGAAACAGATCGTCCTGGATTCGGATTTCCCGATCCATATCAGCGGTTTTGAAAGTTGAATCGTCATCTTGCGCGATTCCCGAACCCAAGAATAACAATGGCAAGGCAAAGCCAACTAAGGGAATGAAAATATCACGGACTGAATTTACAAACGGTTTCATAATCGCTCTCGAATTTGGTAGATGTGGCCTACGGTGACTCGCATGTCGCTGTCTCACGTTACCAAAATACAGCAACTGACCACGATGCCATAGATCACCCTAAGAACAATTATGGCCTTAGCTGGAGCACATCTGAAAAACTGACCGAGACACCCGACTTCCAGGCTGGAAGCTTGGAAAGCTGCGTTCGCGGGTTCCCAGTACTCCACTTCGGCGAACACCGTGGTAGAAAGCAATAGATTGCTGGGTTGGAGAGCCATCCGGTTGGCTGCGCGCCAACGCGCGCAATACCCCGAACGGACAGTAAGTGATTGACTTACAGCAGTCGAAAAAACCGAAGCCACTCGCTCGGGTTTTTGAGCCAGTTTGAGTTGACCGATGAGGACGACGAACTGAGTACTGAGTACTGAGTACTGGGTACCGACTGTTGTACTGCTTTGACTCGACCCAAAAAGCAGAATACTATTCGCCGCTTGGTCCATTTAGAAACAAAGATCCCGGTTCAGATGCTTCGTCTTGTGAATCCAGAACCGAAACACCGGCCTCTTCAGTAGATTCGAGGATCGAAACCGAGCCTGTTGCATCTCCAGAGGCAGCAGCTGGAACGACGTTGGTATCAGAAACCAAATTCGAATCGACAACCTCGCCCAGTGGTGATTCAACGGCCGGTTCAATCATCGCCGGTTCAGCTAGGGCTGACTCGACCATCGTAGCGGTTTGAGCAGTCTGGGGCGCAACCGCCGTTACACCACCTTCAGGACCCGACAAAGCTGGTAAAGTCGAAACTGGCGACGTCAAAGCTGGCGATGTCAAAGCTGG
>CAYSQZ010000128.1:0-13155 GCA_964433035.1 uncultured Pirellulaceae bacterium | reverse complement strand
GCCAGTCGAACCAGGGTACTGCTTCCTTCTTCATCAATCGCGACGTTGTCGCTGGGCGGACCACCCATTTTCACGTTCTCGGGCGCGATGCCGCATTCGCCTGTCGCCAATTCAAGAATTCGTCCACGGGCCTTGCCCATAATCGGCCGACCAACGGCACGTGCCATCTCATCAATAATCGGCTCGTTGAGCGTGACAACAAGACATGTCTGGCGCGGCGGTGGTTCAAGGTCCATTTCAAACCAGAGCGAAAACCACAATTCAAGTTTGTCTGATGTTTTTGCGTTGAGCAGAGCATCCCGTTGACCGCCAAATTTCTCATCTACGGTCGCGGACACGAATTCATCAAACGTCTCGCGATAGATCGGCAACGAGCGCAGTGTCGTCTGCCTCGTCTCGTCAACGTGCTGCAATAACGACTCAAAAGTCCAATTGAACGACTCCGCCGGGGTGGGCCCAAACAGAGCGCCGGTCAAGCGCTTGTGCGCCTCCATTTTGGCTTCGATCGTGCTTTTGTCATTTTCACCGAATGCACCGATTCGCAGCGTGCCCTCGGGCCCTGCCATTTGCTCAAAAATTTCAGGGCCAGTGATTACTGACTTGAAAGGACGGCAGCAGAGCTTCTGAGGATCCTGGTAAAACGGATTCTCAATTCCTCTGGCGTCGTCAGGCGGTGCGCCAAAACTACGAATAAACGTTCCTTCAACTTTGTTCTTGCCATGAACGGTGCGTTCCGTCTGCAGCTTCATTCCTTCGACGATATTGTTCTGGCCATCCCAGCGGTAAAGTTCACCCTTACGATTGATGAAGTACCATTGCCCCTCGCGGCCCATGAGCCACTTCTCGCGCTGCTCACCAAAATCTTCGTGGTAGTTGCCCGCATAAAGCAGCCCCAGCTCGTCGCCCTTGCGATGTGCCTGAAGCTCCTCATCGTTCTGGGCTTCGATCAGATACTTCTCGCCTTGGAGAGACTCTTCTTCGATCTTGCGGCGCAAGTTAGTGAAAGCCGGATCGCCTTCTTTGCACCAGGGGCCACTGACAACAACGAACTGATCACCACTTTCAAAATACTTGCGAAACTCTCTAAGTTCCTGTGTCTCAGCGTAGTGATCGGGCAACCAGTCCGCCACATTGTTCTTCATCTGATCCATTCCCAACCGGGCTCCACGCAGAGCAAAAGGCAGGAAGAAAAAGACGGTGCACAGCAGCAGCATGGCAATGCTGCCGAACAAGGGCACGTGTTTGGAAAAGAAACGATTGGCCATGAGTCATTTCAACGGCACCAGATCTTCTGGCCCGCGGATATCGCGAAAAATCAACTATAATTGCTACCACGAAGTTACCGCCGCTGATAACTGAAGTCCATGTCAAAGCCCCTGTTTTCGAGGCTGATAGCGGGACAAATAGGGGAATTCGTTAAGATATATGGGTGTGATAACTGCTTCCACGCATGACTTGGCGAAATCCCCCTCCAGTCCCATCCAATCTGGCACGGATAATCGCCGATCTTTCCGACAATGGAACGCCAGAAACGATCAAACGCCTTTGTTCCGACCAGCAAAATATTGAGCTTTTGATCGAATAAATTTAATCGCTTGCTACTGCTTTGCGCCGCAACGATGGAACAAACCGACCGGTTTGCGTCATGTACTGACGGTAAGGTTCGCCGAATTTTGCAATCGCATCCTCTTCTTCCAATCTCGCCAATCGAAGATAAACAAACCAAAGCAACGGAAGCGTCAGCACGGTGATCAGCGTCGGCCAGTTGATGACGCTACCCAGTAGAAAAAGAAAGAAGCCGGTATACTGAGGGTGCCGCACATAACGATAAAGCCCCGTTGTCGCCATTGAGTCAGCTTTCACGGCGGCATGAAGCTGTCGCCATCCGGCAATTGCCAGAATCGCTCCTACTAATATCAAAGCCTGCCCCACAACAGTACAGGTGAATTGAGCGAACACAATTCGGGACTCATCAGCCCCAAAAATGACTGGCCACAAATGACCATTAAAGTGCGACTCGGCGTCCTCTCGGCTTCGCCCCAGCCACCCCATGACCAAATAAGCGGTCAGCGGCGTGCCGTACATTTCAGCGTAGAGCGCGATGATCCACGCTTGGGCCGCGCCGGCGGATTTCCATTCGCTCTTTTTCCTCGGCCTGAGAATCCCAAACAAAAAGATCGTCAGTAAAACTATATAAGCACCAACGAGCCACCAGTTAAAGTAACCGATCCGTATCACTTCATTTCGCAGAAAATCCACGGTGCCTCCAGCCGATTGAATGTTCCAGCCTCTGTCTAACAATTTCATATTGGACTGAGCGGCAAGGCACTGGCCGCCGCTAAACACGCAACAAACCCGCGGCTACTGCCTTGCCGCTCACATCAAACAGTGCCCAGGAAGAAGTTTCAGAAGTAGATCAAAACCTAAGTTCATGTTAGTGGACGAGGTTACGAGTCGCTGACTTACCTTTAATGCTGCAGGACTCGTTACCTGGTCCACTACCGAAAATACTTTCAATCACTTTCCTTGGTTTGCTCTGGCGTATCCTTTTCAGGTTCATCGAAAAAGTCCCCATAATCTTCTTCGTAGTCTCCTTCCTCCCAGTCTTCTGAATATTCAGATTCCAATCTCGCTTGATCCGCCAAATACTCTTCGTGTTCGGCGACCTCCTTGGCATTTTCGGCAAGTCGGTTCCCTTCCAAAATCATCAGATCAATATCACCTTCCTCAATCCAATCCTCAGCAACTTCTCCACCGTCATCATCGTGGTCCAAACCAACACTGTACAAACGATAACTATCCCGGTCGTTGGATACTACATATTTCAAGGGCTGTAGCTTGTCTTGAGAATACAGATCGTCGGGCACGCTAGCCATAAACTTAGGCACGAGGCTTTCAAGGTTATCCGGGAACTGCCCAAACTCGAGCCGATACAAAGCAATAGCAATCTCTGTACGAAGCAAGTCACGAAACATGTTGCGCCGGACCAAGCTAAGTCGAATCCCTTCAATTGACTCTTCTCGCCCTACGAAAACTCCCCCATGAATCAAATCCAGCCAATGGAAGCTTTGGTTGGTCGACATGAAGTAGTCGTCGGCTCTATCGAGCCGATCCATCTCATCATCGATCTCTCCACAAGCGGCGAACAGTTCATCCAAACGATTCACCAATTTTTTCAGCTGATCAGCAGACGCCCCCTCGATCCCTGAGACAGCAGCACTTCTGCCGATACCCTCAATCGCCGTCGCGACCAATGAATCGATCAGGATTCCGTCTATCGCAATCCGGTCAGCGACCTCAAAGCAGAGTAGACCATCGGCAATAACATCGTCATGCCTGCCCTCGCTGAGTGACTGTAAAGCACGCATGGAGAGCGCACGGGCAGTCTCACGCAATTCTGAGGAGGAGTTCGAGGTGAAATCAAAATGATCTGAACTCCAGTCGATCCGAAAGCAATTTTCAGCGTCCAACGCAATTTCGATTTTTTGATAAATCTCAGACTGCGTCTCGATCACAGCGGCCAGTTTTGGCCCGGGTCGAACAGGCGGGTACCCGGACAACCCTGTGTTTGATAGCGAAACTCCCGCCGCGACAAGATCCGGAAAACTATTGGGCAATTGGGAAACCGTTTGCCTTTTCGGGAGATAGCGTTCTGGAGGAAGCAAACAAGAGTAGAAGTAAGCGAGCGACGATAACTGCAAAAGAACCAATACGCTGCCGATGACTCTTTTCCCAGCAACAGTCATGCGGCGCTGAAAAAAAGGCAAGTGAGCCAACTCTGTGTTTTGCTTGCGGTCAACACGGCCGCGAAACAGCCAAACTAAAACTGCGACCGTCAACGCGTGTGCAGCCAGTAAAACCGCCCACGCTAGAATGCTCTGAAATTTAGTTATGCTATTAATGCCGAAACGGTAAGAAAAATCCTCTGGATTTAACCACCATCTCCAAATCCAGAGCGATCTCAAAGGCACATACTCACTCCAGCCAGCCCCGACTGCGCCTAGCGTTAATGAAACTAGCAACACTAGCCGCCCGCGAAATTTGAGAGCGCGAAACATGAACAGCGAAGTGCCCCAGATCGCGGTTGCAATGCCAATGAGAAGGCACTGAGCAACACTGACTAGAGTTGCTACCGGCTCACCAGCCCAAACATTTGCATCGATGGACTTGGCCAATAACGCCGTCAACAGTCCTAGCAGAACGAATACAGCCAATCCGTCTTTCAAGCCAAGCTGAAATCGAGGCTGGTCGTTGAAACCATGTTCGCCTTCAATCTTCTTCCGTTGCTCTTGCCGATACCGATTAAAATTCGCGCATATTAGAACTGAAAAAGCCGCAACCAAAACGATCAGCACCAAATCAAAAGCGCCAATCCAAGCCAGAGAAAACGCAATCGCCAGGATAGGCAATGCTTGAAAAAGCCAATGCAGACGAGACTTCGCAAGGAACAGCGCAAGCAAAACCGGAAGAGCCAGAATTCCAACTGCAGCCAGAACAAACGCCGGCATTTTAAAATCCACGGGCATTCTCCCTTCACCCAGCTTGGTTTGAGCAGACGAAGCAACGAGCTTGACGTTCACTCAACGGCAAACGCAGTAGGATTCGTCACATTCCGTGGCAGGGCAACTTGGGCTTCTGGCGAAATCCACCTACATATTAGTTGCGCTCTCAAGCTTTAACTCAATCGCACTTAGCCGCATCGCTCAAACTTTTTATCCCAGTCGATCGCTGCAAACTCTAAACGTGGCCCCACTTCATCCTGCCATTCAATTTGACGCGAAGCTTTGGCCGGCTTGAAACCGTTGTAGCTAACGTAGATACCTGACGCCGACCCGATCAGAAAACCGGCAGTCATTATAACTGACGGAAGCAACAGCGTCTTACCTTGCATGAAACCATAAGGGATGCACCACAAAAAAGCGGTACACAGACAAGCGACACCATGCCCCGGCTTTTGACGAAACGCGACCGTGGTAATCCAAGCCGCCATCGCCAGATACAATGCACAGGAAGCAATAAAACTAATTCCACCAGAATTGATAAACGTCCCGATATAGTCCATCGAGAGAACGACCGTAATTCCCAAGCCAATCAAAATGATACCGGCTATAAAGGCGATCCCGGCAATCAGATAGGAGGCAGCTCCTTCACCAAAGTCCTGGTCACCAGCAGCAACCGGCGTATCGTCAATGTCTTTTTCAGCTTTGGCCATGATGCGATCCGCATCACTCATGCCTGACTCGCTGCCGAAAGATTCATCTTCGTGAGATTCGGTTTGCAGACGCTTACCGGTTTGATGATTAAAGCCGCACTCCATGCAGATAAAAGCGCCCGGCTCCAGATCAGCGGCACAGTTCTCACACATCGGACCGCCGCTACCGGCCGATTGGACGTTCTGTTCGTCAAGCAAATCCAACAGTGGGTTATGAGCGGCTGCCGGTGCCGCCGGGACGGGCTTGGCGACTCGTTTGGGCGGGGCTGACGGGATCGTTAATGGCTCTTTGCACTTCGGGCATTTCACCCGACGGCCTGCCAATTCATCCTTCGCTTTGAACCCGGCATCGCAACTGCCACATTTGACCTTGATCGCCATATTCCGCTTTCGTTGAACTCTCGCAAAATGCTGAGAAGACTGTTGGAAAAGAGATTCGGGGGCTTCACACAAACGCCGTGTGAAAATCGACATAGCTATTGTGTTAGACGGCTTGGATTTGGCAACCGCCAACTACAAATCCAGCTTAATGTTGACCCGACTCACCTCAAAAAACAACGTTTGAGTCTGATTTTTCCGGTTAAACACCGATTTGCAGCGGGTTTTCTCAACGTTGGAACAATGGCTTGGGTTCTAGGCTTTGTTCCTAAAGTCACTACGACATGCCTTGGAGGTCCGCGAGACGAAGGCTCATATGTTCCAAAGGTCATGACCACGAGCTGCCGATCTCATCAAGTATTTCCATTTTAGAGGCTGCCATGACGCGCGGGGCGATGCCCTCACAGTTAAACGAGCAGGGACGCGGTTCGTTTAACCGCGTGGGCATCGCCCCGCGCGCTTCCACTCTTCCCACTGCCAAAGGATGCGTTCGGCGCTACTTTCGCTGAGCAAAAGGCGACTGTGACGGTTTTGGGACAATACCTAGAAGCAAACTCAATCGGAAGAATACCCATTTAGCATCCTTCGCGGATAAGCCACTTGCGTAGTCGCCAACTGGCTTCTGACTTCAACTGGACAATTCCTGCTGACAATCTGTCACAAGTCCAAACAGTGTTTTAGTTACCCAAACAGAACAGAAAGATCTCCAAGCCGATCCGCTCGAGCCTCGGGCGTCCCCGCAGAGACCTTGAAAACTGGCTTTCAAGCTCTTGCCAAGGAAAAAGTGATCGACTTTCCCCCATAAATTCTGGCAAGTTTATTTACACATCAATAATTCTTACTTTTCAGGCTTAGCAGGCTGGAGTTTGAAAAGTTTGGCGCGCCAGTTGCCTTAATGGGCATATTCATTTTTGAATGCGCAAAAATGTCAGGCTTGAGGTCCGAGATCACCGTTGGATTGATTATCGGCTGGGTCTGATTTACTTTAAGAAACCATCAAAATACGACCAAATCAGGAGTCGATCCCATGGCAGTGGCCACGAAAAAGTCATCTAAGAAGAAGGCGAACAAAGCCAAGAAACTTCAGCCCCTCGGCGAGCGGATCGTCGTTGAGCGTGAGGAATCACTGGAGAAGACTGCCGGCGGAATTTTCTTGCCCAGTGGAGCTCAAGACAAGCCTTCGCGCGGAACCGTTATTTCGGTCGGCGAAGGACGCATTTTAAAAGACGGCACGCGCAGTCCGCTACAAGTCAAACCGGGCGATCTGGTTCTCTTTACCAGCTATGGCCCCGACGAAATCAAACTTGGTGAAGAAGAGTACCTGTTGATGCGTGAGGACGATGTCCTGGCGATCATCGAGTAATTTCCGCATTTGGCCAACTGTTCACAGTTGCCTAGCACATCAAGACAAATACAAATACACACTTAACCTGAACTCAGGAGCACTCCCATGGCAAAAATGATTGCCTTTGAACAAGAAGCCCGTGAAGCAATTCGGCGGGGCGTTTCCAAACTGGCCCGCGCGGTCAAAGTCACACTCGGTCCTAAAGGCCGTAACGTGATTTTGCAAAAGAGCTTCGGCTCGCCCACGGTCACCAAAGATGGCGTCAGCGTTGCCAAGGAAATCGAACTTGAAGACGTCTATGAAAACATGGGCGCTCAAATGGTCCGTGAAGTTGCCAGTAAAACCAGTGATGTTGCTGGCGATGGAACCACCACCGCGACTGTGATGGCCGAAGCGATCTTCAACGAGGGACTCAAAGCCGTAACTGCCGGGGTCAACCCGATTCAGATGAAGCAGGGAATCGAAGCAGCCGTGGCCGACATTTGCGAAAAGCTCGCTTCCATGGCGATCAAGATCAAGAACAAGTCTGAAATGGCTAACGTTGCTTCGATCGCCGCCAACAACGACGCAGAAATCGGCGAGCTACTTGCATCGGCAATGGAAAAGGTTGGTAAAGACGGCGTGATTACTGTCGACGAAGGCAAGAGTCTCTCCACCGAAGTCGAATGGGTCGAAGGAATGCAGTTCGATCGCGGGTACCTTTCGCCGTACTTCGTTAACGAAACGACTTCCATGGAAGCCGTTCTCGAAGACGCTTACGTTCTGGTATTCGAGAAGAAAATCACCAACATCAAAGACCTTGTCCCACTGCTTGAGCAAGTCGTTCAGCAAGGCAAGCCTCTATTGATCATTGCCGAAGACGTCGAAGGCGAAGCCCTTGCGACGCTTGTGATCAATCGACTTCGAGGAACCTTTAACTGCTGTGCCGTTAAGGCTCCCGGTTACGGTGATCGTCGTAAAGCAATGATGGAAGACATCGCGTTGCTAACCGGTGGAACAGCAATCTTTGAAGCACTTGGCATGAAGTTGGACCAGCTTGGATTGGCTGACCTTGGCCGCGCTAAAAAGGTCATTGTCGGTAAAGACAATACTACGGTTATCGAAGGTGCGGGAAAGAGCAGTGAAATCAAAGGCCGAATTGATCAGATTCGCCGAGAAATCGAAAACTGCTCCAGCGACTACGATCGCGAAAAACTTGAAGAGCGTTTGGCCAAGCTTGCCGGCGGCGTTGCCAAGGTAAACGTGGGTGCGGCGACCGAAAGCGAAATGAAAGAAAAGAAAGCCCGCGTCGAGGATGCGTTGCACGCCACGCGTGCGGCTGTCGAATCTGGCATTCTCCCTGGCGGTGGCGTCGCGTTGCTACGAGCGTCCAGCAAAGTCACTCCAGACGAGAGTTTGTCACAGGACGAGATCACAGGCTACAACATTGTTCTCAAAGCCTGCCGGGCACCGCTGCATATGATCGCGTCCAACGCGGGTCAAGACGGTGGTATCGTCTGCGAGAAAGTTCTCGGCGGAAAAGCCAACTTCGGCTACAACGCATTGACCGATGTTTACGAAGACCTTGTCAAGTCCGGTGTCATCGACCCGGCCAAGGTAACACAAACAGCGTTATCCAACGCAGCGAGTGTTTCAATCCTGTTGCTTACCAGCGACGCGTTGATCGCCGACAAGCCAAAAGCCAGCAAGGGTCATGGTCACGGTGGTGATCACGACATGTATTAATATCGTCGCGAGTCGCATTACTCGATTTTGTGGGTAGTGAGTGACTCGATATAGTTCATTGGATTTCAATACGATTTACCGATGACAATAAGGGGCGTCCCGCCATCGGCCCCAAAACTTGCTGCGGCCTCTTAACCACAGCATGAACGATGGAAGATATAGACGCCGGTCAATCAATTGGCCGGCGTTTTTTTTGCGCGCCCGTTCGCGGCCTTGGTTTACTTAAGGCTTGCGCGAGGAAGCTTGCTCGCGCAAGCTGAGCTTGGCACCCTTTTAAACTCCCCACCGGACTACTTCTATTCAGGGGATCCACCGCACAAAAATTGTCCGGCTGTAACAGTTCTAGCGAATACATGATCTTTGCTTTCTTCCCACGCGGTTTTTCTCGGAAAAAAGTGAGCCTTTTGGGGTGCCAGTTTATCTGCCGTGTAGGTTTACACAGAACAACACAACAACCAATAAGGAACTTCAAAATGTTCAAATTTGTTTTTTCAGCGATCATGCTTATTGCACTTAGCTGCCCTACAATCAGTGCTGCTCAAGACTGCGGATGCTGCGATCCAGCTCCAGTTTGTGCGCCAAAGCCTCGTAAGAAGTTGGCTCTTGTCGACGTTTCTCGCGAAGTTTGCCGTCTCAAGTCGACTTGCGTTACCGACGAGTGCGGATGCACAAAATCAAAGTTGGTTGCTGTTAAGGAATGCGTAACTCGCAAGAAGCTTGCTTTGGTCGATGCCGATCCTTGCGAGAAGAACTGCTTCCAAAAACTGCGCGAGAAACTGGCTGAGTGCCGAGCAGCTCGAAATGCCTGTAAACCGGAGCCATGTTGTGCTCCTGCACCGGAACCATGTTGCGAACCAACACCAGCCCCAGCACCAGCACCTTGCTGCGAGCCGACACTCGCGCCAGCTCCTTGCTGTGGCTAACGAACGTATCGGGTCGCATTTTGTAACCGATAATGAAAAATCCGAAAGACACATGTCAATTGAGACATGTGTTTTTTTATGCGCCTTACCTAATGTGCTTATGGGAACCCAAAGCTTTGGTGAAGACTGATCCCTCGCTCACTAGAAAGTAATTGAGACGTTCCGTTGGTTGCTGCTTCGCCATCGCTTACGCGTTTGAAGTTGCAGTGTTTCTAGTGGCGAAGCTATGGCAGCATGTGGCCTATACCTAGCGCTGCCCGTCGGTCTGGGAAGAAATCTAAATGCGTTAACTCCTATTATTTCGTATAGGGCGGGCTTGCGGGCATAAGCCCCAAAGTAGAATGTCACCTCCCTCTGGGGGCCCTTCGTCGTTTTTAGTGGGTAAGTGTTGTTTCGCGATCCGATCGCTCGAAACTTTGTCGCTGGTTTTGCCGACATCCAATACATCCAAGCCACCCTCCCTCTGGGAGGGTCGGGAACGCAGTGACCGGGGAGGGTAAAGCGGTCTCATTTTTAACCTTGAAAAACATAAACGAAAACCATTTCTGGAGCCCTAAAGCCTTAGCCTATCGAAGGAAAACTTACCCTCCCCGAGCGTGTCACCTAGCGGTGACAGCTCGACCCTCCCAGAGGGAGGGTGGCTTTATTTGTTCTCAATCACCCACTAAATTCCGCGAAGAGCCCCTCTGGGAGGGTCGGGCGCAGCCCGGGGAGGGCTATTGAAGAAAAACTGGTGTTCACCGAGAGCAACCCTCCCCGAGCCTTCGGCGCCTTCGGCTCGGGGAGGGTAACTTTCTTTTAGTGCAACTTCAAAACTTACGCGTCGGGTTACCATTTGCACTGGCACGCGCGATGCCGCTCGACTCGATTCGATTCGGAGCTTCCAAGCGTTTGAAAAATGTCAGCCTCGGAGCCAAAGACGACCTTACTGACTCTTATCTTTCTCCACCAAGTACTCATCCTCATACGGCTCTGAGCGCATCGGCAGAGAATTGAGCAACCCTCGATAAAGACCATCCTCAAGTTCGGAGACCTCACTAACGGAAATCGACTTGATTCTTGGCAAACCATAGAGCGACAACAAATGTTCTCGAGAAAACCGCTTCTCGTCGATTCGAAGCTTGAGAACTTCCAGCGCTTCAATTTGCTTGAGGTGCCCCAGCCCTTTGGCCGACAACTTGTCCAAATCGAACAAAGCAATCCGAACCAGCGACTTGTTTTCCGCAAAACCCGCCAAGCCAGCTCCAGTAATATTTCTGTTCTCTTTTAGAAATATCTCTTTGATCGTTTCCGACTTGGCCAAATTCTCGATTGCTTTGTCTGTCAAACGCTGAACTTTGCTGAGCCGTAAGTTTTGCAACGCCGGAAATCGGGCGAGCTTGACCATCGCGGCATCGTCAATCCAATTGCAGTCCGAAAGATCAAGCTTCTTAAGTGAACCTAATTGCTCAAGCCGCTCAAGTCCCGCAGGTTTGACCTTCGTTCCTCTCAAATCCAGATCCTCAAGATTCTTGAACTGAACGATCACAGCAAGGTCGTCCGAATCAATCCTTCGGCAGCCACCAAGATCCAGCTTCTGAAGTGATTCAGATTTGGTAAACGCGGCCAAACCAGTTCCCGAAACTCGACTTGAATCTGCCAAGTTGATGGATTTGAGCGTCGTAATACCATCGAGTGATTGGAGTTGAGCGTTGGTAACCTTTAAGCCAGAGAGGTTCAGTGATTCAAGCTTTTTGAAATTGCCCAAAACCGATAAACCCGTGCCCTTAAGCTCATCATTGGCCGAGAAATCAAATTTGCGAAGCGATTTCAAGTGCCCAAATTTCATTAGAGATTCATCATTCAACCCACAATCATTAAGCTCCAACTCCTCCAAATTATCGCCGTTAAGCTGGCCAACCAAAGCTCCGGTGATCTGGTTGTTTTCACGAATCACAAGCTTCTTTAAATTCGAAATCCCACCGAGTTGTATAAACGCGTCGTCGGTCAACCCGCTACACTCGACCAAACTCAACGAGCTAAGCGACTTGATTCCTTTTAACCAACGTAGATGCTGGTCTTCAAGATTCTCATTCTCGTCAAGCACCAACGACTCGAGCTTGGGCAAATGCCGCAGACTCTTGAGCACCTCAAAATCAAGATGGTCGTTGCTGGTCAAATCAATTTTCTTCAACGAACGGCATTCGGCGAGCGACTTGAGCGAATAGACTGCCGAGCAATCCTTCAACCTGACCTCTTCGAGTTTGGGCACGTAACGAAGCACAGAAATACTCGACTCGGAAATCTCATCGCAATAGTCGACATCAAAGACCTTGAGTGACTTAAGCCTCGCAATTCCGGACATGTGACGATCATAAAAATCACCGGTATAGTTGATTTTAAGTTTTTCCAGCTTTGGAAATACATCCAGATCACCCACCACAAAAACGGACGGAGTGTAATCAATAATGACCTCAGTCACGTCACCTTCGTCGTTTTTGGTCACTGTATTGGAATGCGATTCCAACCACGCGATCGCTTCGTAAATCGTCGAGGGCATTCGATCCTGGGCGACCGACTTGGTTGCATTGCCAAAATCCACACAGCACGCCAACAACAGCAGTCCCATAAAACGCAACCTGATCCTATCGAACTCAATTTGAAAGAAACTCATGAGACAAGAACGCGTTTAGGTTGGGTTCAAAAAAAGCTCATCGGAGCATGGAGACTTACTAAACAAGAGTATATTGCAATCTCGCCGGTATCAAAACTATCGCCTCAACATTTTCGGTAGTTGACAAGAGTTGCCTTTGAGAGACGGCACAATAAATGTGTGGCGTCTTGGGTTCAAAGAATGAAAAAGGGACATTGTTACTTTAAAAGCACAATGTCCCTTCTTATTTTTCACACCCGCGATGGTGGTGTCTTACAGAGCGGCTAAGGCTGCGCGGCTAAGGCTGCGATGAATGGTGTGATATCAAAGAAGTCAACATCTCCATCCCCATCGCAATCCGCTTCGGCTTGAAAACCTTCAGCAGCCAAAACTGCAATGAATGGCTGGATGTCAAAAAAGCTAACGACACCGTCTTGGTTGACATCTCCGTGAACCAAATCAAAAAGATCACTTAAGTCAAAAACTCTCACCAATCCGCGATTAAACCCGGCTCCATCAAAACTTTGAGCACCCACGGCGAGCGTTCGGCTGTCGCTCGAAAGATGCGATTGCAAGCCAAAAAAACTACTTGGCTCACCCGATATAAGCGCCAGTTCTACCCAATTATCATTTTCATTCCTAAAAATTCTTTCGCACGGCCCCTCAGGATCGGCAAGACCAAAGGCAGGCATCCCGTTCCCAAAGGCACCTACAGCGACAATACTTCCATCACTTGACAGACTTAGACTGGAACCAAATTGCTTGAGTAAAGTCCCGTTTAAATCATCCCCTATTTGAGTCCAAGTACCTCCAGTGTCCCTGTATACTCGAACCGCCCCGCTCCCTACCGCTACGTCTTGATTTCCACCAGCCGATACCGCCACGATAGAACCGTCATCAGATATATCTACATTGCCTCCAATGCGATCGTTGTCCATAC
>CAYSQZ010000127.1:7793-13229 GCA_964433035.1 uncultured Pirellulaceae bacterium | reverse complement strand
CAGAGCGGACGTTCCGATCGATTCAACGGTTAAAGTTGGACCAGCCTGAGTACCGCCGACAAAGTTAAGCCCGTTTCTCGGATCAGAGTCTCCATTTGTGGCTGTACCTCGAACGTAGCTCGTTCCGGCAATGAGGAAACCTTCACCGACGCCAGTATCCGATGTACCGATATTGGTGAAGCCATCGAAAATTATGCCATTGGTTACGTTGTCCACTGTAACTGTAAAAATATCGCCATCTGCAAATTCGTTGGCGGCAGCTGGCGCAGTTCCTGCCGAAAGAAAGTTGTTGCCGGCGTTGGGCCCATCATTGGCGTCCAAATCTACGCTTTGAATTCCGTTGGTCAACTCGATCGAAATATCGAAAGTAAAATCGCCAATTGTTGGGTCAGGAACGCTTATGGTAGCCGAGCCCACTCCAGCGTTAAACGCAAATTCGTCCTGGAATAGAAAGACATGATCATGTTCGGTAGCAGAGATTGGGTCTGGAACGGCATTTGACGATCCTCCAACTTCAACAATGATGTCCGCGTAAGATGTGCCTGGAACAAGCGTCGCAGCCAGTAACGCTATTGAAAGTAACTGTTTTCTCATGGGGTCAATCTCCTTGTGTTCGTTCAAATCACCAATTATTCCGCGTGGATATTTTCCCCCCTAATTCTTCTGGCGGGGTAAAAAATCTGAACATTTGTTGGAAAAAGGCAAAATAATTGCGTGAAACGGACGCTTACTGGCTCCTTAAGGGATCTATCCCCCCTGTACTGATTCTATGAACCGTTTTCGCGCTTTCCAGCCAGTCAGGTGCAAAAAGTGTTCAGCACGCAACATGCGGTGTAACGATGGTCGAATCGAGAACGGGACTTTGCCGCACGAGACGGCTTGAGCGTGTAAATAACATGCACGTGCGCAATCTCCATTAACATTATGCCAGCATCAGAATCTGGGTCGCTGAAGCAAAGCGATTTCGTACAAAGGTGACATTCTTAGACCAGTTCCAACCGTGCGCCGCTACGGAATGACTGGCTGCCAAGTAGGCATGTAAATTAGGACCGCTCAACTACTCACCCAAGAGCTTGTCGATTTCGTCCATCGTTGACGAGACATCTGTCTTGTCGTCGAGCAAATCTTCAAGACTGACTGAGCTGTCAGTTTCGACTTCAGCAATACGCTCGTCGATTTTGATCTTCTCGATCTCCCATTCGGTATCAAGATTGACTAGCAACTCGTCAACGTCTGCAGTCAAGTCATTAAACTTATCGCTGATTGAAGCGCCAGGGCCAGCAATAGTAGCAGCCTCTTTCATCGCATCGAGTGCTGATTTTTTGGACCGAATTTGATCCAGTTGGTCACCAAGCTTCTTTAGCTGAGCAGCAGAAGTTTCATCGTTCTTGGTAAGCAACTCGAGATTCTTGGCCCAGGCACCTGAGATGACGTCGTTCTTGGTAACTTGATCTTTAAGCAGCTTGATCTTTTTAACTGTTCCGTCGGCAAGATTCTTAAGTTGCAATTTTGAGATTTCTTTGTCACCTCGGGTGATCGATCCAGTCGCTTCGGCGTCTGAAAGCATTTGCTTCAGCTTCTTAAGGTCGCCCATCAATTTCGCTTCCTGATTTCCTAGACTCTGTTTTTTCTCAGTCAGTGACTTGAGGCGAACCTGAGCTTCGATGCGTTTTTCGCGAAGTCCTGAAGAAGCAGATTTGAGTTCGTTGAAGGCGTTCTCTACTTCTTTCTGTTTAACATTAAGTGGTCCCAGAAGATCATCGATTTTCTTGATTGCCGCATCTTTGGCGACACCAACACGAGCTCCCGCTCCGTCACATCCCCCGCTGGCGTAAGTTCCTACCGCAACGCCCGCGACAAGAAGGCCAAGTAACAAATATTTAGACATTTCAACTCCAAAGTTATTTAGTGGTCACAAGTATCAGCTTGTGAGTTTAGTGATTCGCTAGAAACAAAGATTTCTTGGTAAACGAAAACCCGAAACTGGCAAAATCAATCCGGGCCAGCAGAGAGGATTGGGATGCTAGATGAGAATCTAAAGCCCAAATCATCCAGCACAAACGCGCTTTGAATGCCTTGCCCAACGCCACCATTGCCAGTCGAATTTTAAACCTTCGCCAATAAAAGTGCGACGAAAATTACACTTCTTGGCCTCTACTACGATTAGAACGTCCATTTGGCTGTTTTTCAAATACCCAAATTCGAACTTTTTGAACAAGACAGTTCGAACAGGTTGATCTGGGCAGCGCCATCGGTGCCAAAGCAAGGGCACAGATGTAAATCTAAAAGCCGCCAGTAACAAACAGGCCAGGTCAACAGGCGGTTTTTTGTCATCCACCTCAGTTATGCAGATTTAGAGAACCGATCAACCAGCTTTTCTCTGATTTGATCCAAGAGAAGAGACTTTTCTTCTTGATTGAGGAGCAAGTTCGATTTTGCGGTGAGAATCATCAGAGCCAGAATACAAATGATTGCCGCAGGTTTTCCCAAGAGCAGAAGCAGAGGAATCGCGGTACAAGCCCATATCCCGATATCCGGTCGACACCCAAACCGGTAGTTTGCCGCAAAGACAACCAGTACGATCGCGCCATTACCGATAGCGGTCGCGTACACGGCTCCGAATAAGCCGTAACGTGGAATCAAGATCATGTTGAAGATCACGTTCAAGATCAATCCGATGCCCAGTGCCAGCGACGCCCATTTTCCCTTTTCTGCGACCCACAAATAGTCCTGGCCGATTGCCATCAGACTAAACCAAATGCAGTAAACAAGCGTGATTGGCAAAACGGCTAAGCCATCCGAGTAGCGACCCTGTAAAATCTGGTCGAACAGGATTGGTGAGAGCAGCAAGATCAACACGCCGCAAGCGGTAAAGGAAATCGAAGTCAGCTTTACAGCCAGGTTGAGTTGGTTCTTCGCTCGATCTTTATCGCGATCTTCCCACGCCTGACTCATGTACGGAAGCAACGCACCTGATAGAACCGCTGCGATGCTTACCAGTAGCAATGGGACTACTCGCCCGCTGTGATATTGTCCGACCATGCCCTGCGCTAAATCTGCTGTCGTATCTGACCAGTGAATCAGCATGTACCGATCCGAGACTTCGATCAAATTGTTGAGCAGGTTGGAGACCCATAGCCAAACTGCGAATGGCGCGATTCGCTTCCACATCGTTGATTGAGTGAGCCGGTCTCCTGTGTTGGAAAAGTCTTGTCGATACTTCCAAAGGATCCAGATCGCGGGGATGCTTCCCAACGCACAGCTGATTGCGAATCCGGTCGTTGCTGCAGTTGAAGCGTCTTCCCAGGTCAGCAGCAATACTGTTGAGATGATGGCGAAGCAAACTCCGGTAATGAATCGCATGATCGTGACAGCACGCACCTGGCGGAGTGATTCCATCAACGACGCGAGGAAGTTGGAAGCCGCTACCAACAGCAGTGCCAGTCCCACGCAGATCGTTAGCCCGGTCTGAGTTGAGTCACGGAATAACAAGTAGGCGAACCGTTCGCTGTAGACAACGATTAACCCTGACATCACTGCGGTCGTCAACAAGCTGAAGCCAGCGATGCGACCGATAAAACTCTTGAGTTGACCTCGTTGCCGATAATACTCTGTAAATTTCCCAAAGCATCCTGGCAGCCCTAAAACCGCCAGCGGTGCCAGAAGCATCAAATAGCTCCAGACCATCGACCATTGGCCAAGTTGTTGGTCGGTCATCAAGCGGCAGAACAGAATTCCGCGTCCGAACCCCACTAAACGTTGGCCAATTGTCAACACAACTGCAAACGCCACACCAGCGGCGATCGAATCGGAAATCAATCCCGAGTTATCGCTTTGTTCAGGGCTACCAAGTAGCTCCGAGGTTCGTGTGTTGGCGTTGGCGGAAGACATAAAATTTATGGCTAGATCAGCCACACACACCGAGGTGTGAAGAGGCGGGTCGAAATGAATTGTAAAACGAGCCCAAATGTTGGTTATGTCTTACACTCTTTGGCGCAAATTTCCCCAGATGGTCAAATCGCTGAAGCTCATGAGGTAACGGTTGTCGATTGGTCCGGTTGTGACGGTCTTGCCGTTAAACCCCTACTAGGTTGTCCGCCTTGCCGCTGGCGATGCTGAGCCGGCCCTTGAAATTCGGGTCACGATTTGATCATTGTGATGACTCCAGCGCATCGCTAAGCGCGCTAGTGCCCAGCTTTTGGTTCGATCCGATGAATCTCTATCACAGGATTCATAACGAGGAAAAATGGCTCTGGGACTTCTCAGCTGTTATTGAGCCGTTTTGGGTCAAGCTTTTTTTAAACGCGATTGGCGAATCCCCTGTTCACTGGTGACTTCACCGTGATAAACTTTGTGCACCCAAAAGATTCAAGATTTTGTTCATAGGCTGCCGCTTGTCTTCTATCTCACCATCCGATGAGCCCGTTAAGGTTGATCCTCAAAAAATTGACGTTGCGATCGTAGCGCGTGATTTGAAGTTGCCACCTGAAAAGATCGACGCCACTATTGCGCTTTTGGATCAAGGCAACACGATTTCATTTATTACCCGGTTTCGAAAAGACCTCACTGGCGGGCTTGATGAACAGCAGATCCTTGCGATCAAGAACCGGGTGGCTCAGCTGCGGTCGCTAGGTGAGAGAAAAGAGTTTGTCTTAAAGTCGATTGATTCTCAGGGCAAGCTTTCTGATGAACTGAAAGCCGAGATTGGCAAAGCGTCGACCAGTCGGCGCTTGGAAGATCTTTACCTGCCGTTCAAACCTAAAAAGCAGAGCCGAGCGCTGGTTGCTAGACAGCAAGGGCTGGAGCCTCTGGCCGACGAGATTTTCAATGGCGTATCTCCTGACGTCGATCTTGCAACTCGCGCTACTGAGTTCGTCCGAGTTGACAAAGGACTCAAAACGGTAGACGAAGTCTTCAAAGGTGTTCGCGATCTGCTTTCCGAACGCTTCGGAGATAAGGAAGAACTCAGGGCGACACTTCGCAGAATTCTCTGGGATCATGGAAAACTCAAGACCAGTGCGATTGAGACCGAGACACCTCAGGCGGATGTCGAACAAAAAGCAAACACAGAAACCGCTTCGGCCAAGACCGCTGTCAATCAAAAATCCCTTCCTTCTCAACCTGCCGACTCATCACCACAGCAGGTGCAAGGTACGGAGGAACCCCAGGCAGATGGTAATGCTAGTTCAACAGCACCCGAAGTAGAAAAGACAGCGGCAGAAACTACTCAGGCCACGGCCGAGGGCGAGCCCGCCCAGCAGTCGGTAACAACCGATGGCAACCAAGAGAAGTCAGAGCAATCGGTTCAGGCCGACGCGACCAAGCCTGCTGAGGATGACGCCAAGCCAGCACCAGTTGCAACTGACGAAACTTCGCCTGACGACGCCCAAGCCTCAGAAAATCAGGCGAGTGAAAATCAGGCGAGTGAAAATCAGG
>CAYSQZ010000127.1:0-7693 GCA_964433035.1 uncultured Pirellulaceae bacterium | reverse complement strand
GAAAATCAGGCGAGTGAAAATCAGGCGAGTGAAAATCAGGGAGCAGTAAGTTCGACGCCAGACGCAGGTGCGACCGGCAAGGAAAAATCCCTTGATGTTTCCGCAGCAGCCCCAAAGAAAAAGAAGAAGAAAAAAAAGAAAAAGAAAAAAGTCGAAGATCCGTACAAGGATTACCGCGAGTTCGAGCGGTCGCTTAAGCAGCTTGCTCACCACAGCGTGTTGGCGATCAATCGAGGTGAGCGAGCGGGCAAGCTTAAAGTCAAAATCAATATCGACAGTCAAAAACTGGAAGAGCCTGCGTTCAGCTCGCTAGTTCCGGCGGAGCATCCGTTCAAAGAGTTTATGCAGAAGTGTGCTGGTGAAGCGCTTAATCGCACCATTATTCCGAGCCTGGAACGAGAGATTCGGCGCGAGCTGACCGAAACGGCAGAGAAACATGCGGTTCAGGTATTCGCAAACAATCTGCGAAATTTGCTGCTTCAACCACCGCTTAGAAATCAGACAGTGTTGGCGATCGACCCTGGTTTTAAGCGCGGTTGTTCGGTAGCGGTGCTGGATCCCTGTGGATCGTTATTGGACTCGGGGCACATCTTTGTTGTTGGCAACCAAAAACGCTTTGATGAGAGCAAGGAAAAACTCGTCGATTGGGTCACGCGGCTTGGGGTTGAGGTGATCGCGATCGGAAACGGTGCTGCCTGCCGGCAAACCGAACAACTTGTCTCGGATATGATCGGTGGTTGCCCTGAAGATAAAAAAGTCAAATACGCGATGGTCAACGGAGCCGGGGCGAGCGCCTATTCGACTAGCGAGATTGGCCGCGAGGAGCTTCCCGATTCAACGCCGTCGATTCGAAGCGCTGTCTCGATCGGAAGGCGCCTGCAAGATCCTCTTTCAGAGTTGGTCAAAATTAGCCCTGCCAATATTGGCGTTGGCATGTATCAGCATGACGTCAAAGCAAAGCACTTGAGTGAGTCGCTTGATGATGTCGTCGCTTTTTGTGTCAACCGCGTTGGCGTCAATGTTAACACAGCCAGTCCGTCACTGTTAAAGTACGTTTCTGGTTTGAACTCGCTGACTGCGCGAAGGCTTGTCGAACACCGTCAAGCTAATGGTCAGTTTCAAAGTCGTGAAGGACTAAGGGAGGTTAGCGGGATCGGGGACGCGACCTTCGTCCAGTCAGCTGGTTTCTTGCGAATCCACGGTGGGAGTAATCTGCTGGATTCGACTTCGATCCATCCCGAAAGTTATGACTTGGCAAACAAGTTGCTGGACCGGGCAAATGTTTCCTTGGAGGAATTGTTTGTGAAGCCCCAGCCAGCTTCAACACCTAAGCCCGCTGCAAACACTTCGGTGGATCCCTCTCCTGCAGCGACCGATAGTGTTCCGTCGACCGAAGCCGCCCAAGCGCAAGCAGCGAAACCAACTGAAGCAACCACTGCTCAACCAGCTACTGAGGCGGTCCAGCCTGACACTGACTCACAGGCTCAGGCAAGCACTGAAACGGAAGCTAAGGATACGACCGAATCTGGAACAGATGTTCCGTCGGAAAAAGAAGCCAGTGAGCAGGCGAATGTTGAAACCAAGGCAGGCGCTACCACGGCATCTCAAGCCACTGATGCGACCGTTTCCACTGATGATTCTGTAGCGAGCGATTCTACGCCTGAGAGCACAGCCTCAGATGGAAAGGATGATGCAGTCAAACCTACAGCTGTTCCAAAGCCGCCTGTTGAGCCTGCCCCGCGTTTGAGTTCCGAGGATTTAGCCAAACGAAAAGAGCTTCTCAAGCGAATGTCGGACCTGGATATCACCGAAATTAGCAACGAGGCTTCCGCAGGGCGATTGTTGGTCAAGGATATCTTGATGGCGCTTAAGCGGCCTGATTGGGACCCGCGCGGTAACTCTAAGAAGTTGATCTTCCGCAGTGGGATTATTAAGGCTGACGACCTTGAGGTTGGAATGCAGCTTGAGGGGCAAGTTGTCAACGTTGTAGACTTTGGCGTTTTCGTTGATATCGGGCTGGGCGAGAGTTCCTTGGTCCATGTGAGCCAGCTTGCCAATCACTTTGTTCGCGATCCTCATCAGCTCCATGGCGTAGGTGATGTGTTGAAGGTTTGGGTTTCTGAGGTTGATACCCAGCGTCGCCGCGTGAAGCTTACCGCTATCAGACCTGGCAGCAAACCTCCTCAACGCCGTCGAAAATACGAGGGAAGCAAGCCTGGCGGGCGGCGATCCGGTTCAGGTAAACCTTCCGGCAAACCTGGCAAGTACGAGGGCGGCAAGTCTTCTTCTCAGCGATCGCGTAGCTACAGCAAGGGCCCTTCTTTCAAAGATCGCCCCAAGCGTAAGTCCAAGCCACGCCCGGTCAAGCCAATTACCGAGGGAATGCTCGAGGGAAAGGAGCCCATGCGTTCATTTTCAGATTTGGCTCAGTTTGTCAAAGGCTCTTCGAAGAAAAAGAGTGATGACGGCAAAGACGAAAAATCGCAAAACAGCTAGAATGATCTGGTCGGCTGAACATCCAGTTTAGTTAGGTGTCGTGTCTTTGGTTGGGCGACAACTTAGCTGGGCAACAATTCCAGCACACAGTTTGAGGCTGACAAGCAGTTTTAGAGAGAACGCAAAAGAGAACTCGGACGATGGACTTCGAAGACAAACTTGAACAGGCGATCCAGCGCGGACAAAATCGCAGCACCGCAAAAACGAACGCCAGGAAAAAAGACGAGTTGTCCAAAGAAGCGATCCGAAACCGCTTCAACGAGCTTCGGTTGAATCTCTCAGATCATATCGAGCAAGGGCTGAAAAAAATCGCAAACCACTTTCCCGGTTTCGACTATGAGACGATCTATGGATCCAAGGGTTGGGGGGGAGCGATTTCGAGAAATGATCTCGACCGTGGTCCCGATGGCAAGGCGGGTTCGTTTTTCAGCCGGGTTGAAATGACTGTCCGCCCGCAAAATGAATTCGACGTCATCAATATCGTTGGCAAGGGAACAATTCGCGACAAAGAGATGTTTGTCTGGAATCACTTTGACGGTATCGCTGAAGCCGATCAGGCGGCGTTTGTAAAAATGATCGACAACTGGTTGCTGCAATTCGCAGAGCAGTTCGCCGCCCGCTAGGATGGTATCGTTCAATTTTTCCGGTCCAACGAAACTCGAAGCTCCAACACATGGTAGGATCTGTATGGCGATTGTTGTTGAACTTCTAAATGCCAAGGCCCATCGTCCAGAGTTTTGAGCCTTGTTTGAACTGCAAGTTTGCCAGATTATTTTTAGTTTTTAGATCGGAGCCGAACGAGCAAGCTTCGTCAAATTGATGAACGACAGTAAATCGACTCAACTGGATGAAGCTGGAGAATACGGTTCGCCTGCTGATAACAAACCTAATCGTCTGACGACAGGTGGCTGCTTGCTGCGAGCCGTTACCATTGCGATGGCACTGGGAGTGATCGCCTATTTCGTTCAAGCCTGGAATGCACCAGAGGTCGATCCGGAGCTGACTAAGCCGGTCTTGATCGATCCCCAAACCACCAGCCAGTCGTCTGCCGAGCAGGAAAACGCAGCATTGCCCGAGGGTGCGATTACGGCCACGATCAGCCAACAAGTGATCGATCAAGCGGAGCATCCCTTGGCGCCATTGTTGAAGCTTGCTCAGTTGGGCCTCGATGAGGTGGATGCAAAGTATCGAGATTACACGACAACGCTGGTCAGCCAGGTCCGGATCGATGACAAGTTGCAAGAAGAGAAGTACGTCTATTGTAAAATTCGTCATTTCCAGGCTTCAACCGAGTCCGTTCCAGAGCAGCCTGCTCCGTTTTCGGTTTACTCCAAGTTTCTGGCTCCCATAGAAAGTCTTGGCCAGGAGGCGATTTGGATTAAAGGGCAGAATGATGGAAAGATTATTGCTCACCCACCGGGGATGCTTAACTTCAAACGGGTTTTTCTCGATCCCGACGGGCCATTGGCAATGGAGGGTAATCTGCATCCGATCTACGACATTGGATTTCGAAATCTGCTTGTCAAAATGATTGAGCTTGGCGAGCGTGACATGAAGCATCGCGAGTCTTTGGTCGCGGTTAAGCGAGGTGTGGAAATCAATGGCCGAGTTTGCACCACGATCGAAGTTGTTCATCCCCAGCGACTGGAGCACTTCCAGCATCACATCGACAGGATTTATATCGACGATGAGCTGAACATCCCAATCGCCTACGAAGCGTTTCTTTGGCCCGAAAAGGAAGGCGGGGAACCTGTTCTGCTGGAGCGGTACATTTATACCAAACTCAAATTGAATGTCGGTCTGACCGACAACGATTTTGAGCCGGGCAACGAAGAGTATAATTTTCCGGCTTGGTAGTTTGTTGGCGCGTTGAAGATCAAACCCGATGCGTGCCAGAAGTCGTTGGCTTTGAGCTCAAAGGAAAACTTGCTCCCGGTGTTGTTAGCTATTGAAAACACGACGCGTGAGTTTTGAAGTTGCAGTGTGGCCTGATGACAACTGGCGACGGTCAAACAGGCCGTTGACTACGGTGGTGCTCGCGGTGCTGCTCACGGTGCGTTCTAGCTGGGAAGCCGTGGCAAGCATGTGCTAACTTTCGGACGCGGGCGGGGCAAGCTGCGGATGTAAACGTACGCGTTTCGGACGGCGGCAGAGTCTCGAAGAGAAGCGCTTCAAAACGCGTAAGCGAGGGCAGTCAGTTGCCGCTTCGCCCTCGCTGACGCGTCGGGTTTCCCTTTGCACTTCCGGCTCCAAGCTGTTGAAATAACCACAGCCTCTGCGGTTACCGTTGCTGACGCTCTTGATCCTGTGCGATGATCTTGATGTTCGCACACCCCTCGATAACACAGGGCCATCGAGTTACTCGAGAAAAGCTGATGCAGAAGCTCAAAGAGAAATTAGCACAGACGCGCGTGGAAACGAGCCTCACAATCGTGTTTAGCTTTTGCCGTTACCGTAAAGCGGACCGAAGTTCTGACACGCTCGGAAGTCAGCGGCCTCAAGGTTTTCGGTGCCAAAGCAATTCCATGCACTTGGTCGGAAGACACGAGACGAATCAATATTGTGCATGTAGACCGGAATGCGGAGAACCGAAGCCAGCGTGATGAACAAGTGTCCCACGTGCCCGGCAGTCATCACACAGTGATTGGCGCCCCAGTGGTTCATGACTTCGTAAGTCGAAGTAAATGCGCCCTTACCCGTCACGATCGGCGCGAACCAGGTAGTCGGCCAAGTCGGATTGGTGCGGTTATCCAACACGTCGTGGACGTCGTCGGGAAGACCGACCGTGTAGCCTTCGGCGATCTGCAATGCCGGTCCCAATCCGTCACACAGATTGATGCGAGTCATCGTAGCCGGCATGCCTCCGAGTGTTTTGTACCGTGTGCTCAAGCCACCACCGGGAAAGTATTCCGTGATCGATGGATGCCAAGTCGTTGCCTCCAGACAGGCTTTGACTTCGTCGTCGCTGATTTCCCAGAATGGCTTCATGGTTGGATTGCCATCAGCGTCTTTTTGTTGACCTGTTCCATCAAGTGTGGCCGGGCCCGAATTGATCAGATGCAATAGTCCGTCGGCTGCATGGCCTTCCAAAGCGTACCCATTACAAGCACCAGCAACGGCATCGGGGCTCCAATAGGTACGTAGATCGGCGAACACTTGAGCCGTATTGGTCAGCAGGTGACCAAAGAGCATCGTTGCCGCATTGAGCGCGTCGTTTTCGGTGGCAACGATATAAGGAGCGCGTTTTCCATTCCAGTCGAATGAGGTGTTGAGAATCGCTTCCATAAAATCGCCGTTGGGAAAATGGTCGGTCCACTGGCGTTGGCCTTGAAAACCAGAGGCGATCGCCTGATGGCCTTGGGCTTGTTCGCCAAGTCCCATCTCAGTCAGCTTGGGGTTTCCAACCATCAGATCGCGGGCGATCAGCGACATTTTTACCGAGTCCGACCATTCGCTTTCAAGCTGTTCATCCGGCCGCTTGGTATCGTCAGTGTTGTAGTCGTCGCCTTGGGGGCAATGTTCCTTGACCCAGGAAAGAGCTTTTTGAAATTCATCCGGGTCGAATTGATCCTTGTTCATCCTGCCGACGAACTCAGTCATATCGATGTCTTCGACACGCATGCCCAGCCACTTTTCCCAGAAGCCATAGTCGACCATCGATCCGGCAATTCCCATCGATGTACCGCCCATCGAAAGGTAAGACTTGCCTCGCATCAGGGCCGCAGCAAGTCCACACTGGGTGAAGCTAAGAATCTTCTCCTGAACATCGGCCGGCATGTTTGTATCACCGGCGTCCTGGACATCCTGGCCGTAAATACCAAACGCTGGAATTCCTTTTTGCGTGTGACCTGCTAGAACGGCAGCAAGATAAACGGCTCCCGGACGTTCGGTTCCGTTGAACCCGAAAACGGCTTTAGGGCGGATCGGGTCCATGTCCATCGTCTCACTGCCATAGCACCAGCAAGGAGTCACGGTCAGCGACACACCAACATTTTCACGCCGGAACAGATCGTCGCAGGCTCCCGATTCAGCGATGCCACCGATACACGAATCAGCCACGACGCATTGCACAGGTTCGCCATTGGGATACCGAAGTTGGCTGGTGATCAGTTCTGCGACCCGCTTGGCCAAGTTCATGGTTTGGTCTTCCAGCGACTCACGAACCCCGCCCAGTCGACCATCGATGGTGGGTCGAATTCCAATTTTGGGGAGGTCACCTTGAAAAACGGTCGGTGGCATATTGTTCTGCATTGTTTCTTAGGCTTTAAAATTAAAAGGGTTGGAAAGGCAACAGGCATCTGGAGTTAGCCAAACACTGACTGTTGCTGCACTGTGATCTCACCAACGATTCTAAACATAGAGAATCTCCGTTAATATAGGTGTTACTACTCTGACGCCGGAATTCCTTTTACGTCCCGTGAGACGGTTGTTGGACTGGGCTTAAATGAGTATTTTAAGGGGCGTTTGGAAGCTCAATTAGGCCAGTTGCTGGTTTGAGCCAGTCACTGCTCCAACTTTTTGCGGCGAATCTCGGCTCAATTTTTTTGCGCTCAGTACCTAGGTGCGGCTTGCAATCGTTGGGCTTAAATTTCTTGCCAGTCATCTCAAAGGTCAAAGGTATACCGATGTCCAAGTTTTCACTCGTGCTTTTGGTTAGTAGCCTCCTGTTGGTTCCTTTCAATTCGGCATATGCACAATCTGGTTCATCGGAAGCCTTCGGCTCCGGGGTGCACCAGTATTTCAGTGGCCGTCATCAGGAAGCGATCAATTCGCTGACAACAGCGATTTCGGGTGATTCTAAAGACGCGAGGGCTTATTATTTTCGCGGTTTGGCAAAAATGGGATCTGGAGATTCCTATGGTGCCGAATCCGATTTCGAACTTGGAGCGGCGATCGAAGCCAAGTCGTCCAAGCGCCCGACGAGTCTGGTCACTCGGTCGCTCGAACGAGTTCAGGGCGGACTACGACTCAAGCTCGAAAAAACCCGACGTCGAGTGTTTGATGGTGGCTTGAAAATCGAATCGACATCAATTGCATCATCGCTGCCAGTACATAGCCCATCCATTTCAACGGTTTACCATAGCGATGTTGTGCCGTTCACATCCGGTCCAGTGGTATATGATTCTCCGGTCCTTCCATCGCTTCCGATCGTTAGCGAACCAATCGTTAGTACTCCGATCGTTACCGAACCAATCGT
>CAYSQZ010000126.1:6490-13596 GCA_964433035.1 uncultured Pirellulaceae bacterium | reverse complement strand
GCCGGAATTGGCTTGACGTACGAAGACAACAACACCAGCGGAACCGCATCTGTCGGCTTCATTCGACTGACAAATGTTTCTGTTCCAGAGCCTTCGTCATTGGCTCTGCTAGGTCTTGGTGCAATTGGTTTGGTAACACGACGTCGTAAACGAGCCTAGGAAGCAGACGGTCGGTTAGTTCGATCGGAACAACTATACTAGACTAAGTTGAAAATTTAACAGGCTGGCTCGATTCGATTGGGCCAGCCTTTCTTTCATCATCATGGAACTCAGTGAATCGATTGAGTTTGCGAAGTTCGTTGCCAATGCCACGATTCAGCCGCAATAGTTACTAAACTCGAGCTGCTCTCAGGCGGATGGTTGGCGCGTGCCGATTGGCGAGACCTTTCCGTGACTGATTCCAGGACTGAGATTTGAGTCGCCGCGGTATACTGGTTATCAGTGTTCCCCAGGTTTTGAAAGATCGAACAATGCGATTCCAGCTTCCTTTGCTAGTCCAGATCCGGGATCTAGCTGTGACCTTGAGCTTACTCATACTTGTTTGGATTGGACTGTCATCGCAAGGTTGGACTCGAGTCGTTGAGTTTCCGCCACCGTATCAGGTCGGTCAGCCCGAACACTCCTCGTCTCCCGCTTCTCAGGATTCAGCCAACGACCGGCTGGGAATTGTCCAGCAAAAGCCGCTTGAGGGGCCGAGCGTTGAGATCGACTCTGGATTCATGGTTCCATATACGGCGAAGATTCCTGGCTCAGAGATCGAGTTCACGATGATGCCCATTGCCGGCGGCGAATTTACGATGGGCAGTCCCCAGGACGAAGAGGATCGACGCGATGACGAGGGGCCGCAGTTCAAGGTAAAGGTCGAGCCGTTCTGGATCGGTAAGTACGAAGTTACCTGGGGCGAATACAAGAAGTACATGCAGATGGATAAGGCGTTTAAAGCGCTACAGGGAAAAGGGCTGAGAGTAGTTACGTCCAACAATGAGATTGATGCGGTTACTGCACCATCTTCGCTGTATGATCCAAGTTTTACTTTTTCCAGTGGCGCCGAGGCTGACCAACCCGCAGCCACGATGACTCAGTTTGCGGCCAAACAATACACCAAGTGGCTGAGCCTGACGTCGAAGGCGTTTTATCGTTTGCCAACCGAGGCCGAATGGGAATACGCTTGCCGTGCTGGAACGAAAACTCCGTTTTACTTCGGTGAGGACGCCAGTGAGCTGGACGAACATGCCTGGACCTATGAGACTTCGGACGATAGTCGACATCCCGTTGGCAAACTAAAGCCCAATCCATGGGGGCTGTATGATATGTATGGCAACGTTGCCGAATGGGTCTTGGATCAATATGACGAGGCGGGTTATACGCGCGTCGATGAAGGAGCTTCGGTGACGGTTGAAGAAGCGTTTCGAAAGCCGACGAAGCTGTTTCCACGAGTAGTGCGGGGTGGATCTTTCGAAATGGAACCCGAAGACTGTCGTAGCGCGGCTCGTCTGGGATCCGATGACAAGCAATGGAAGAATTGTGATCCCTGCTTTCCCAAGAGCCCTTGGTGGTACACGGACGAGCCCGCAACTGGAGTCGGTTTCCGATTGCTTCGGCCGCTGAAGGTTCCGCAGGATGCAAAATCTAAAGGCGTTTTTTGGGATGCCGATCTCGAGTCAATTAAAGAAGTTGCTACGGCACGAGTTGAAGATGAAGGGCGCGGCGCTAAAGCGGTTGTTGATCCGGGGTTGAGCAAGGATATTTCACGGCTGACTGACAAAGACAAGTAGCGTGAACGCTTCATTCTGCGCCTCTTGGCGATTGTGTCATCGTTTTGCAGCGATTTCCTGAGCTTAAACCCATGAGCATCGTTTACAATTTACTTTCAACTTTTTCGCTTTGAAGGGCCAGTACATGGCGATGCAGATAGACAACGAAAATTCATCGCCTCCTTTGCATCTGTTGCTGCAGTTCCACATCTTGAAGCAGGGTCTATTAATAGCTGCGCCCCTGACGTTTCTGGTAGCGCTGTTTGTTTTCTTCTATTACCCGGTTGATCAACGATTGGCTCAAGCGGCTGTGGCCGTCTTCTTGGGCTGCTACTTTGTTTTTCTGTATCAATTTGCTTTTCGACGAGTCCATTCAATGCGTGGAATGGATTGGGTATCGACTTTGTTTTTGTTGGTGCCCATGGCCGTCCATTGTTGGTCGATTACCCAGCATCCCAAAAATGACGTTGGTGGTATCGTTGTTGGCTTATTCGTTTTGGCATCAATGAGTTTTGTCAGTCATCTGAATTTTATGATGTTCGTCGTTGCCGGCGTTGGATTGGTGACGTTTGCTGCTTTTTATGTAGGCGCAGCGTTACCAATGGGATTCTGGATTAACACGTTTTTTGTCGCACCCGGCCTTGCATTTTTAATTCGAGTTGTTGTTCAGAAGAACTACAGTTTGTTACTGGAGCGGCTCAACAGCGAAAAACAATTGTCAGCCCAGCTTGCGTCAACCGCAGACGCGCTCAAGTTGGTCCAGCAGGATCAGGAGCAGTCGCAGATTGATCTGGAGCAACGTGATTTGCATCTGTCCAGCGTGCTCAGCAGAGCTCCGATTATTCTGTGCGTGCTGGATCAAGACGGGGAATACACTCAATCACGTGGTTATGGGCTCAAGAAACTTCGCCTTAAAGAGAATGAAATCGTGGGCGAGCAATTTACCTCGCTTTATAAAGAACACCCGAGGGTTTTGGCGGCTTTCAAAAAAGCTCAGCAGGGTGAAAGTTCGCAACTCAGAATTTCATTGGCGCCGGGGCTTACCCATGAGATTCAGTATTCACCTGTTTATGCTGAGGACAAAAAGCTTATTGGTGTCGTTGGTGTCGGACTCGACATTTCGGAGAGTGTATTAGCCGAACGTCAAAAGATGGAGCTGGAGTCTCAGTTGCTTCAAGCCCAGAAAATGGAGAGTCTTGGCTTGCTGGCCAGCGGTGTTGCTCACGATTTCAACAATTACCTTGGTGCGATTATCGCCTTTTGCGAGCTGTTGGATTCCCCTCCCGATGCAAACCAGGCTCAAACCATTAAACGTGATGACATTCCCGGAGAAATCAAAAAGATTGCCATGAACGCCTCGGGTGTTTGTGAGCAGATGCTTGTGTTTGCCGGCAAGTCAACTCATGAAAAACGAAATGCGGATTTGAATTCACTGGTGGATGAAATGAAGCAGTTCTTCCGAGCGATCGTTCCCCGTGAAATTGAGTTGGATATCGAATTGGCTCAACACCCGATTGCTGTCAATGTGAATCGTCTTCTGGTTCAACAGGCTATCGTTAATCTGCTTAAGAATGCTTGTGACGCGATCAAAGCTCAATCAAAAGTCGGGCGGATCCATATTACTACACGAGTTGTGGATGGGCTTCTGTCGGAGTCCTTAAAAGGGATTCAGATTGGCGAGTACGATTCGGTTTCCCAACATGACTCCTTTGCCGTGCTGACCGTACAAGACAATGGAGGTGGGATCAAAGAGTCAGACTTGCAGCGAGTGTTTGAGCCATATTTTTCTTCCAAAGCAAGCGGACATGGTTTCGGCTTGGCTGTGACAGCTGGCGCTGTCAAAAATCATAATGGTCTCATCTATTGCCAGTCTGATTCCTCCGGAACTCGAGTGAAGCTGGTTTTCCCAATCAGCCAAGCCAAAGTAGCGCCGGTTTCCCATGCGGTTCCTGCCCCACACTTTTCAGCCAAAGCGGCTGAGCGGATTCTCTTGATTGACGATGAAGCGATGATCACGCAGTCGATCGGGTTGGTGTTAGAGGGAATTGGATATGACGTAACAACCGCTGGATCGGGTTTAAGTGCCTTGGAGTTGATTGACGCTGGAAAACAGTTCGACTGCATCATCGTCGACTTCTCAATGCCCGAGATGAATGGTCTGGAGTTTTTGGCGGATCTCAGAAAGCGAGGAATCTCAACCCCGACCATTATGTGCAGCGGCTATTTTGAGCTCCCCCAGAACGAAAAGATTCTGCCCCAGGCAACGCTACAAAAGCCCTATGCGATAAAGGACTTGAGGGAAGCCATCGAGAATGTATGCGCCGCTCAGAAGAAGAGCGAATTTGTCATTTAAAGCTGTTCCTCCAATGACTCGTCACATCAGAATTGGACTGGCCATGTTTCTGGGTCGCATTGTGGGTCTTGAATGACGGCTTCATCAAATGAGGCTATGTAGCTTGATCCTTCAATCCTGAATAGCAAAACGGGTGCCATGCTTCACGCTTGCGTGAGCATGCTTACGCGAGCGTGGCAGCTCGATCCGTCAGCGAGGGGTCAGTCCCTCACTAACGTTTCGGGTTACCATTATTTTTTTTCTAAGCAGGTGAGAATGCTTGCGTTTCGAGATCGGCCACCAATTTCGAATCGAGTTTGAGGGCTTGAGAAAGCTTACTCAAATAACTCTGCTCCTGGGCATTCGACTTGTCGGTTAGCAACAATGAAGCCAGATAGATCTCCACGGCTGACTCCGGAGAATCAGCGGCTGCCGCGATCGCTTCCACGTCAAGCGGTTTTTGCAGCTCACTTAGCAGGATCTCGGCGGCGGGTTTCTCAAGATCTGATGAATTGATCTGTTGGATGATGGCCGCTTGCTCAGCATCGTCGATCAATCCATCGGCTTTGGCTGCCCCGATCATCGCTTTGATGATCGCCATGCTCCGATCATTGGCTTGGGTGCCTGTTAAGTTTGCGATGGGTTGGCCGGTGACTTCGAGTCCCTGGCTTTTTTGCCACTCGGTGAAAACTTTGTATCCCAAACCGCCCAGTGCTGCGAGTGATCCAAGCTTTACCGCCGGGCTGAGAACTTTACGACCTGATTTGGTCCCGATAAGCAACGCCAGCAATCCGCCGGCAGCCGCGCCGACGCCCAGATTTTTGAGCATCTTGTCTCGTTCAGGTCCGGGAGGAGGTAGCTGATCTTTGGCGTACTCAACACCTTGCTGAGCGAGCTCTTTGCCCTTCTCTGCCAGCTCTTTTCCTTTGTCGGCGAGGCCCTTGCCTTTGTCAACAAGCCCGGAGTTTTGGGCGTGGGCGATCCCCTGCTCGGCCAACTTGCGGCCAGATTCGAGAATTTGTTCGAGAAGTGCTTTGGTATCCATGAGAATCCTGAGAGAAAAAAACGAGACGTTAAGAGTTGATTAAAACATTGATCAACTGGGCGGTGAAGAAAAACAGTTGGCTATGCGGGAATGGATATTGAATCAATTCGAATCAAGGTACGCCTGCATTTGCGGGCTGCTTATCATCACCACACACCATTATTTCAATTCGTCTGGCGCTGACCAGTCATCTGAGTAACGGCCGTTAAGCTGGCGAATCTAGTTCAGCGTTTCGGCAGGTAATTCGGCGATGATCCACAGAAAATACGAGACTGGTGCCGCGAAAACCATTGAATCAAGAATGTCCAGGACACCACCCAGACCCGGCAACCAGCTACTTGAGTCCTTCGTATTGCAATCCCGTTTGATCAGCGATTCAGCCAGATCACCCATCATGCCAGCGGCAGTTACCAGAATGCCGTAAACCAGGAACCACCACCAGGGTTTTTGGACGGTGATGTCAAAAATCGCAGGAGCGACAACAAACAGGCAGATCGCCGCGGCGATGCAACCGCCGACCGGCGCGGCCAGTGATCCTTGAAGCGTCTTTCCCGGGCTTAGTTGCGGCGCTAGTTTAATCGTGCCAAATCGCTTGCCTGCGAAATAAGCGAATGAGTCAGACAGCTTGACCGTAGCAATCAGTGTGACCAACGCAAGAATTCCATATCCGTTACCTTGGTAAAATCGGTGCGGCACCAGAAAGCCAAAACACATGATCACGTATGCAAACACCAACGCGTACCGACCAAGCCGATCCGTGACCTCACCTTTGCCGCTGCCGCCGATCGGTGCTCGGTAGATGAACATTTCGTAAGCAAGCGTCATGACGATAGCCAAGACGAATCCTGAGAGTCCCCAGCCGAACCGCCCCAGTGCACAATCAACTGGATATTCGCGCCACCAAACCGGTGCGCACGTAACCAGCAGCATCACAACCGTTGCTCCGACGGCAAAGTTTTGATTGACTCGGTTGGTGACGTTGGCCAGCATCGCGACCAATTCGCTGGCGGCCATCGCGGCAGCAACGGTGGAAAGCAGGCAGACGACCAAACCAGGCCGACCAACTTTTCCCGTTCCCAGCCAGAAGTCAATACATAGCAGCAAAATCGTGACTGAGATAATCACCGCAGCCGAAATCAAGCGACGTCCCAGCATGCGAGGCTCCTAAGAATTGAGTCCGCCGAAACGGCGACTGCGATTAGAAAAGTCAACGATCGCGTCGTGAAAATCTGAGATGGCAAACTCCGGCCACATTTTCTGGGTGACCCACATCTCGGCGTAGCTGATTTGCCAAAGCAGGTAATTGCTGATTCGCATCTCGCCTGCGGTTCGAATCAACAGATCCGGGTCGGACATTCCGGCTGTATACAGGTGGGCTGAAACCAGCTCTTCTGAAATCTGACCTGGTTCAAGCTGGCCTTCAAAGACTTTTTGGGCAATCGTACGAGTTGCATCAACGATTTCAGCGCGACCGCCGTAATTGATCGCCAGGCAGAGACAGGTACCGGTATTCCCAGCGGTCATCTCCAGCGACTTGTCCATTTCCTGTTGGACTTCGGCAGGAATGCGATCCCGACGTCCAATGATCTGGAGGCGAATGTTGTTCTCCATCATCGTTTCGCGTTCATCGATCATGTACTGAGACAACAGGAACATCAGAAACTCAAGCTCATCCTCAGGGCGCTTCCAGTTCTCGCTGGATAAGCAATAAAGGGTCAGTTGCTCGATCCCAATTCGGGCGCACTCTTCGGTGATCACGCGAACCGTCTTGGCTCCTTGTTGGTGTCCGCGAATCCGGGGCAGTTCCTGTCGCTGCGCCCACCGACCATTGCCATCCATGATGATCGCAACGTGCCGAGGTTGTCGTTCCTTGGGGACGTTTAGTTCTGGATTAGGTTGCGTGGATGATGACATTTGATTTTTTCACTAACCAATTTTGTAGTGACGAGGTAACGAGTTTGCCAATTCTGTAGTG
>CAYSQZ010000126.1:0-6390 GCA_964433035.1 uncultured Pirellulaceae bacterium | reverse complement strand
TTTTCACTAACCAATTTTGTAGTGACGAGGTAACGAGTTTGCCAATTCTGTAGTGGACGAGGTTATGAGTCCTGCGCATTGCTCGCCCAAATGGACTCGTGACCCGTCCACTGCTCCGAGCTCACGTTTGCTGGCGGAAAGGACGCTACGCCAGACTCACGTTTTGAATCCGCTTCTTTTTAAAACTCCTAATGTCAACACAACTCATGATCAAACGGATTTGGCCTTCAAATAATCTTCGAGTGACTCAGTTTCGGGAATGTGGATCGTTTGCGCTCGGTCGGGTCCAACGGAAATGAATTCGATCGGACGTCCAATCAAGGTTTGAATCCGCAGCGCGAACTGGACCGCTTTGGTTGGTAAGTCATCGAGGCTGCGAGCGCTTGTGACGTCGGTTTGCCAGCCAGGAACCGTTTCGTAGATGGGTTTTACATTCCTCAGATCGTTGACTTGGCCAGGAAAATGCGTGATTCGCTCGCCATTGAGCTCATAAGCAACGCAGATCTCAATTTCCTCAAGTTCGCTCAGAACATCAAGCATCGTCAGCGCGATCGAAGTCACTCCACCCAAACGTGCGGTGTATCGTGCAGCTACGGCATCCCACCAGCCGCAGCGTCGAGGCCGGCCAGTGGTTGTGCCATATTCGTTACCAAGGTCGCGGATGTGTTGGCCTTTTTCGTTGTCCTGTTCGGTCGGAAAAGGTCCTCCGCCGACCCGAGTGGCGTAGCTCTTGGTGACGCCGATGATTTTGGAAAGCCAATTTCCCGGAACACCCGATCCGGTTGAAATTCCAAGTCCCGAACTGTTGCTGCTGGTCACGAATGGAAAGGTCCCGTGATCGATGTCCAGCAGTGAACCTTGAGCGCCTTCAAACAAAACGTTTTTGTCGTCGTCGACGGCGTCCAATACGATTCGATTGGTGTCGGTGATCATCGACTCAAGCTTTTTGGCGTACGCTGAATACTCTTTGACGATCGCATCGGCGTCGAGGTCGGGAGCTTTACCAGAAGCCGCTGAGAGGATCTTTGTTTTGACAGCAACGATTTTGGCGACTCGCTCGGCGAAGTCCGGTTGGATCAAGTCACCCATCCGGATGGCAAAGCTGCGGCCGATTTTGTCAGCGTAGCAGGGGCCGATGCCTCGCAGCGTCGTGCCGATATTGTCTTCGCCCGAAACCAACTCGTTCCACATTTTGTCTTCGAGGACATGCCAGGGCATGACGACATGAGCCCGCTGGCTGATCTTCATGCGCTTGGCCACGTCGATACCACGACCGGCCAGCATCTCGATCTCTTTGAGGATCGTAGGTGGATTGATCACCACGCCTGGCGAAATCAAATTCAAGACGCCTTCGTTAAGTATCCCGCTGGGGATGTGGTGAAGTTTATAAACATCGTCACCGATGACCACGGTATGACCCGCGTTGGCTCCACCTTGATAGCGAACGACAAGATCTTTTCCGTCGGTCAATAAATCGACGAGTTTCCCTTTGGCTTCGTCGCCCCACTGTAATCCAATTACACACTGTCCTGGCACCCTGAACTCCTCAGGCAATAAATGAAGTCGTCGCGGTTACGACGAATAGCTTGTTTAGGTAAGCCACGACATGACGACCGCAACTTGAAAAATTTATCAGGCGTCCAACCAGAACCGATTAGCAATTCAATCCGATTGGCGTGTCATGGCAAGCTCACAAGTCTAATTTTTTCGCACCAACTCGGTCAACCATCGTGTAGAATTCTAAAGGCAAATTTGCCGAAATATCGCCAATTCAACCAATGCGTGAACGAGGAATTAGCTGTGATTCCAATTCATAAGTTGTATCGCGGCAGAAGTAGGCTATTGAGCTAATAAATCAGAGGCTTGACTGGTGAGTTTGGCAGAACACAATTTGAGGGTAGCTCCATTTTCGAGTTGCAAGTTTCGAGTGATATTTACAAGCTCCTAAGTGGAGCCAATGGTGGTTTACGATGCGTACTTTTGATTCTTCAAGTTTGTATGACTTTTTCAGCGCTTGCCGTTTGTTTAAGGCTTACCGATTGGTCATTGCGACCTCCCTGTTTTTGGGAATCGGGTTGGCCCTGATTGCGAGTCCACTAAATGCTCAGGACAAAGGCGTCGCCACCATCCGTGGAAAGGTCGCATACGACAAGACTCGGGTCAAATCCTGGGATGGAAGCCGACTGGTGGTTCCCTATAAAGAGATCAAAGCCAAAATTCGTCAGAAGGTCCAGCCAAAGACCCCGCGTCTACCCAATGGTTTTGCAAAGTATTCCGCCGCGGACAAATTGAAATGGGAAAAGGATTTTCTTGCTTCTTCGGCTGGTAATAAGCTAATTGCCCACAACAAGAAGCTGATCGAAGAAGCAAGCGCGTTCGACGTAAAGTTTGAGGAAGACGGCAAGTTCGTGATCTACGACGTGCCTTACGGAACGTACGGTATTCAGGGACGCATCGATAAGGAGATCGATGGCAAAGTTTATGCGTTTGAGGTCTATGGCGAGATTCCAGTGGTCAATGGAATGGATGACATTCCACTTAAAGCGATGCGGGTCGAAGTAACACCGTTGCTCAGGAAAGGCGATCAGGCTCCTCCGGTTGCTGTCAGGACCCATGACAACAAAGTGGTTATCAAGCTTGATCACAAGGCGTTCAAAGGAAAAATGGTGTTCTTGAATTTCTGGACGACAAAGAGTCCCTCTGCGGCCAAGGAACAGCAAATGGTTCAAACGATGTATGCAAAACTAAAAAAGAAGCATCCGATTAAGCTGATTTCAATCTGTGTTGATGGAAACGGCAGTTTTGACAAGAAGATGCGGAGAGCTTCCTTGGATTTCGTCATTGAGAACAAGCTCAAAGAAGGTAGCCATGGATTTACCGATGGCGTTGAACACCGAACGGTTTTTGACTACGGAGTACGAAGTTTTCCGTCGTTCTGTCTCATCGGAACGGACGGGAAAATCATGATGTCTCAGTTCGAAATCGCTCAGGCGATGCGAATTAAGCCCAACCTTGAGACCATCGTTGAAGACCGGATTGCTGGAAGAGATGCGCCCACTCCGGCATCGGCAAAGAAGCCTGATGACGAACCTTAATGATCCGTCGGTTTCCATATCTTGACCGCCCACCGCACTAGGCACTGAAATGAATAGCCAAACGGGTGCCATGCTTCACGCTTGCGTGAGCATGTTTACGCGAGCGTAAACATGGCACCCGTCAATTCAGATCTGACAGACCACTAGTTCCGCTTTGCCCTGGGGTGGGCACGTTCATACACCTTACGCAATCCAGCGGTACTGACGTGGGTATAAATCTGTGTCGTGACCAAACTCTTGTGGCCTAGCAGTTCTTGCACACTGCGGATGTCGGCGCCCGCATCGAGTAAATGAGTTGCGAAACTGTGTCGCAACGTATGGGGTGAGGTTCTGGAATCCAAACCCGTTGTCTTTAAATACTTCTCTAGCATCCGCGCGACTGAACGAGTTGAGAGCCGTTTGCCAAACTTATTGAGGAACACGGCTTGGGCTTGGGCTTGGTCTTTGGAAAGCCCTTTTGCTGGCGTTCGCTTTTTTAGCCAAGCTTTGATCGCCCGGCAGGCGTGGCTGCCCAGTGGGGCCAGGCGTTCGCGTTTCCCTTTACCGCGAACGCGAACCAATCCGTCTTCCAAATCGAGGTCGCCGAGATTGATTCCAACCAGCTCGCTGACACGAAGCCCGGCCGAGTACAGCGTCTCCAGAATCGCCCGGTCTCGCAGTCCCAAGGGCTCCGATCTATTTGGGGCAGCAAGCAGTTTTCCAATCTCGCGACCCGAGAGAAAGTGTGGAAGCTTTTTCTCTCGCCGGGGGTTTCTCAGCGGCTTGGCTGGATTGGAATCGCACAAGCCCTCCCGCATGGCAAATCGGAAATAGCTTCGTAGCGACGCTAGCCGTCTTGCAACCGAGCTTTTGGCGTAGCCAGCTTCGTGTAACGCTGCAACATAGGTTCGCAAATCCAGCGGTGTCAGTTGGGCAGGAGACGGAGCTTGCCCCAGCGAATCTGTTAAGTACTCCAGAAGCAACTCGAGGTCTTCGCGGTACGACTTAATCGTCAAATCCGAACAATTGCGTTCGATTTTCAGATAGCGAAGGAATCTTGGGATTGATTTTTCGATTTTCAACCTCCAAACGCTAGCTTAGCGTTGCTACGGATCTCAACTGACTCGACTCGCCGGTCCTTGAGGCTAGGCTCGAATCGAAGTAAATCTCAGTGCAAGCACCAATGCTTTGGTTACCGGTAGTCCGTTTAAAAGAGTGTGGAACACCTTGCGACGGTTCGCTGCTAAAGCTGGTAAAACCGTCTTGAGATAGCTACAGCGTGTCATCGCCTGAGAACAGGTCATTGCCTGAGAATTGATCTCCAACGGCTGGATACTCGAACCGCGCGCTGTTTGCTGCGGGTGCTGAAGCGGCTTTTTCGATCGAACGGACTTTTTGGCTTAGGACGGCTGCGTCGTACCAGGAGAAGCTAAGCTTCGAGTCAGACGCGTAACGGCCCAGCGTTCTTAACGTTTCACTTTTCTGCGCATCATTGAAGAGGAAGATATATCGCTCTTCGCCTTTGACCAAGGCAACTACGTTGATGTCTCGTGGCACGTTGATTCCAGTCTTATCGGAGGGGCGGCGGCCCAATAGTCGTTCAATAGTTTTGCACAGAGGAAAGGCGACGCTCTCCACCAATTTCATCGGCACGGTCAAGTACGCTCTGCAGGCCTGTTCCGCGGAACGATGATTGAATCAGAATCGACAATTAAAACGACCATACAACCGGAACCCCGGGTTGATTGACCCAAGTGAGTGTTACAATCGGAACGACTGCGGTAGCGAATTGCAGTTGAGAGGAGACTTGGTGTCAGTGCTACCAACGACAAACCGGCTTGCTGAATTGGTTAGAGTAGGAATTCTATTTCGGGATCTTTGCTGCAGCTTGTTCTTGTCTGTGACCTGCTTAACCCAGAATCATTCGGATGTGGTGGTTGCTGGTTGCATTGCTTTCACTTCTTCCAGTTTTGCTCTAACGCTTTTGAGAACATGGACTCGTTTGATCCCTATCAACAATGGCTTGGCATTCCCACCCAGCTGCGCCCGCTAAATCATTACATCTTGCTTGGTGTAAAAATTTATGAGAACAACCCCGAGAGGATTGCTTTGGGCTACGAAGCGCGAATGGAACTTTTGAAACAATTTCAGTCCGGCCCACGAGGTGACGTTTCTCAAAAATTAATTTCTCAAGTCGCTAAAGCAAAACGCGATTTACTGGATCCAGATCGTCGAGCAAAGTATGACTCTGCCTTGAAAAAGCAACTCGAAGTTAAACAGCTTCAGTCCGATCAAGCACAAGATGAAACTTTGGCAGCACAGTCTTCAAGAGGTACCCAGGATCTGCCAGCACAATCGCCGGAAGGTTTTTCTGTCGCGGCTGGAGTTGGGAATTCAGATTTTCCCTACCTCAAAGAGCAAGCAGTTCAGGCTCAGACAAGTTTGGCTTCACGTGACACGGCGACGGGCTATCAGGATGACGCGGACGATTTAGACGAAGCGATGCTATCGCCGTTTTGGTTTTTAAAAGATGTTCGCTATTTGGTCGGGTTGCTCGCGCTTTCGGTGCTGGTAATGACAGCAACCGTCAAGCTTCTTGTTCCCAAACAGAAACCAGTGGATCAAACGAGTCCAGTTTTGCCAGCGTCGCCGGAACCTGCCCAAGAGCACCTTCAAGTCGATCCAAGTGTTGCCTCGCCCAGCGCTACTAACGCGATGCCACCGAAAATTCAGCAAGCAGCTGACGGCACGTTTGAGCTTGCTCTTGCGCGAGCGGATTTGAAGGGAGATTTGAAATCAGGTCTGCAAGGAATCTCAAACTGGAGCTTGCGTGATCAAGCCGCTTGGACGCTAGAAGTTAGCGACCCAAGGACAGGGTTTTTCAACTGCAAGGTTACGTATCGGGCCAAGAGTGAGTGTGGTTTCGAAGTCCAGTTAGGCGATCGAAAACCAAGGCGGTTCACGTTGTATCCTCATGAAGAGGATTTCGAAGAGGAGTTCATTGTTCGCTTGAACAAGACCGGGCCGACTTCTAACCGGCAGACTTTCAGGCTCAAGGCCAACACGTCCGCTACTGGAGTGGAAATCAAACGAATTTTGCTGGTGCCCAACCGATAAGCGACTTTGGAAACCCGGCGCGTAAGCGAGGAAGAAGTCAGTTGCGGCTTCTTCGTCGCTTGCGCGTGTTGAAGTTGTAGAGTTTGTAGCGCCGAAGCCGTAGCCGATGTAGCTGCGGGCGTAAGCCTTGAGAATATCGAGGAAGGTAGAACACATGGTTCGGATGTCACACAATGTTAGCGGCGCGACATTAGGTAAG
>CAYSQZ010000125.1:0-13842 GCA_964433035.1 uncultured Pirellulaceae bacterium | reverse complement strand
CCGTTGGGGTTTGGGCTAATTTGACTATCCTGTCCCAGGGTTCAAGAGAACCCTGCGCTATTGCTTAAACCCCCTTGGGTTTGAATGATGGATATCCTGCCTCTTTTGCTTAACCCCTTTGGTTTGGGTTTTACACCCTGTTGTCTTTCTGAACACGGTCGGTCTCACAATAGACCAATCAGGCTAACCATTGAAGAAACCGAGATGATGGCGTATTCTGATTGGCCATCGACAGGAAATGAAACCTCGAATTTTGCTTGCCCATTTATGCCAAAAGACTTCCTCAAAGGTACTTTAGATAGTTACGACGCCGTCGTTATCGGCAGTGGGCTGGGCGGACTGACGTCTGCCAACATTCTCGCCAGAGAAGGGCTCTCGGTCCTGCTGCTTGAGCAACATTACAAGCTCGGCGGACTAGCGACCTGGTTCAAGCGACCGGGCGGTCATATTTTTGATATTTCACTGCACGGCTTTCCCTACGGCATGGTCAAAAGCTGTCGTCGATACTGGTCCAAGGAGATCGCTGACTCGATCGTACAACTCGAAGGCGTGCGATTTGACAATCCGATGTTCTCGCTTACCACGACTTTTGACCGCAAAGACTTCACGCGATTGTTGACATCCGATTTTAATGTTCCTCAGGAGAACGTTGACCAGTTCTTCGACGCTGCCCGGAGCATGAACTTCTATGATGACCAAACCAAAACGACTCGCCAGTTGTTCGACGAATATTTTCCCGGGCGCGAAGATGTGATTCGGTTGCTGATGGAGCCGATTACCTACGCCAATGGATCGACGCTTGAAGATCCTGCGCTGACCTACGGCATCGTATTTTCAAACTTCATGTCCAAAGGAGTCTTCGTTTTCCAGGGCGGCACTGACAAACTGGTCAAGTCGATGGAGAAGGAGATGAAGGCCAATGGTGTCGACGTACGGATCAATTGCGACGTGGAAAAGATCAACGTCGGTACTGACGGGGTCGAATCGGTGCAGGTTAATGGAAAAACCATCAAGACCAAAGCCGTCGTCTCCAACGCCAACCTGCGTTCAACGATTTTCAATTTGATCGGCGAAGACAAATTTGACAGCGGTTTTATTGATGACGCCAAAGCTGTCAGGCTCAACAATTCCAGTACGCAGGTCTACATGGCCATGCACCCAGACGACACCGTACCACGAGAGACTGGCGATCTGCTATTCTCCAGTACCGCCGAGCGATTCCAAACCGACTTGCTGCTCAGCCGCGACATTACCAGCCGAACATTTTCGTTTTACTATCCCGACACGCGCCCCGAAGGGAAGGGTAGAACGCTGATCGTCTCCAGCACCAATGCCAACTTTGAAGATTGGGCCGGGATGAGCAAAGAAGAGTACGAAGCCAGCAAACAGGACCTGGTCGAGACGACTTTGGACGCGCTTGAAAAATACGTTCCCAATTGTCGTGAGCGGATCGTCCACGCCGAAGCTGCCACGCCGATAACGTTTGAGCATTATACCAAGCATCTTGATGGCGCAAGTTTTGGAACCAAGTTCGAGGGCCTGACCGTGAGTCGCAAGCTACCGGATCAGGTTCGAGGTTTATATCACGCAGGTAGCTGCGGAATCATCATGTCAGGCTGGCTAGGCACGATCAATTACGGCGTGATCGTCGCTAACGATGTCATCAATCATTTGTCGAGCATGTCAGCCACATCTCCCGTTGCCTCAAGCTAACTAAACACAGACAGCGAGAACACTCATGCCCGCCACTCACCCCAGTCTCGACAAAATTCACGCTTCGATTCCGCATCGCGCCCCAATGCTTCTGGTCGATGAAATTGTATCGCAGAACGAGAACTCGATCGTTTGCCGCAAGTCATTCAGTGCCGACGAATACTTTTTTCAAGGTCACTATCCTGATCATCCGCTAGTCCCTGGAGTTATTCTCTGCGAAAGTGCCGTTCAGGCGGGCGCAGTCCTGCTGGCCGATATCGTATCAACTGACGGTGGCGTTCCAGTGCTGACGCGGATGAGCGACGTCAAGTTCAAGAAGATGGTACACCCGGGTGACACGATTGAAATGCACATCAAACTCGATGAAATCGTTTCGACGGCTTATTATCTGACAGGACAAGTCAAAGTTGACGGAAAGCTGGCGGCTCGACTGGGGTTCACTTGCACGATCGCACCGCCAAGTAACTAGGCTCTGTCTGACAATTTCATATTGATAGAGCGGCAGGCAAGGCGCAGCCGTCGGTAAACACGCAACGAACCGGCGGCCAGCGTCTTTCCGCTTACATTTAACAAACAGTGCCTAGAACTGGATTTAGGACATCATGGATTTTTTACAACTGGCCGGCAAAACAATTCTCGTATTCGGCGTCGCTAACAAGAAAAGTGTCGCCTGGTTTGTTGGCAAGACACTTGAAGAAGCCGGCGCTCAGGTCGTCTATGTCGTCCGCAGTCCAGAACGTCGCGAATCGGTGGCCAAGCTCATGGGCGAGCGACCGTGTTTTGTTTGCGACGTCGAATTTGAAGACCAGATCGATCGAGTCCGCGACGAGATTACTGCGCAGTACCCTGAAATCCATGGCTTGGTCCATTCGATTGCATTTGCTGCATATGACGAAGCGGGCATACGTCCGTTCCACGAAACGACCAAAAAACAGTTCCTGCGTACGATCGACATTTCCTGTTTTTCATTTGTGGCGCTGGCCAACGCATTCAAAGACGCTTTGGTCAAAGACGCTTCCGTGATCACGATCTCGATTTCGACAACCACCATGGCCAGCGAAAGCTACGGATTCATGGCACCCGTAAAAGCCGCGCTCGACAGCTCGTTGGCTTTTCTGTCCAAGAGTTTTAGCAAGTTCTCCGAAGTCCGTTTCAACGCCGTTGCTCCAGGGTTACTCAAGACATCTGCTTCGGCCGGAATTCCTGGCTACGTAGATTCCTACTTATACGCCGAGAAAGTTATCCCTCGAGGCCGAGCCGTTTCAACTCAGGAAGTCGCCAACGCGGCTTGTTTTCTGCTCAGCCCCCGTTCTTCGGGCGTCAACTCTCAGTTGGTCGTGATTGATGCGGGCATGTCGACAAACTATTTTGATAGCGAGATTGTCAAAACAGTGATGGACAATCAATAATTAATTTGGCCAAAGTTCGGCCCAACGTTCGTTGAAATTCCAAAGCTATCATGGATTCTTCCAAAATCGAACTGCCACCGCCTTATCTCCTGGGAGTTCACCTGCGAGACGATTTTAATTTCAAGGCGAGTGGAAGCGCCATAGCTGAGGCGTCTGAACCATCGATCGAAACGTCTCCCGAACCAGAAATGCAAGGTTCGGCAATGATGTCGGATGATGAATTTCTCAAATCCCTGCTTACTGTTTCCGACGATCAACCGATTGGAGGTTTCAACGAAGTTAGCGAAGACAACGAACTGAATTCTTCTGCACCTGACCCGGGTGGCCAGCCGATCCAAGCCGTGCCTTCACTCGATTCTGTTTCCCCTCACAAGCCTCCGGGTTTCGAGAAAATCACGCGAGCGGATCGTTTTCCCTTTTCTATTCCCTGGGTGCCCGACTTTGATTTGAAACTTAAATCAGCCGTTACTTTTTTGGTTGGCGAAAACGGGAGTGGCAAGTCAACGCTGATCGAAGCGATCGCTTCGATGTGTGGGTTTCCCGTTTGCGGTGGTGGCAAAAACGATTTGGCAAGCCAATTCGGGCCCGACCGAAAAAGCGAATTGGCAGAAGCCCTTTATCTTCACTTCGGCAAGCGACCTCGAGACGGGTACTTTTTCCGAGCCGAATTTTATGCTCAGTTTGCATCGCTTCTGGATCAACGCGCCCACGACCCTGACTTCAAAGGGGATCCTTACGCGCGGTACGGCGGACAGTCTCCTCATACTCGTTCACACGGTGAGTCTTTCCTGGACTTGCTTAATCATCGACTTGGAACAGGTTTGTTCCTCATGGACGAACCCGAGTCCGCTCTTTCACCGCAGCGGCAGTTGGCGTTGATGTCGATCATGGCCGACCGGATCAAGACCGGTAAAACTCAGTTTATAGTCGCGACCCATTCGCCGATCCTGATGACTTTTCCAGGCGCGACTATTCTTAGTTTGGATTTTAATGCTGGATCAATTGAAGAGGTTGAGCTGGAAGAAACTAGTCATTTCCAACTGACCCGAGGAATCCTGGAGCACCCCGAGAAGTATTGGCGACACCTGCTTAATGATTCGGATGAAGCACAATAGATCAAAGCTCAGACCGTCTATCATTTGGAAATTCGCAATCCAAACTTCAGGCAGTACAACTTGCCAAATTTTGGTATACTGTTGGCCCAACTAAACTGACCTGGTTAATCGCCACCGAGGAAAGAAATGAAGATGACTTTGATAGATCAATTTTTGATTTTGGTTTTTGTTGCGGCAGTTGGCTCGTTTGCCAGTATTGTCAATGGGCAGGAAACTCAGACCAAGCCTGCCGCGCAAACAGAACAAGCGACAGGAAGTGCATCCAAAGCCGGAAGTGATTCCAAGGCTGGAAGTGATACAAAGTCTGGTGACTCTAAGGCTGGAAGTGACTCCAAGGCCGAGAGTGATACGAAAGCTGGGAGTGACACAAAAACTGAAACGGCCGAGACCGCAACAACTCCGGAACCTTTCGAGGTTGCAGTTGCGGATAAAAAGATCAAGTTCTCCGCCAGTGGGACATGGGCTTCGGTGCCTCCGCGCAGCCGGATTCTTGAGGCGGAGCTAAGGATCAATCGAGTTGAAACAGATTCTGCCGATGGTCGATTGACGATCATGGGCGCTGGAGGATCGATTGAAGCCAACATTCTCCGTTGGCAGAACCAGTTCAAGCAATTCGATGGCGGCAGCACTGCTGAAAAAACAAAAACAGAAGTCAAAACGATTGCTGGCCAAAGGGTCAATCTAGTCGACATCACTGGCATCTTTATCGACTCTCCGGGCGGTCCATTCAGTGGTCGGCCCAAAATCGAACGACCGAATTATCGAATGCTTGCCGCCATCATTCAAACTCCGGCCAACGGAAATTACTTCGTAAAACTTTACGGCCCCAAAGATACCATCGACAAGAACGAAGAACATTTCAAGTCGATGATCGAGAGTTTGAAAGTCGAGAATTAATCAGTCTCGCAATATCGGCTGATCTACTCAATTGTGATTAAGCGCTTTCAACGTCACCCTCCTTCCGGGAGGGTCGAACTCGCCATCATTCATGATGGCGCAGGTCTGGGAGGGTAAACATTGTTAACAGCCAGCAGCGACTCGCCGCGAACGGCGTAGTCAGGATCGAATTGAACTAACAAGATCCTTAAACCCTCCCGTCCAATTCGCAAGCGAATTCTCCGACCCTCCCTCTGAGGGCTCTTCATCGTTTTTAGTGGGTCACATCCAATACATCAAAGCCACCCTCCCTCTGGGAGGGTCGGGAACGCAGTGACCGGGGAGGGTAAAATCAGTCTCATTTTTAACTTTGAAAAACATCAACGAAAACCATTTTCGAAGCCCCAAAGCCTTGCCTATCGAAGGAAAACTTACCCTCCCCGAGCGTGTCACCTAGCGGTGACAGCTCGACCCTCCCAGAGGGAGGGTGGCTTTATTTGTTCTCAATCACCCACTAAATTCCGCGAAGAGCCCCCGGAGGGAGGGTAACTTCAGTTTCCTAACTAAAGTGTCCTGTATCGCTTGAGCGCATCGATGGTATTGGCAATGTCGTCTGCCAATGGCGCTTCAATCTCCATTGATTCACCAGTGCAGGGATGCTCAAAATGGATTCGCCAAGCGTGAAGAGCCTGACGATCAAGTAGCGGAACTTCTTCGCCGTCTTGTTGGGCTGCAGTGCGTGACAGCTCACTCAAATTTAGCCTGGCGCGTCCGCTATAAAGTCGATCACACAACACGGCACAGCCAATATGGGCAAGATGAACCCGAATTTGATGCGTCCTGCCTGTCTTGGGCTTTACCAGCACCCTGGCGAAACCCGCAAATCGTTCTAGAACTTCGTACTGAGAATAGGCCGCGCGGCTGGTTTGGTGATTCAACCGAATGGCCTTCTTTTCCCGCTGATAGGGATGCGCTCCAATCGGCTTGTCAATTACGTCACGATCTCGGTCGGGAGCTGGACTGACGACCGCAAGGTACTCTTTTTTGACAGTTCGATTCTCGAACTGGGAGGACAAAGCGACGTGGGCTTGATCGGTTTTAGCAACCAGAATTACACCGCTGGTATCGCGGTCCAGCCGATGCACGATCCCGGGCCGAGTCGGTCCGCCAACGCTGCTGAGTTGATTGAAGTGAAATGCAAGCCCGGCGGTTAACGTTCCCGACCAATGTCCTTTGGCTGGATGTACAACCATTGCAGGTGGCTTGTTGATAGCGACCATGTGCTCATCCTCGAAGAGAATGTTTAGCGGAATGTCTTCCGGGATCGACCCCTCTGGCTCCGGCTGTGGAGGAAGGAAACGCACCTGTTGTCCCTCTTTGAGCCGCGTTGATGACTTGGCTTTTTTGCCGTCTACCAAAACGTGCTCGCTCGCGATCGCTCGCTGAAGTTTAACCCGGCTAAAACCTGAGAAATGTCGGACCAGAAAAGCGTCCAATCGCTCGTTTTTTTCGGATGCTTCAACCGTCAGAACCTGCCAACTCAAGCTCATGCTGTCAAAAGGATTTGGGGAATCTAAGGCCATCAGATCTAATTATAAAGTGACTATTAGCTTAAACCACTACACTTTGCGTCAACCGGTGCGTAATCATAGAGCTTCCTGTTCTTTTTTTTTGAATCGGAAGCTTTACGGTGTAAAATAGACAGTCTATTCATCTTCGCGATAAACTCTCTCTCCTAGCAACTCGTTTTAGATATCACCATGGATAAACACACCATGGGAATTTACCATGCGAAAAAGAAAACACACTTATGGCTTTTGCTCGGTTTGCCAGAAGAACATCCCGCACCGTCGTTGGATTGGGAACCCAATTGCGTTAATGTTTGATCTGTTGACGCTTAAAATAACTCGCTGGATCAGGCTTGGCCCCTGGTATTGTGTTCACTGCGACAACAAGGTGGTCATGCTTCCGCTTCGCAGGAGCGATGCGATTGAATATCGGTCAGCCGCACTTCAAAACGAAAACACTCCAACCATTTTTCGTCAACAAACTATTCCCAAGCCAGTCGCTCAGTCGACCGCTTCGAAACCAACTCCCGCTGCTGGTAAACAAACTATATCTGCTGGAACTCCTGCCTCGGCTAAAAAACAAACTTCGGGCCCTGTAGTAGCTGAGCTAGAACCAGCTGAGTCGGTAGGTAACTTTATCAAGACCGAATCATCTTTGGTCAAGTCGACCCGCATGCAACGCTATTCCGCGAAGTATCGAGACGCAGTGGTACGGCGGATCTTAACTGGATCAGCTTCGATCAAGCAAATTCGTGATGAGAAGGATCTAAGTGAAACCGAGATAACCGACTGGATTGTTGACCTGTTCGAGCGACAACAACAGAGACTTGACGCTTTAGAGCGGTTTAAAGATTCGATCTCAGCGAGTCTGCAATCTGAGAATTCTTCCTTCGAAGATTTTAACGCAGAATCTCAAACGGTTCCCGGACACGTCCGGCCTCGCTAACTTCGAAGCATGTTGGACTTCCAAGACAGTTCACTTCTGTTCATCTAGTGGTCGTAACCACTCTTCGGGAATATTGCAGTTCAGTTCCTTACTGCGAGAACATGTTTTGCCGATTCGTGGAGCAATCTTCGCTGATCCATCGGTCGTGATTGGCGCAAGCAAGCTTTTCTTTCTTTAGGCTGCGTGAACCGTCGGCCCATCGATGATAGAATCGAGATAACGTAATCTAAATGATGCGTGTGAAACTCGGCTAACGTCGATTGGTTTCATTGAAACGAAATTACAATTGTGGCTTGCGATTCAGCTAAAAGCGCCTCCAAGCTTGAAGGATTTGGATTAATACAAATGAAATTTATTGAAATGACTGGCGCGACGCTGGATTCAATCATCAGCGATGATGAACTGCACGTTCAAAATCTCGAGGGAGCGGGGGTCAAACCTGATTCAATCGTGCGAATTAATCAGCAAGGCGACATCGAGGTCCGTCGTCCACATAAGTGGGATGTGATCGGTGGCTTATTGGGAAAATTCGAAGATCGCGTCAAGAGCACAACCGGATTCGACTGGGCGGAGTAGGCCACGCAGTCGAAGGCTACCGCTTTCGCAGGAAGCCCAAGCGACATTTATTTTCACACCAACTGTCTGAAAACGGATCAATCGATTCCGTCGTTGCGCAAGCCATTTTCAACTCAGACAAGTTGAAATTCACTTGGCCGTGTCTATAAACCCTAAAGGAAATGACCGTGTTGTTTGTGTTTCTTTGAAATCCCACTAGTCGAGGTGGCTAAATGAAGACTGAACCAACATCGCTTCGGCCCCATATGAGTGTGGAAATTAGGCCATCGATTTATGATCAAGTAAGTGCCATCGTTGTTGCACTAATCCTGATTTTCGGATTCTTGTTGCTTGTGCTCCTATCGATTTGGTTCAAACCCGCGGTTGACCACACCAGGCACAAAGACGTGGATTTCCCCGATCCTGATCCAAAACAAAATAAGCTGGAACTCAAGGAGTTCATCGAACCGGGTGTTGAAGAGTTCCCGGAAGTATCGGTGCCTCAATTGGCTCAAATGTTAGCTGCCACTTCGATGGCAGTATCCACGGTCCAAGGCGGCCCGGAAACCAGAATTGGATCGAATTCCCAATCAGGACCTGGAAAACACATACGTATTCCGGGACCTGTTGGCATCAGACCAGTCCAAAAACGCTGGTCGATCCAGTTTCAAGCAGACAATCTCGACAGCTACGCAAAGCAGTTAAGTAATCTCAACATCGATGTAGCTGCGATACATCGGTCAAGGAATTCTATTTGGCGAGTCCATGATGTAGCTGGCGTCAACAAGGTCATCGAAACGAATCGCCAACAGGAAAACACAACCCTTCGATTCCAGAATAAGAAAACTCGCATGCGAGATTGGGATCGTGAATTGTGCGAGCGAGCGGGTGTCGAAGTAAGCGATACAATCCAGTCGCATTTTTATCCGGCCTCAGCAAAGCTTAAGCTCGAAGAGCTGGAATCCGTCGCCGTCGCCCAAGCCAACCGTCAGCTCAAAAACGTACGTAAAACAACCTTCAAGGTTGTCGAGCGAGGTGGTGGATTCTCGTTTGAAGTCGCTGAAATCCTGTATCACTGATCGGCGAAAATTGAGAGGTCAGTATCTGCTCTCGAGTACGTGCTGGATGGTTCGAATTTCGAATTCTTGCTTGATTCGAATTTGACAGACCAATTCTTTGATCCCGCAGCGTCGATTACTCTGACCGCTGCCGCGATTCCAGAGCCAAGTGGTTTGGCAATGCTGTTTGCTTGTGGCGTAAGTGGTTTATTGGTCTGGCGACGTACGTAGTTTTGAGCGAGTTGGATATTTTCAAACGCCTGTAATTCCGCGTTCCAATGGTATGCCGTATACTTGTTTCGACACACTTACCCAGAGGCCAAGATGAACGCCATTACACGCCCAGAACCATCCGAATACGCTGAGTATTTCGAAACCTACATCAGCAAGTTTACACCAACCGATTTCTGGGCTGAGTTTGATACGCAGCCAGATCAATTGCGCACGTTTCTTGGTAGCTTGCCAGCAGGTGAGGAATCGAAACTTCATGATCCCTATACGTGGACTTTGAAGCAGGTCGTCGGTCATCTGATTGATGCTGAGCGAATCTTCGCAACCCGGTTGCTGCGGATTGGGGTTGGTGATCCGACACCAAATCCAGACTTCGAGCAAAACTCATTCGTGGCGGGGCTCGACTATGCCTCTGTTTCAATGGGCGACTTGATAGATGAGTTTGACATGCTAAGAAAATCGAACGTGATGATGCTACGACGATTTGGAGACGAGCAACTGAGGCGATCCGGGACAGTGTCGGGCCGTGAGTTGTCGGCCCGGACGATTCCGTTTCTTCTGGGCGGACACTTCAAGTACCACTTCGAGATCATGGAAAAACGACTCTCGTGAAGGCGAGCCAGCACTATCTAGTTTTTAGTTCTGGCTTTTTAACTTCAACCTCGATGTTTCGACATCCGTTTTCGGCGAAACCAAGCCATTGCGGATGGCATAGCATTGGGCGCGATTACGCTTGCTGAGTGAGAAAGCCGGGGCTTGCCTCTTCGATTTCGAAAAGCTCATCAATCCAGATGCGGATGTCGTTCTCGTACTCACTGGCCATATCGTTCTTGACTAGCTGGCGATGAAACGCAGCTGCACCAACGTCATCGACCATGTCCGCTTCTTCGGCGCTTGGAAAGCGATCGGCAGGATCGGGAGCGATCAAGCCACGACAAAACGCCACCAACAGTTCGTTGCAGGCGACATCCTCAGGTAACAACTCCTCTAAGCGGTCACTGACTGTCCGCTTAGCTTCCAACAGTTCCTGCAGATCGTTGATTCCGCCAAACACAGGCCTACCAGCCAGCAGCTCGATCGTGACAAATCCCAGACTTGCCAGATCGCTTCGAGGCGTATTCTCATTACCTTCGAGGACCTCAAGCGCCGCGTAAGCCGGAGTGCATGCGCGGCGCTGTGGGGGATCGGCGACTTCAAATGCCGACCCGATGTCAATAATCTTTGAGTGCCCACTACGCTTGAGCATAATATTGCCCGGCTTAATGTCTCCGTGAACGATGTCCTGGCGATGCATTGCCGCCAAAGCATCCAGACAATTTCGGACAATCGCCACGGCTACTCCGGCTTTGAATCTGGGCTGTTCCGGGCCCGCGGTTATCAGAACATCATTGACGTGTTCCCACCGCTTTACACTGAAGCGTTCTTTGACCACCCCGAACATTCTCGGAGTCAGCAATCGCCGCAAGTCAAACCCCTCGACCCACTCCATGACCATCAAACGGATGCGATCTCGATCGAGAAAGTTCTCGACCACCAGAAGGTTCTCATGTTGAATTCTGGCAACTCTAGCCGCCACTCGCCCCATCCGGGCCATGTCGGAATCGTAATGGATCGGATTAGCATAGCGCTCGGGAGAAAAAACCTTCAGCGCAACGGGAAGCGTAAAACTGTCTGAGCCCCGGCGCTCAGTCAGATAGACAACTCCCTGACCACCAGCTCCGAGTTTTTTCAACAACCTAAGATGGGTTGTCCAGCTATGTCTCTTTTCATCAAGAATGTTCTGATAGAGCTCGCACAACTCAGCACACTGATTGACTTCAGCGGGCTCCTGCTCCTGGGTCACAGTCGGCGATGGATCTGCAAAATCGCCAGTCTGAAAGAGCGTTTCTGCTTCTTGATCAATTTCAGAAATTGGTTCCTGTTCTTTCAATTTACGCAACAGCCCTTCATTCTCATTGGTGGTCAAAAAACGGTGTCAAAAAATCAAGCCTGAACAACCAGTTCAAGCAGAGACTTCTCTTCGTTCCATCATATTCACGATATCAGTGACACGTCAAAGCCAACATTGGCTCACTCTTCAAGGCACTATATATCAGCGCAAGATACTCACCTTGTCCGGTTTATTGGGTGTCGCTACCCCCATTAAATGAGAATCATCTTTTAAGCGTGCCAGCGAGACAGTTATCGGATCGCAAAAACGACCTTGACAGTTGATTAGCTCAGAACTTGATCCGATGCTCCGGCCGAGGAAATCCCAAATTCTTGTCGACGAGATTGACGAGGGTTTCTCCGTTTCGATACCGGTCGAGGTTATTGCAAAATAGCTCGATCGTTGTCGGGACGCGTAGCGGAGACTGAGCCCCAACATGCGGAGAAATGATTACGTTATCCAACTCCCAAAGTGGAGAATCCACGGGAAGCGGCTCAGGATCCACGACATCGATTCCGGCTCCGCCAAGATGACCACTGGACAACGCTCGCACAAGACTATCGGTATCGACAACAGACCCACGCCCGACATTGATCAAATACGTTCCGGCTTTGATTAGCGAGAACTGGACGTCCGTGAGTAGCTTTTCATTCGCCTCGGAAAGCGGAAGGGTAACGATCACGACATCGCAAAGCGGAAGCACGGCTTCGAGTTCATCAGCCGGGTAGACTTTTTCAACCGTCTGCTCAGAAACGATGTTTGCACAGGCTTCGGGGAACAAATCCGTGCCAATGATTTTCCCAACCATTGGCTTAAGCACCCGCGCGATCCGATGCCCATTGCCACCCATGCCAATAATGCCGACCGTCTTACCAAAAATGTTATCGGTAGGGCGCCGAACATATTCTTTGATTTGCTGAGCTTTAAAGAATACCGGTGAGCGCCTAACCAAACCCATCAGCAGTGACATCATTTGCTCTGCGACCTGAGGCGCAAACAAAGCCGAGCAACCGCTGACGATAATGGGCGAATCAATCACCGGAGGAGTCAGGCAATGGTCTAAACCTGCCGCCGAGGACTGAATCCAGGCAAGCCGTCCTTGCTCAACGACTGACTTCCAATCCACCGGGACTTTGGCATGACCGCAGAATATATCCGCTTTGAACAGGTCCTCAGCGATCCGATCCTGTCCCGAAACGATGACTTCAAAATCCGTCTTGGCAGTTTCGCGGATCTTCTCAACATGAGAATCGTCGAGGGGGAAACAGGTTACGATTGTTTTTGCAGTCATCAGAATAAGCGATTGATTCGAAAAGTACTTAGAGCTATCTCGCAGCGGTGGGACAAAAGCAATGCCACCGGTCCAAGCGATTCCAGGGCAGGCTTCTGAGACCAATTGAACTTAAACCAGAGTATAATCAAGGCCCATTGAATCTGTGCGTCAGTGTTGTCAAATATCGGCCAACAAGGATTGATCGTTGACTCCCTTTGCCACACAAATCGAAATTGGTATGACAGAATCCGAAAATGGTGACGCCGAGGGTATCGAAGGTCAGGATGTTCCGGCTCTCTCAATTGCTCAAGCTCAAACGATCGTCGACGACTGGATCAAAGACGTTGGAGTCCGATATTTCTCAGAGCTTACCAATCTAGCGCAATTGGTCGAAGAAGTCGGCGAACTGTCCAGAATCATGTCGCGGACTTACGGTGAGCAGAGCTTTAAGGAATCCGACAAGGAATCGTCGCTTGAGGACGAACTCGCCGATGTTTTGTTTGTCCTAATTTGCATTGCCAACCAAACAGGCGTCGACTTAACTACTGCGCTGAGAAAGAATCTTAAAAAGAAGACCAGCCGCGATCGAGATCGGCACAAAAACAATCCGAAGTTGAATTAGCCGCTCAGATTGAGCGTTCTACAATTAACATCCTGCTTGCAGCTGCTTGCGGGAGGTCGGACGCGAAGCGGCCGGCAAGGGTTAACAAGTGAAGCGGAGCACATCAGCCCCTCCCCGATCAAAGCCGATTTCATCGTCTTTTCCCGACCCTCTTAATCTTGGGAGGGTGACTTTGAGGGAAACCCAACGCGTAATAGGAAATTTCACGGATCGCCGCAAGTTGTTACAGCGCTTTATGGTAACCCGAAACGTCAGTGAGGGACGATCTCTCGCTCACGCTTCGGGTTACGACATAGTATGAATTTTCCTAGTAAGGGAAGCTGACTGAATTGCGGAACCTGAATTTGCTTGGCATGAGGACGACATTGGAGGAAACCCGACGCGAAAGCGAGGACGAAGTCAGTCGCCGATTCTCCCTCGCTTACGCGTCGGATTACCATTACCATGGTCTATCCGAAAAACAAGCTGAGACAGATTACCAGATTGAATTAAACTAGTGGTCTGTCAGATCTGAATTGACGGGTGCCATGTTTACGCTCGCGTAAG
>CAYSQZ010000124.1:0-13862 GCA_964433035.1 uncultured Pirellulaceae bacterium | reverse complement strand
GCGGTCGGGGAAGCGGCCAAGCGAGCTTTCGAAGCACAGAGATAAACGATCCGCCACGCCAGCCAACCATACAGCCTACCCAAGTTGATAGGTAGTGCATATCGCCAAGATATATTATGCAATCGAACTCTTTTCGAAACGCTATTCCGAGCAGCCCCCGTTGCCATAAGATAGTTTTATATAACCAGATATTTTTAATGATTCGCCAACGAAACCCACCTTCCGATTGAGGCTTAGTTCCCCATTTCGGATCTATAGTTTTTAGGGCGTTCGGGCCAGTATTTTGAGTTATGCCGGAAATCCAAGTGTATGTAGGATATTCGTTTGTGTTTTGCAAACATAAGGTCCGAGCAATAGTAATTCTATAATGTGCTAAATACTGGTAGACGATCGCCACATTTTTTGAGGATTTGTTATTCGTTGGTATTTTCTCATTCATCAATTGTTACTGGGTATTCTCTTTTGTGGGTTTGTTTTAATTGGATGTGGTGGTGGTACCCCATCAACAACCGATGAAAGCCAAGAAAACTCGTTCCAAGCTGTCAATACTAGTGATGGGGGTATTATTCAACAAGCTGGTGGCGCTTTAAGCCCGATAGAAAGTGGGTTTGAAGCTAATGAACCTGACATTGGTGCTGCGCAGGGGGTAGCTGACTAATCAACATCAATAGTGTGACAGCTGATAGGAAATCTTCATTGCTACTTACTCCAAGGTGGAAAATGATTGGCTCCATCTATCTAATCATTATCAGGACTCGCCCGCAATCAAAAAGATTCAAAATAATTCTTATTCCCACGGAATATCGCTTCGAAAGCCAAGGAATCGCCGCTGCCGTGGCACGGAACTCCACGGGCGGCGGCACAGGCAGGGCATGGCTGAGAAAACAAACTCCATGAACATGAACAAGCCGTGACCAGAAAAAAAACAAACGTCTGTATTTCCCCGGGATTCAGAGGGACCTAACCGAACATAAGAAACATTATCGGACGTTGGAAATAGGCGTTTTTTGGTGCGTTATCTGCTTGCTCGGATGCTGAATCAATCCTGTTGCCTGCCGTCCCGAGCACGGGATGAGTAATGACCAAAGCGGCGCGCCAGCCGCTAACTAACGGTGGTTGATCAAGATCGAAATTTCAATCGTCGGTCGCATTGGATTTTCAATCGCGCTGGCGCCAATCTCGGGGAGGATATTAACGCCAGAGATATTAACGCCAAGTTGAGTCACATTGATCTTATGGTGATGGCTATTAAGGATTGCCGAACAAGATATCGATAAACGGTGCGATATCAAAAAAGTCAACGTCTCCATCGCCATCAATATCGGCTTCGAATTGAAAGCTGCGATCGAGCAGAATCGCAAGGAATGGTGGGATGTCAAAAAAGGTAACGACACCATTGAGGTCGACATCTCCCAGCAGTTGGATGCTGGTCAAAGTGACTGACCCAACTTCGACTCCAACACCAGCACCTTGAGCGCTGATGCTAATGCCCAAGTCATTTTGTATAGCGCTGAACAATGTGGATCCCGGGGTGGCGCCACCGGCACCGTCAAGTGTCCCGGTCAAGCCGGTGATATCGGTGCCCAAGCCAGTCGTAGTGAGAGTATAATTGTTAGCGTTATCCACGGAGAAGGTCACGGTGAAACCGTCTTCTATATCAGCCAAAGGGGGCAAAACGGGAGCGACTGCGGGATCGGGGAGGTTAACATTAACTTGGCCGGCGTTGCCAAACCCCCCGTCTAAAGGATCTTCAACAAATGTAAAAGTTGGATTGATACCAGCACCGCCAATGCGAAAGCCAATCGCTGCGGGAGCATTGTTGAACAAAGCGGTTGCGTTGTTAACAGCGTCTCCATTCATGTTTCCCCCCAAAGTAGCATTGGTTCCAGACACGACTCCGATGAAAAAACCATTGGACTGGAGGTTGGCAGCGTTGGTCACACTGTCAATGACGACCTCGAGCTCAAAGCCAGTCGCAGTCGGGGCCAACGCCAAAACATCAACCGTAGCGGTGTTATTGAATCCGTTGGTATTAGTGATAGCGGCTGTATTTGTAAAGCTTCCCGTATCTGGGTCACCCGTACCTACCACCCCTCCTGCAGCATTGCCGAAAAATTGAAACGTCGGACCAATATCGGTCGCAGTGGCAGAGTCAAAATCATTCTCAATCAGCACAGTTTGCGCGCTCAGGTATCCCAAAGATACCAAACCCATCAAACAAACAACGACCAAGCAAAGACATTTGTTCATTGGAAATACCATTAACAACGTGCGGGGGAATAATCTACATTTTGGCTCGGCATGTTGGTGAGGTCAAATTAACATTTGAGTTTTCGCCCGAGAAAGTCCCTGGTTATCGCAAGGACGTGATCTAACTCTTAAAAAATGCCTGCTTTGAAGCATAAGATCCGCGACCCGAAAAACAAACAGGTGGTTCTTGATCTGCTTTTGAAACAGTCGACTCAGCGTAATCAAACGTTAATCGTCGGCCCTTCACAAGGACAAATAAAATGAACACGAACGGCAAACCACTTTGGTTAGACAGAGAATCCCTTCAGAAGATAATTTCGAAAGGCATGCTGGTATTCGCGTTTGTTTTTGTTTGTTGTGCGTCGACGATGGCAAAACAATCACCGCAAATGGAAATCCGAAAGTCGGAACAGTTTGATGCCGAGGCATTTGCAAATTCAAAACCCGCTGTTGACGAGGTGGCTCCAGACTTGCAACTTCAAACACTCAGTGGAAAGACGGTCTCGCTATCTTCTTACCGCGGCAAGAACATCGTGGTCGTCAAAGCGGGATACACTTGACCGCCCATTCGTCGCGCTGCCGCCGGGTTGCGGCAGCTTCACAAGAAGTATCAAAACGCTCAATCTAACGAGCCTTCGGCTGAGATTATTGTCGTTTACCAAAAGGAACCTCACGCAGGCCAACTCGCTTTCAAGGACGTCGAGCAACCTGAGACAATCGAGCAACGCATCGCGCTTGCCAGGCGAATGAAGGATGAATATGAACTTCCGATGACCGTGCTTGTCGATTCGATGCAGGATCAGAGTCGAGCTTTATTCAGCGACCTTCCAAGTCCAGCATTCGTCATAGACAAAGAAGGAGTCATCCGGTCCAAGTTCCCTTGGGCAGATGCCGAAACGATCCAGCCTGCGGTCGCAAAGCTACCAGAAGTCAAAGCGAAGAAGTCGGGAGTCAGCCCGGCAATCTGGATTCTGCTACTGTTTGTCATTTTCCTTCCGATGCTCATGCGGTTATTGCAAACCAATGCTAAAAAATCAGGCCCAGCAGAAGCCCTCACATAAAGCAGGATGGCAATCAGCAGTTACCCGCCGGCCAGAATGTCAATGAATGTTTGGATATCCAGGAAGCCTGCATGCAAAAGGCAATTTGAAATACCAAGATTCCAGCACCGGTGTTTCGGCGACGCTTTTTCGAATCCAAGCCAACGAACGAATCGAAGCTCAGAAATTGGATCCGCAACAGACCAGTCATTGTTGCACGCTAACGGCTTAGACTTCGTTAAATACGCCAATTTTCCTGAAGCGCTCATAGCGGTGATCAAGCAGCTGATCCTGTGGAGTCGCCATTAGCTCACGAAGGTTCTTGCGAAGGTAAGCCTTCATTTTGGACGCCATCGAATGATGATCGCGATGTGCGCCGCCAAGCGGTTCTTTGATCACGTCGTCAACGATGCCCATTTCGAGCAAGTTACTCGAAGTGAACTTCAAAGCCGTGGCAGCTTTTTCGGCATGCTCGGCACCCTTCCAAAGAATCCCGGCACAGCCTTCGGGGCTGATGACGGAGTAGTAAGCATGCTCCAACACCGCAACCCGGTCTCCAACGCCAATCCCCAATGCCCCGCCGCTGCCGCCCTCACCAATCACAACACAAATGATCGGCGTTTCGAGTCGAGACATCTCGTACATGTTCTCGGCAATGACCTGCGCCTGGCCGCGTTCTTCGGCTCCAATTCCAGGATAGGCGCCCGGTGTATCGATAAGACACACAACTGGTAGATTATATTTTTCCGCCATTCGCATCTTCGCCATCGCTTTGCGATAACCTTCGGGGTGCGCACAACCAAAAAAGTTCTCCGTTCGATCCTTAAACGTCCGGCCTTTCTGATGTCCTAGCACCATGACCTTGATTCGGTCGAGCGTCGCAAAGCCAACTCGCATCGCACGATCATCGCCGAAAAGTTTGTCACCATGCAGCTCGACAAACTCGTCAAAGACAAGCGAAAGATAATCAGTCGTGTGGGGGCGGTCTTTATGCCGGGCGACTTGAACGGTCTCCCAGGGAGTCAATTTTCCATAGATCTCACGAGTCAAATCAGTTAGCTGTTTGTTGAGCTTGCGAAGCTCTTCAGCTGATTCGACCGTCGCTTCGCCTGCGTCGATTTGAGCAATTTTTTCTTCAAGATCCGCGATCGGTTGCTCAAAATTCAAGTAGTCCATATTGACGCTTTATCGGATGTTGGTTGATCTAATTAATCTCAAAAAACCGCAAGCGCAGTATTCTACTTTGAAAACAGGATTCAACAACTCGCAATTCTCGTAGCTGCTCGTTGAAAAGGGGGTTGATTTTGAGTTGTTGATTGAATCGTTGAAGACTCAATGAAGCTGTCGGTGGACGAATCTACTAAAAATCGAGTTACCTTTTGAAGCCTTCAGGCCGCTTCCCCGCACGGAACATCTGCATCGACTTATATTCGTGTAGAAACTCTCGCATTGACTGAGGCCGCTTGGCTGGATCCTTAGCCAACATTCTCTTGATAAGAGCGGCGAACTCCTTGGTGCAGTCGCTAACTGCTTCAAGCGATGGGATCGGAGCGGTGAGATGCTTTTTCAACAGTTCGTCTGGTGAGTTGGCCGAGAAAGGAGTCTTGGCGGAAAGCAATTCAAAAATCACACACCCCAACCCGTAAACGTCGGAGGCAGGAGTCGGATGTTTGCGGCGGATCTGCTCGGGCGACATATAACTGCGAGTGCCACGAATCGCTTTAGGACGACTAAACAACGACCCTAGCCCGCCCTTCTTGGATTTGACGGCAATCGAAAAGTCGATCACTTTGAGATTGCAATGCTCGTCGGTCAAAAAATTATCCGGTTTGATATCGCAGTGAATCCAACCATGGTCATGCAAGTGCTGAAGCCCCAAAGCACACTTTCGCATGATGATTGAGATATTGGGAAGCATCAAATCACGATGCTCGCGCATGGCGATCTTCATATTCTTGGCCTGAAACAATTGCATCGCGACCAGCGGATAGCCTTGGTCATCGTGATAGCCAAAAATTTTGATCACATTTTCATGATCCAATGTCGCGGCGACATTGGCTTCATGCTTTAGCTGTCCGATTTCATATTTGTCTTGACGATAATCCTTCATCAGGACTTTTAAAGCGATGCGTTCTTTTTCACCAGTGCGCAACGCTTCCCAGACTTGAGTCGTCGTTCCGGAGCGAATCAGGCGCAGTAGCTGAAACGGCCCAATAAAGTCTCTACCAATCGACACGGCAATCCAATCAAATCAATTAAAATAAATCATCAATGCGTTGTCGATTCTACTCCAAGCCAGATCGAAACCGAAGTCCCGGTCGACGGCCGAAAATGGGCTCATTGGATCTGGTGTAGCGGACAACGCGACGCGTTGCGTTTCAATCAAACATTAATCGCTGCCAGTATTTTTCTTCAATACTTGCTCAGGGTAGACGACTTCTTTCAGAAACAACGCATGAGCCGGCGCGGTTTGGCCGGCCTTGTTTCTGTCTTTCTGATCTCGAACCCACTCGACCCACTGAACTTCATTCTGCCCCCGCCCCACCCGGATGAGAGTCCCGACAATATTGCGGACCATGTTGTAAAGAAACCCATTGGCGGTGATCGTTAGCTTCAAGCCCGGCAGACCTTGAAAGTTTTCGGGCTCTATGTCCAGTTGCTTTACATTGCGGACGCTGGTTTTGCGTTCAGCTCCGGTGGCTTCGAAGCTGGCGAAGTCATGTTCACCAATCAAAAACCTGGCGGCCGATTTCATCGCTTCCAAATCTATATCGCCGGGCACAAACCAACACGTCCGCAATCTTAGTGGATCCTGAATCCGGCCGTACTGGACATGGTAACAATACGTTTTTTGAATCGCGTCTCCAATCGCATGAAAGCCCTCGATCGCCTCCTCGACTTTCAGCACTGCGATATCATAAGGCGTTTCAGCGTTGATCGCTCGGAGCAGCGTCTGAGGTGCCAATTGTGAATCGGTGGCCACGCTGCAGACCTGGGCCAGCGCATGAACGCCGCTGTCGGTTCGTCCACTGGCTGTGATCCGAGTTGTTTCGCCGGTGACCCTGGTCCAAGCTTCTTCAAGTCGCTGTTGAACGGTGATCCCGTTGTCCTGGACTTGCCAGCCTACATAGTCGGTGCCGTCGTAAGCGATTGTTAGCTTGAGGTACCGCATGTCGCATATTGTCCAGATACAAGAAGTTCTGCAATCTGAACGGCATTGGTCGCAGCGCCTTTACGCAAGTTGTCGCTCACACACCAGAACGTCAGCCCATTGTCGCAGCTGATATCCTTGCGTATCCGCCCGATGAAGACATCATCTTTGTCGTCAGAATTGTTGGGCATTGGATACTCACCGGCGGCCAAATTGTCAACGACCGTGATGCCGGGAGCCGCCTGGAACAGTTTCGTTGCTTGCTCGACTGAAATGGGCTCTTCGGTTTCGACGAGAATAGACTCGCTGTGACAATTCGAAACCGGAACCCGAACACAAGTCGGGCAGACCTGGATCTGATCATCACCAAAAATCTTTTGCGTCTCCCAGACCATCTTCATCTCTTCGGATGTGTAGCCTTCGTGTTTTGGCGAACCAATCTGCGGGATGACGTTGAACGCGATCGGGTGGGAAAATGCTTTGTAGTCCCACTGTTTCTCGTCAAGCGCACTGCGGGTTCCTTCAACAAGATCTTCCTGCCCGGCAACGCCGGCGCCGCTGGTTGCTTGATAAGTCGAAACGACGACTCGTTTGATCTTGGAGACTTCATAAAGCGGCTTCATCGCGACGACCATCTGAGTCGTGCTACAGTTTGGGCTGGCGATGATACCCTTGTGGTCCGCAATTGCTTCTGGATTGACTTCGGGAACGACCAGGGGAACGTGATCCAGCATCCGGTGATATCCGCTTTCGTCAACAACGATAGTCCCGCGCTCAACCGCCCAAGGCACGAATTCAGCCGCGACATCATCAGGGGTGCTGCCGATGACCAAATCGATATCGTTGAAGCAATCGGGCTCAAGCAATTTGATCGTGTGATCTTCGCCTTTGAATTGAATTGTCTTGCCTGCCGAACGTTTGGAAGCCAAAAACGTAATCGTTTCGTACGGAAAATTCCGCTCTTCCAACATCTGGCGCACTAGTCGACCGACAGCTCCGGTCGCACCTGCAATGGCAATTCTCTTCTTCGACACAACTCACTCCAAAAACGAAAACTCCAATATTCAATCCGGCCCCAGTATAAGTCCGGCGATTAGATTTCGGAATGACTTAATCACTGAACTTTGCCAGCGCGGCAACTGAAGTTCATGAGTAGGTCAACGCTGGGTGAAAGCAGTCGGTGCGATACCGCCCTTTGACGAGTATTTAATGGCACTTGTTTTAGCCACGAACTACACCAAGGGCTCGCTGAAGTTTCAGTTGGTTCGTGAAAACCATAAATGCCGAGATAATCGGTTCTCAACCAAAGCAAAACAACGCCAGTAACCAACGTATTCCGATTGACGACCCAGTCGCAATCTAGGTTTTAAAAATGCCAACTTAGCTTGTGCTATGTATTGAAAAGAATAACGTCATGAACTTACCTTCCCACTACCAAATCCAACTGACTTTGACTGCCCTTGTCGTTGGGCCGATCCTGGTGATACTTGGCGCATGCGTCAGTCTGGAGGCCCTCTATTGCCAAGCAAAATGGGAATCCGTGCCAGCCAAAGTGACGCGAGCCAAAGTGACGCGATCCCAAACCAGTCGCGGCGACTCCCACTGCTACTTTGAGTACGCGTACGAGGTGGCAGGTCAGCGCTTCACGGGAAGTTCAATCGATCACGGGATGTTGGATCCAATTATGGGTATCAGCGCTCGTGTTGCCATTGGGAAGTTCCCGCGTGGCTCGGACATCACAGTTTACTATGATCCCAGGATGCCTCAGCGATCCGTACTTTGGAACGGTATTCCCTGGGAGGGATTTGTGGAAATACTACTTGGGAGTGTTTTGTTCGTTGGAGCTTTCTTCAGTCTCCAACACCGCAAAGGAGTCAAAGTTGTTACCAGTCCAATCGACTCTACTTATAAATTTGAACAGACCGCCGAAAGCAAAGCCAATGAAGAGCAAGAACGCCAGGATGCGATCAATCAATGGCGTGAGAATCTTAAGCAACGAGCACTCTAGTGGTCTGTCAGATTGAATTGACGGGTGCCATGTTTACGCTCGCGTAAGCATGCTCACGCAAGCGTGAAGCATGACACCCGTTCTGCTATTCATTTCAGGATTGAAGGACCACCAGGTTTTCTGGTTTCGGTCAGAGTTCGGCTCCGTCCTCAGCGAACTTCAATCGCAACCAACCCCGCAGCGTTTCGGCTTCGACGAACGCCAGGTTTCCTACGATCATGATCAACCCGAAGGTAAGCATTCCCATGCACAGTCCGATTCCCAAGTGAATTAGAACCGCGAGCCCGAGCATTAGTGGACGGGAAAGCCGAGGCCAAATCAGAGCTGGATAAGCCAACTCCCATGCCAAAGCCACTAACGTTATCATCGCAACCAACCACATGTGATCGGCCAACCAAGTCATATCGATCGTCTGATATTCGCGACTGGCAAACGCTCTCCAAATCGCTTCTCCAGTAAACCAGCTTTCTCCCTGCAACTTTCCAATCGCAGCAAACAGATAAACGATACACATGTGAACCTGGATCAAACGGGTCGCAATGTTGCTCCAGATCTGCTGGTTGACGGTGCCAGGTGACAACCGATTCACAACCGCCCTGCCCTGCCCCGCCGAATCATCGGGCTCGGTTGTATTGGTCAGCTTCCGAATCTTGGCGCGACGCCGGAGCGAATCAAGTGCAAGACAAGCCCCCGGGGTTCCGATCGCAAGATACATGCAAAGAAACGCATTGATCTGATCCAGCCCGAACAATGCTCCCGTTCCTCGATTGGCATACGAGATCACCAGCAGCGCTGTCAACACTGCTGTCCAGCGTGTCAGCAACCCCAGCGTGAACATCAGCACAACAATCAAGCCAAGGACATGCACGAGCATTAGCATCGAGGAAGGAACCCAATCCAGGTGGCTCCAGCCGAACGCGTTTCCAAAGAGTACATGCCGATACTCAGACGGCAACAATCCGTCGTGCCCCAAAAATGTACTCAGCTCCAATGTCCAGACCAGATGCGTATAGAACACGATCGAGCCGACAAGAATTCGCATCAAGGCCAAAGTAAATGGGTCGCGCGGACTAAACCAAAAATCGTTCCAGGCGTCAGACCATTGTTTGAAAAAATTCACTGGGAAGCCTCCGCTGCAGGCAGGATTTCCTCAGTGTTGTTAATTGGGAGACTCCCCTGACCAATCAAATGCGGAGAAAGCGCCCTGTAGCCAGACGAATCCAGCTCCCCAAAGGGCAGCAACTCAGAAAGCAGCTCCGGATCGTCGATGCTGACACCGCTGGCGACGATTTCTGCTAAAGGGATTTGTCGAATTTGCAGAAACAGTTTGATTGAAGAGGCTTTGTTGCGCTCAGCTAAAACGTTGGCGATCCCATTACCCAGTAGCTCAACTCGCCGACGGCTTTCCTCGAACTGTAGCGCTTCAAGATCACGTTCCTGAATCAGCTCTTTAGCGAACTGGAGTTTGCCGGCTTCTTGATGCGCAGCGATTTGCCGCTCGTATTCGTCGGCTCGTTGTTGGAACTCTGGCAGAGAAAGCTGCAGGGCGTGTTCGTTAAAAACTGTCTCGCTGAGCATGAACCAGCGGTGATATAGCAAGCGCGGCCACAGTTGTGACGAGTCAGGAAACACGCCTTCGAATTGGGAGCCATCGGCGCGCTGGCCTGTGAAGACCAATAAATGCCCCGGGCCGGGATCGGGACCAAAAAAGCGATAACCATGGCCAAGAAACAAAGCCCGTTGAATGGGCGAGATCTTCGCCGCGATCGGACCGCTCAAATACGGCGAAGCGACAGGGTTGGAAAGCGGACCAAGAATCAAGATAAAGAGGTAGCCAAGGATCGACAGCGACGCCAGGCGAGTTATCGGCTTTGACCAGCCAGTAAAATCCTCCGTCACATCGTCAGCACCGGACGATTGGCCAGAGCGTAGTTGATGCGCTCGTTCTTGGTTTTTTGACATTCGGATTGACAACTATTGCGCTGATTAAGGATCTCTCGATCCATCATAGTTGGCGCTTGGATAACATCCAGAAGTTGATCAGCCATGGATTGTGGCTTTTTCGTCTCCAGAGCAATCGAGCCTGCGTTCAGATAGGTCGATGCTGCGATGCCTTGGGAGCGGACGTTTGAGCTGTGCCAGATTTTGACGCGTTGACGCCTTTTAGGAGGCAGCGTTGCGAGCATTGAGCGATTCGATCAATTCCGCGATCTGGTTGACTGAGCTGTTGAGTGAAACTGCTGCCATTTGGAAATTGGTGTGCGAGGAAATTTCAGGTTGGATTTCCTGAAAGAGAGCATTGGCGTCTTTGAGTTTTTTCAGCTTTTTTTTGGCTTGTTTAAGATACTTGGCGTGGTCTCCATCTCGCAGTGGCCCACCAAGGGCAAGCATGTAATCGTAAAGCGCTCGTTGGACGTCGCGCAGTTCGTCGTCTTCTTCAGCTTCCTCACAGTGTTTGAGAAAAGCCCGAATCATCCACACGTGACTTAGAAGCAAATCGATCTGTTCTACGAACTGTGCGTCGGTTGTCGGGGCCATCGGATCGTTATTCATTTTAGGTTCGTCATTTTATTGGCAACCCGACGCGTAATAGGATTTTGCATCAATTTGAATGTGATGTTCGTAGTACCGCCTTTAGGCGGAATAGTATCCAGCCGGCTAGCCGGTACTACAAACGGTTTGTATCGTTTGATGCAAAATACTAGTAAGCGAGGAATAGGTGATCGCCGAGGATTCTTCGCTGACGCGTCGGGTTACCATTTGCACTTGTTCCAGGCGTTTGGAAAATTATGTTATCGCCGGTTCGTTTGCTACTGGTTTGGGTTTGTGGCCTTTGGGAGCAAAGATTAACACCATCGCCGCTCCGATGATAACCATCGCCAAACTGATAATAAAATAGTTCGTGATCTGTCCAAACAGATTCGCGGAAAAAGTTTCAGTCAACGTATTTATTACCGGCGCGAAACCAAAAATCAACGGCATCACGAAAATTGGTTTTCCACCGAAATTGAATGCGTAAATAATTCCCAGTGAACCCAGCGCTCCAGTCGCTCCAGCAACAAGCGACCAAACGACGCCACTGACATTGCTCCAGCCTCCGGGCTCAGGGAAAGTTTCCATCGACAGTAAGATCCAGGGAGCTAAAACGGCGACACCAAAATAAGCCAATCCAACGCACAGGAGCGGTCGCAGGCGGCTGTTGTTCATATGGACTTGGCCGCGATGCAGGAGTGGTCCGTATGAACCCCAGCAAATAACCGTAGTCGCCAGGCATAAGCCAACAGCAAGCGCATTGAACGGAGTTGTCGCGGAAGTTGCCGGCTTGATCTCCGCTTCGGTTTGGGAGTTGATGGCTTGAGAATCGTCGGCCGCAATTTCGGTCTCGGTTTTGATCTGCTGCTCGCTGCTCTGGACCGCTTCCTGAAATGAAACCAGAGTCAATTTCGACTCTTCAAATTTGTTTTCGGCTTCAAAATTCTCAACTAGCAAGGAAGCCGTTTTTTCGACTGGAGCTTTGGCAGCGTTCTTGGGTTGAAATCGTAGCACGCCTGCGGCGCCCAGCGCGACCAGGAGGATGCCGATATAGAATACGGGTGAAGGCTTTTTAGTAGTTCCCGACATCAACATTCCCACGATGGTATTGACGATTGGTGCCAATCCAAAAACCAACGGCATGACGTAGACCGGTTTGCCTTGGAACTTGAAAGCCAAAACAATACCCAAGGAGCCAATTGCTGTAATGACTCCCGCAGCGAATGACCAGATGAAGCCTTTGCTGGTCCAGTTTCCGTTTTCGCCTTTAGTCTTGAGGACAAACAACGGGTACAAGACCGCGATGATGAAGTAAGCGATACCGACGCACATGAACGGACGCAGCGAAGCCTTACCTGCTCCGCCGGCCATTTGCTCTTGGCCAACATGGAGCACTGGACCATAAATTCCCCAGCAACAGAAGGTCATGGTCACGAATATAAGAAAGCTCAAACTTTTCATAATCGACTTTTGGGTTCTGGTTGAATCACCAGTTGCGTTGGCACTGAGTTGATGTTTGTTGTTTGTTGTTTGTTTTGGCTACTCAGATTAAGTGGTTTAGCGAAACAACGTCACCCTCCCAAGATTGGGAAGGTCGAGAAAAGACGATGAAATCGGCTTTGATTTGGGGAGGGTTGATGGTCTCCGTTTGAAAACCCTTCCTGGCCGCTTCGCGTCCGACCCTCCCGCAAGCAGGAGGGTGGAATTGTAAAACGCTCAATCTGAGTAGCTAAATGTCAACGCCCAACTTAATTGGTCGTCGACGATATTAGAACACCAAATGAAGTTTTGATTTGTTGATTGATCAAGTACCTCGCTTGTTACCGTACCACTCAATGTGTTTCCGCGGGCAGAATGTGAACTGATGCTCAGTACACAAGGGAACCAGCCATTTTTCTTTTTCGATAAGCTCGTCAACCGCGATACCCTCGGGCATCAAAAGGATTCTGGACCGATCCCGGGGGGCAACCAATTTCAAGTACTCAAGAATCTCGTTCATGTCCTCTGGAGTATCGACGACAAATTTTAATTGATGGTCGTAAGTTTCGATCAGACGTTTTACCACGTCAGGTTGGTGACGCTTGGAACGGTGTTTTGCCAACCACTCCCCTGCCCTGTCAGCCTGAGGATCGGAGTTGGAAAGTTTGGGGCTGATTGACATCAGGTCGCAGTCGAGCTGATGGAAAATCGTGCCTGCCGTTTCAATCGTGACATGAAATCCGGCCGATTTTATTTCTTTACAAAGCAAGTCAATTTCGCGCTGAAGCATTGGCTCACCGCCGGTCAGCACGACATGCTTAGCCTGTGACGATTCAAGCTCGGGGTTCGCTTGAGCTGCACGATCAACTTCAGCAAGAACTTCAGGAATTGACATTTGTTCGCCGACTGGATCCCACGACGCAAACGGCGTGTCACAGAAACCGCAACGTAAGTTACAACCACTGGTCCGCACGAAAACGCTTGGCGTTCCCGTCAGGATGCCTTCCCCTTGTCGCGATTGGTAAATTTCGGAGATCAGCATATTTCGGTTGGTAATCGGAAAAGCTCGTCGGAGTTCTGTGGTCTACCGCCTCATAACGGCAGCTGCATTTAAAACTTAGTCTTGCAGCAATGGGGCGCAGTGATCGTTCGATTTTGGAGATGTTTCAGCTAAATTTCAGGGCCTGGGCGGGCTTCGTGCCTTTCGGACCACCGCTTTGATGGTTTATGTTGACTGCTGGTAACTTTCAAACGTGAATCGGCCAAAACGAATCAAGTTCGCATTGGTCATTCCCCAAAACTATACCGAATCTAAGAAAAGCAAGATTGTACTGATGACCAAGGATTTTCGCGACATGCTGGAGACGTTTGAAAACGAGTTTCCTCAGCGTGACTATATGAT